>CANNKP010000016.1 GCA_947505255.1 Flavobacteriales bacterium
CGTGGTTTCAATAAAGTTTTCACGTTTGTAAATTTGAGTAATCGCATCGTAACTTCTTATAACATCAAAATCATGTGATAAATCGATGCTTACTCTACCAAAATGAAAGGGATCATAGAGATATCTCCAATAGGTTTGACCTTTAATATCACTGTTTAACAATCCGATTGATATTTCTGAATAGGAGTCAAGTGTTCGCTGATCATCCCATTTTTTAAAATAGAAAAAACTGGGTGCAATCCTTGGTCCCGCAATGTACAAAGGACGCGTTGTTGCAGCAACAGAGCTTATCGTCCATTGAGATTTTTTTGCTCTATTTCTATGATCAACACCGAACCAAAGCACTTTCAAAGCGGTAACTTTATTGAATATTAAATCAATAGAATCGGTATATTCTTTTCTGTTTTGATAATCTCGTATGCTGTCTTTGGCAAGAATAAAGGCTTTCTCTTGTTCTGTTAAGATTACAGTTCTTGTTTGACTCCAAAATGTAGAGTCTTTATCATAGGCTTCTTCTTCGGTAACAGAAAGTTCATTGCCAAAAAACTTATTTGAAAATCCTGAATTAAATTTATAATTGGAAAAATCTGCTGTTGTTTTGCACGTTGACGTTTGATCTTTGTATTTCACACCATAATCTAACTCTTGTTTAACTAAAACACATAGACTATCTCCAGGATGATCGAAGGATTGGCGAATGGTAAAATAGTCGTAGATCAATAAATTTCCTTTATTCAATGTCAATTCCAACTTTTGAATCAACCAAAGAGAATCAATTACCCAAATATAGCCTTCTAGTGTTGATGTAGAAGTGCTCCTTGGGATGATTTTAATTCGGTTAATTAATTGGCCATTTTCTTCATATTGTTCCTCTAAACGATATTTATAGGAAAGAATTCCAGGACCAGAAATTGGAGAACTGACAGGTGATTGGTGTAAATCGTTCAGTTGCAATAAATTTTCAAAGAAATTGAAGTTCGATTTTACCGTAGTTGTGTAATATAAATTCTGGTCATTTCCTCTTTTTTCGTATGCATTACGAACCTCTTTAACATCTTTTGGGGGAGAATAATAACGTGTAAATTGAACTTCAACAAGGTTCATACTTTCAGCAAAGGCAGCTTGTTTTTTTCTTTCTTCTTCAAAAGGATCGTCAATCGTTATTTCGTCTGAATTTTCCTTTTTCTCCGCTTTTTTCTTCTCGTTCTTTTCGTCCTTTTCTTTTTTATCAAGTACTTCAGTGGCTTTTATATATCCTTCAACACTATGCGGGTAATTCCAAGGATTTATTTGGTCTCTTTTTTTAACCACCTTGAGCATGATTTCACGACCAGGATTTGTTTTTTTAGCTGATACTTCAATGTCTTCTAATTCTTTAATTGTTGTCGGAAATAACTGAATGTCACGAATGATATCTAGGTCATTAATCATGACATATGTTTCTCTTTCACTGTAACCTGTTGAATTAATCACAAGAAAATATTCCCCGACAAAAAGTCTCAGTTCATAGTAGCCATTTGCATCGGCAACAGTTCGAAGTTCTGCATTATTTTTAGCATAAATTTTAGCAAAAGGAATTGGGATGTTTCGTTCATCAGTGATTTTACCACTCAATAATTTTTGTCCAAAACTTGCAGAACAAATAAGGGTAAATAAGAAAAATATTAAAAATGAACCTAATCTCATATAATACTGTTGAACAAACGAATAGCTTAAAAAGTTACATTTCAATTAATTACTAACTCAAAAAAATTAGTCTAAGATAATTCTCATTTCATTTTGCCAATAATGAATTGTGTTCAACTGACAAATTGATAAATAAACATACATTATCGATGATAAAAGGAATTTTATTTTTGATTCTTTTTTTGTTCTTCCATAAAAGCCATGTGCTTTTCCATTCTTTTCATCATCCAGCGTTTTACTAAAAACATTAATAAAGCTGATGCTACAAAAATATAATAAAACCCCCATTTTTTAATGCCTTCAGCATAACTCATGTACGAGGTTATAAAAAAAATAATGATTGCTGCGGCCAACCAAAAATAGAGCATTACCTTGTTGTATAAATTCATGTTTTAATTTATTTAAAGTGCAAAGATACGTTGTTTAAAAATAAATTTTGAATCTTCTCAATCATCAAAATTGATTTTGCCATAAGGCTTTAAAAATTCGTATTCTGAAAAATTCTGTTTCGTGCGAATGCCATCACCATATAATACTCCTTTTGGAGAACGAACGACAACATTTGAGGTTGTATAAATGGAACTATCTTTTTGATTCCAATACAATGCTTCAGTTTCCATTCGTTGTTTTTTTTCATGGTTAACGAGTTGAACAGAATCTCGCACAAAAAAAGTTCCATTCGCATAATTTACTTCACCGTATAAGGCGGTTAGCGTGGAAACGATTTTTCCATCGGCACTAAAAAAATTGACTTTAATTCCGTCTTTTAATTTGGTAACAGCGATAGGTTTTGAATATGTTTCAGCAATAGCCGCAAATACCTCAACCCGCGCATAACCTGAATCTGTATAAAAAACCCTTAAATTTTTTGTGACTTCATCAGGTGCTTTTGGATCATAAGTGACTTTTTGAATCGATTCCAAATCATTCACACATGAAAAGAGTAATGCACTTAGTAGAATACTAGCAAGTATTTTGTATACAATCAAATTAGCTTTTTTCATCATTCTGGAATAACAATTTGAATTCCCCAACATGCTAATGTTACTTGTTGACCTTTTTTCAATTTAATGGAACGTAATTCATTTTCTGTTGGCAATTGAGCAATTTGCTCCTTTATTATATTTTGAATATCGAGTCCTGCTTTATTTGCATTAGACAAGAGATCAAGAGCATAATATAAATTCAGTTTTTGTAAAATACTATTTTCACCACACGATTCTTTTGACATTATGACTGATTGAGCCGCAATCTTTTGCGATTCGCCATAATATTTCCCTTTGACTGTAATTGCTATTTTATATGCTTCCGAATAGTTACTAGCATTATACAAGGATAAAGCACTTAAAAAGTCTATTTCTTGTATAATCGATTCATCTTTTGCCATTTTTTTAGCAAAATATAAGGTCGAAAATTCCTTGCTGTATTCTTTTCTATTGCTTAAGCATTTTGCAGATGCCAAGTATAAATCTGTTGAAGGTTCAATATAAATTAATGAATCAATTACCCCTTTGTAAATGGAACTTTCTGTGCAATTGTTCTTCTCCAAAATGAATCTAAAATTCGATAATTCAGTGTGTTTTTCTTTCTCAGTTTTGGATAATGTGTTTATGTAGAATTCAATATCTGGTGCAATGTCACTGCAATCTTTTATAATATTGTTAAAATAAGTGTCAAGATTGGATTTTGTTCCCTCTCCCATATTCTGATTTACAATCACTTGCTGTAATTCAAAATACTCTTTTATTAACCTTCTTTTAAATACGCTTTTTTCTTCTTTAGCTATTCCTTGATACAGTGCATATAAATTTGAAAAATAAAGTGTTAGTTGAGTTTCACTTAAGCTCAAGCTTTTATTTTTCATTGCCCTGACGAACAAGTCATCTACTTTTTTCAAATCAGGCTTACTTGATTTAATTATAAAAGTAGCACGCACTAAATCATTATTTTGATCATAAAACCCATTGATTTCTGATCTTGAATAGACATTAACCAAGGTGTCAATATAATTACTACGTGTTATTTTGTCTTTTGAATTTGTAAGCGAGTTTTTAATACTTAAAACAAGTTTATCGTATGCTGCTTTCTCAAATTGATCGCAAAACAGTTCGCTTTTTTGATAAAAGGCAACAGCTTGTGGAAAGTCATTTTTTGCAAAGTATTTGTCGCCTAAATTTTTAAATTGCTGGCATTTTTTGATGTCAGTTGAATTCTCTTGAGAAAATCCAAAAAAAGAAACCAATAAAAAAATCACGAAAAGAATTCTGATTGGCATAACTGAATAAGTTAGTCTAATTTTCTCTTTCTGAACCAACGGTCAAAATTTGAAGGTGCCAATATTATCCCAAAATTGATTCCGATGTATTTTTCGTTTAAGGAACCAATTGCTGTTGTGGATCTATTTCCAACAGAAAAACCAATATTAACGCATGATAAAGATTGTTGCGCTAGAATTGGTATTCCGAAACCTAGTGTTGCTCCAATATCTGAAAGTTGCTGTCCACCAAAAGAATAAGGTAATGTATAATGATAAAATCCTGCACGGTATCTTACTGTTTCTAAAAAAGAGGCGTTAGCAGATTTTTCCATGAATTTACGTTCAGGAATATATTGAATTCCGACAGAAATTTTATTCGTAGCTAACAAAATATTAGTTGTTTCAAAACTAGTTGAAAACTTCGTCCAATCTGTACTCGAATAATTAAAATGAATCCCAATTTCTGAATTTCGTGCAGCATTCTTTTTTGTTTCATCTTCAAACCAAAAATTATAATTTAAACCAACATTATAAGTCGCTGGGAGATTTATCCTACCACTTTGATCCGTTGAGGCACTTAGTGTATCATATTGTTCAGGATCACCAACTACACCATAGAATAGATAGTTATCTTGTTTGACATTAATCTTTTGACTTGGATCTAAAGTTGCCGCAAGAATAATATGGTGATTTTGCTTAAACGTTTGACGCAGGTATAATCCTAAATCATAATAAAAAGAACTAACTCTTAAAGCTTTCCAATCAACACCCCCGAGATCACCAGAACCAATCATTTGACTCCATCTCTCGTTGGTTGATGCGCCAAAAAGATAGCTTAGATTCGAGCCAACAGAAAGAGTTGTATTCCGATACTTTATAATGTTTGAACTCAATCCGATAAAAGCTTGGTTTGTTCCACCTTTTCCTAAATACGTGTATTTAATTGAATCTGTTCCGACCGCAATTGTTTCTGACAAATTAAAACCTTTTCGTGTAAACGGCTTTAATCCAAAAGCTAACCCGAAATGTTTTTTTACTGTAAAAGCCATTGCAAAATGATTAACGATTGCATTACCTTTTTTTTCTGTTACACCGTTTTGCTCAATCAATGATAATTTCGACGTTAAACCGATTGAAAAGAGAGGTTGGCCGTCTCCGAGTGTATTATAAGTTGCAGGATTGTAATAATTCAGAACGGTTGAATCAAAATAAGTAATATTAGCATATCCTAATCCTGTAAACGTTGCATTTTCAGGCGATCCCCTTTCTCCTAAACCATATGAAGTATAAGGTGAATTTGTAGTTGTTTGTGCATTAAGCTGAGAAACAAAAACAGTAAAAAGAAGAATTATAAGTTTAATGCGCATTGAATAAATATATTTGGTATAAACCTTTTAAAGTCAAATTTTCGTCCACAAAGATGTTATTTTTTAAAGGGAAATCAAAGTAATGAATGTCTCCACCTGTCATAAAAAACGTTAAGTCGTTGAATTCCTCAGAATAACGTTGCATTAATTGATTTATTTCAGCTTGTATTCCATTGACAACTCCAGAGTGAATACTTTCTTTGGACGACATTCCAATCAGTGGGGTGGAAGTATATTCATCAATCAATGGGAGGTTTGCTGTATAAGCATTTAATGCTTTATAGCGCATTTGTATTCCAGGAGAAATTGATCCACCCAAGTACTCGTTTTTATCATTCACGAAATCAAATTTCAAACAAGTACCAAGGTCAATACTCACTGCATTTTGATTTGGACAATTTTTAGCTATGGCAATAGCATTGCAAATCCGATCTATTCCTAGAGATTTTGGTGTTGAATATTTTACTTGAATTGGCAACGACGTATCATTATTTACAACCATACAACTAAAAAACATCCTTGCTAATTGATTTGTCTCTTCTAAAGAGCGCACAGAGGACAAAATACTTGGCGTGTTATAATATTTTTTTGACCAAGCGTCGAAAGTTGTGAGGTTATTGGTTTCAAATCGTTGTATTTCAGTAATTTCACCATCTGTAAATACTGCAATTTTTATAGCTGTATTACCTGCATCAAGCACTAAAAGTGTATTCTGTTTCGTCATTTCCACAAATATAATCCAAGAAATCGAAAAAATAATCTCTCGCTTGCTTTGGGGTTAAAATTAAGTTATTATCTTTGCCCCCACAATAACGGTTAGGTGATGTAGCTCAGTCGGTAGAGCAAAGGACTGAAAATCCTTGTGTCGGCGGTTCGATTCCGTCCATCACCACGAGTAGAAGTTGTAAACCCCTGATTTTAAAAGAATTAGGGGTTTTGTTTTTCTAGGGGTACAGAATTGGGTACAGAATAATTTCAAAAGGATTATTTTTCTTGATTATTAGTATAATAAACTTTCAAAAAATTGAGTTTTAAACCCTCTCGAAATTAATAGTATAAAACTCAAACACCTTTGTCGGACAAATATGAGGGGTAATTCCCACACTAAAACACAATTGAAGGAATAGGTGTCTCCTAACTAAAAATGGTCTTTGATTTATATGAGGTAATGACCCATCTGCATTAATGGTATAAATCAAATTATTTAAAATATCAACTTCACTTGGATGAGGTATGAGTTGATTATACTTCTTCAGAAATTTCACAAGAAGAATAAATTGTCTAATTGGTAGGTCTTTAATCGGTTTTAATACTCCTGATGGTTTTTGATCCATTTTATCGTTAATTAGAGTTGTTTAACATCGTTTCGTAGTAATTCCATATAATCTGTTGATTTAGATATTTTGATTTGCTGGCGGACATGCAATACACATAGAAATCAAATTTTGAATATATCTTGAGTAAGTCATCATCACAAACATTAATATTTGCTCCCAACATCTTTAAAAACTGGCGAACAAATGGAAGATCACCCTTTAGTTGGGGTTTATTAAACTCTAAATACTTATCAAGTAATTGAGATAATATTTTAAGGTTTTTAGAGATGTCCATCACCATAATTTCTTGGGCAACGGGCATTATTGGTTTTCATTACAAAATACCTGAAAAAATACTCATGAATATTAAGTTCAACATATATATATTCGATACGTTGAATAACAAATTTGTTTTTATTAAAAGATTAAAGATGAGGTTGACCTTTAGTTATTTGTTTATTATTAACTTAGAAAAATCACTTTTTACGATTCTGAAAAAGTGATATTTCAAACAATATGAAGAAACTAATATTCTTTAGTGGTGCAGGTGTTTCCGAAGAAAGCGGAATCCCAACATTTAGAGACCGATTAGGGTTGTGGGATATTTCTGACCCTGAAGATGTTGCTTCTAAAAGAGCATGGAAAGACAATAGGGAAGAAGTACTTGAATTTCATAATAAAATGCGACGTAAGGTACTTGAAAGCTCTCCAAATCAAGCTCATAATCTAATCGCACAACTTGAAAATGATTATGACGTTTTGGTAATTACTCAAAATGTGGATGATTTGCATGAAAGAGCTGGTTCACGAAAAGTAATCCATGTGCATGGTAAGATTCTTGAATCCCGATCAACCGTCAATCCTAAACTTGTCTATCCCTGTTTTGAAGACATCAATATTGGAGATAAATGTGAAAAGGGTAGCCAACTTCGTCCTAATGTAATTTGGTTTAATGAAGATCTGAATGAAAATGAACTAAAATTTTGCGTAAAGCAAGTAAAAGAGTGTGATTATTTGGTTGTTATCGGAACATCACTTTCTGTTTATCCAGCCAATCAACTGATTAACTATATTTCAGATGAAGCTGAACTTGTTATTATTGATCCTAATGCTGAAAGTTTTGAAATTAGAAGAAGGAATATCACAATTATTCCAACAATTGCTTCGGAAGGAATGAAGATTTTTTTAGATCACTTCAGCGTATCGTAATAGAGTTTTTCATGGTTGAAAAGGAGAAATATACCATTCATTAATTTTACAACAATCTTACTTGATTGATAAATATTTAAATGTTGAATTTGAGATAATTCTCAAATCTCTTGGGTATAAATCAGCATTTGAAACTCCAAAAGCATGGGGAGCTTCGAGATCAGTGAACATGGAAAAATTTATCTTTAAAGTTCTTCTAATTTCGGAGTCATTGACTTCGTATTGTAAAAAACTTCTTTGCCTTTTACATTGTAGTACTTTCGAGTTTTTAAATCATTACGGTACCAACCATTTACGTTAATTGTTTTTTCGAATAAGACCTAGACGCCCTCATTGACACCCTTTGAGGGTGGTTTGTATTCGTGAATTCGTGGGAGATTATATCAAATAATTGGTTAATGTTTTGGAATTATTAACTTTAGGGTTCCATTCATAAAATAAACGAATGATTATAGCGATTATACCCAATTTTTGTATCGATGTGCGTTTGTATCGATGTTCGATGGTTTACTTCGCAATTATATTGTTTACATGCAATGGGTATATATTTTTTTAAATGTAAGTTTAAAATCTATCAAATGAAAAAACTACAACAATTCTTTTTTGGTCTGTTATTCTGCACTGTAAGTTCAATAACTACAATTCATTCACAGGAATTTCAACTAGGTCTAGATTTAGAAAGTAAAACTGGAGGAAATGGCTTAGAAATAAGTTTCGATGGTAAATACTTTTTAACATCGAGTGATTATGGTGCAATATGCGTATGGTCTTTAAATGATGGAAGGAAAATTAAAGAAATATTTAGCTATGAATATTACAATAGCAATAATTTGGCTGTTTTTAGCCCAAACTCTCAAAATATCTTAGTTTTCAGAATGTCAGAATACGAGGACTTAAAGGTTGATGTTTGGAATATTGTAAAAGGAGAAAAAATCGATGAAATTAATCTATCCAAGGTTAGCAATATTAAAAATATATCAAACATTAAGTTTAATTCAAGTGGAAATCTAGTCGCAATTTATGATGGTTTTGCCGAAATATTTATTTGTAACACAAAAAATTTTAAGTGCACAAAAACAATCAATGTTGAAAATGCTGAATTTATTACGGGGGAAATGGAATTTACATCTGATAATAAACAACTGATTTTTGCAAATTTTGGCAACATATATTCATCAGTAATAAATAAATCTACTCCTTATGATTCAATATATACAAATGTCGACTTTAGTATTTCCGATTGGTGCATTAATAAAAATGAAGTTATAATTCTTACTAGTGAAATAGATAGTCTATTGAATTTCAAGAATTATTTCAATATTCTTGATTATAGATATACAAATAAAACTGTAGATAAAAGATCTATTGAGATAGGTGAGAATTACCTGCCAAAATATTCATTCTCAAAAGAGGGTAATTTAATTATGTTTTGTGAAGCAAAGTCGGAAGAAGATAATCCAGTTGTATTTCTTTTTGATAATATGGCTTCTGAACCAATAAAAAAAATACCACTGAATAATGTTAAAACGGGTTATTCAGTTCATACAAATTATTCGGGGGATTTTATTTTGGTAGATATGTCTTCTCAGATTCATATTTTGGATAGTGAGACTTTGGAGGTTAAAAGTCTAATTTCCGATAACCCATCGGATTTAAGAGCAAAGTTACATCCCAATAAGAAATACTATTTTACACTTAATAATGGGATTCTCAATTCATGGAAGTTAGAAACAGGAGAACATCATCTTAATCATTTAAATGTATCTGACTCATCTGATATTATCGATTTTTTCATCAATCCCCTAAACGGAAATCTTGTCTATAATACTAATAACAATATTTATATCTCATCCTTCCCTGAAGGTAGGCTAATTCAAAAAATAAGCTTGAAAACTGAAAGAATAAATCAAATACAGTGTAGTCATAAGGAAGATTTTTTCATTGTTTCCTATGATTCTATTATACAGATTTACAATTCATCTGGGTTGGTTTTAAAAGAACATATTATACCTGATGGAACTAAAATACAAAAGGTCTTTATAAGTCCCAATGACAAGATGGTTGCACTTCATACAGCAAATTCTATTTCACTATACAAGATTGAGTCTAATCAATCAATTAATATAATTAATCTAGAAGAATACTCCAATGATACACCTCAAAGTTTTAGTCCTGATAGTAAAATACTTGTAATAAAAAAATTTAGGTACCCTGTTAATTATCTATTTGTAGATACAGAGAGTTGCAACATCGTAGATTCCTTGGAAGTATCTGGTGGTCTAGGTGGAGGTAATTTTTTATTTGCCCCTGATGGCTATTCTTTCTGCACTGATAATAGCTCCTTTTTTTCTCTCAAATATGACGAATATAATAGTTATGCCGATGACATTTGTTTCGGTGAATTATATCCTTATGCAGCTGGAAGTGTTAGTAATTGTTTTAAATCTACTTGGAGTAAATATGGTTATCCAATAAAATTTAGTGACAATGGATATCAAATCTATTTCGGATATAAAAATTTGATAGAAATTAGAAATTCTTACTATGGAAATACAAAACATCAACTAAATTGGCACAGAGGTTCAATAAATTCTATTGACCAATTGTCAGATTCTCGATTAATTGTCTCAACTTCTCAAGATGGGAGTTTAATAATTTGGGATGCTACAACTGGTGAAGGATTAATAAAACAATTCTTTTTCGGTGAAAAATTATCAGAATGTACCTATTACTCAAAAAAAGGAGAATACAATACCTCGTTAGGAAATACGAACGAATTGTATTGGACTGATGGTTTACAGATTAATAAGGAAATTGAACAAAAAAATTCGTTACGAAATATAACACTTTGGCACGAAAAAATTTCTTCATTGTTGAAGCAAGATTCTATTGACATAGAAACAAAAAGAGTTCAGGAGATTTATGATAATCAAAACAATGAAATTAAGAATAGAATTATTGAAATTAGCCAAAAATCAATAATGGGTAATGTTGCGGACGCTGATGGTAAAAAATACCCCACTATTAATATCAAAGGAGACGTTTGGATGACAGAAAATCTTGCCACACGCTCATTTAATAATGGAGATGTTATTTTAGAAGTCAAAGATTTGATAGATTGGCAAAAAGCCATCGATAATAAAATTCCGGCATATCTAATTGATAAGCAAAATCCTGAATTAGGTAAAATATACAACAGGTATGCTGTAATTGATCCAAGAGGTATTGCACCTCAGGGGATGATAGTACCAAGTGACAAAATATCCGATTGGAATAGATTGAATTCTAGTTATCTCACATTAACAAAGCTTATTTCAAAACATCTTTTTTTAGGTGAATTTATAAATTCAAAAGGCTATAACGTTGATTGTTTCAAAAGTGAATCCAATTACATTCATACCTCGAAAGAAACTGAAACAGATGGTTTATATAGCATTAATAGTCATGGGATATGGTGGCTTTTAGATAACTCAGAATTAAGCTTTTCCCTTTCAAGATGTACAGGAATGGATGGTGAATATTTCATGGGTTATGGTTCGGATTATACAGATACATTAAAATCGTATGATTACGGTTTTTATGTGCGATGTGTTACTCCATTGAAAAGATTCAATAATATGCAAATAGCAATGGAAACAAAGGAAAAGGTTAAGTATTTAAATCTGAACAACTATAAGGTTGATAGTGATTCCTTGTTTCAATTTCAAGATCTTGAATATTTAGAATTATCAAATTGTGATTTGAGTGCGATAGGTGATAAGTTCGATAAATTAACGAATCTAAAATATCTAGATATTTCTGAATCTAATTTAGAACATTTACCAAATACAATAATTGAGTTGAAGAAATTAGAGCACCTCGATATAAGTAAATGTGAAAAACTTGAGATTGATTTTAGCTTATTAAAAGAATTAATAAATTGTAAATACATTAAAATTAAAGATTCAAACACTCATAATTTCCGAGTAAATATAATTGAGATTAGAAAGGCTCTTCCAAATTGTATAATAGATACTGGTTATTAACATAATCCCAATAAAAATGAGAGAGATGAATTTAAGAGGTTTTATTCAATCAAGGCTAAAGTGCCCTGTCAAAATCACCTTAAATTATTACGGATTTTCTGTGTAATGATTTCAAAAATAAGTATTTTAAAAACATGTCGAGAATTGTATATTAGTCAAAGGTGATGCAGTAATTATCCAATCTAATCTCGTAAATTCGATAGTAATAAAATATAAATAATTCTTTGTGTTATTACTTTTAATTAGTTTGATTCATCTATGTTTTCTTTATCCTTTTTTTTGAAAGGCTAAAAATCTTCACATCTTGAAATTAAATTTAAGGCTCCATTCAATAAAGGTGCAAAAAAAGGTGTAGAAAATGCTGAAAAAATTTGAATAAAATTGGACAATAGTTTTGTTGTAGCATACTTAATCACCAATTTAATTAAGGATTTAAATAGTTTAGTGTTCGTAATTAATAATACCGTGGTGGTCCGTCCATCACCACGAGTAGAAGCGAGTAGAAATGTTCGCTTTTTTGTTTTTAATGATCTACTATATTTATAGGTCGAGAGGTATTTCTGAGGAATAAAATAAAAATCAAAACCTTATTTTAACGCTTTAATTTGAGAAAGTAGTTTTAGAGAATAACAACTATCAAAAGAGTCAAGGTTTAACTATCAAATGCATAAAAAAGAAGGCGTAATCCTAGATTAAAATGTATTACCAAACATACCAACAAATTTAAAAATGATTTTTTCACAAGAACAAAAGGAATTCTTCTTTGCATGTAAAAAGAATGATATTCCAAAAATTAAAGCGTTACTGCATCATAAAAATGTTTCAGTTCGTACCATGGATCAAAAAGGGATGTCTTGCTTAAATATAGCCTGTTCCAAAGGAAATGAAGAAGTTGTAAAAATTTTATTGGAATTTGATCCTCAATTGATTAACTTCAAAGATAAAAATGATGTCTTCCCAATTGAATGGATTGTGAAAATTGGAAATATTCATTTATTGAATTTTTTACTTGAAAAAGGAGCTGATTTTAACATAAATAAAAATAATTTTTCCCTTTTACATTTGGCTTCATTTAATGGAAATATTCAAATTGTAGAAAGACTGTTAAAATTGGGTTTAAATATCAATTCAAAAGATGGAAACGGAATTGGACGAACGCCTCTTATCTGGGTAGCAGAAATTGGTGATTTGAATATGTTGAGGTTGTTGATTTTAAATGGAGCGAATATTAATTTGGCAGATGAAGAAGGTTTTACGGCCATGGACACTGCGGTGGGTGAAGGTCATATTTCAATAGTAAAAGAACTGATTTCAAAAGGTGTTGATGTTAATCAAAGAACCCAAAATAAGGGAACGGCATTGCATACAGCGGTTGCTTGGGAGCGGAATGACATTATTAAATTACTTCTTGAAAATGGAGCAAAAAAGGATCTTAAAGATGCTGACGGAAAGACACCATTTCAATATCAATAGCAACATTTTTTGAAATACATAAACCAGCGCTTAAAAGTAAAACTGCTGTTTTTAAATCATTCTATCATTCCTTTGTAACCATCTTGTCATCTTTGATTATTTTCTTCTTGTTGCATAGTAGATATTTACAAGAAGAAATGTATTTTTTTGCTTATCTATTTCGATTTTCAAAGTTAAATTGTGGATGATAGAACTAAAAATTTCCGATATTCGCGGTCTATGTCTTTATTGAATTCTAAGTCAGCATTAATTTTTATACTAATCACCATTTGTCTTGATTCCATTGGCTTAGGGATAATTATTCCATCGTTTCCAACGTTAGTTTCAGAAACAGCGCATGTATCCATAACTGAATCTTCGAAATATTATGGTGTCGTAATGGGTTCTTATGCGTTGATGCAATTTTTGTTTTCGCCGCTTATAGGAAATTTGAGTGATCGATTTGGACGTAGACCAATATTATTGATTTCTGTTCTCGGAATGGGCTTGGATTATTTGGTCATGTTTTATGCTCCTGATTTATTTTGGTTGGTTCTAGGAAGAGCAATATCTGGAATTTTTGGAGCAAGTTATACTACAGCGGCAGCTTATATTGCAGATATTTCCTCCCCTGAAAAGAGAGCCCAAAATTTTGGGATGATTGGGGCAGCTTTTGGTATTGGTTTTGTTGTAGGACCTGCAATTGGTGGTTTATTAGTGGATTTTGGACCACGAGCACCTTTTTTAGTTGCAGCAATTTTTTCATTGATTAATTTCAGTTATGGCTTGGTTGTTTTAAAAGAATCATTGCCGCTTGAGCAACGTCGAAAATTTGAGTGGGTGCGCGCAAATCCATTAGGAGCAATTCTTCAAATGAATCGATTTAAAAAATTAAAGTATCTTTTTGTTGTCAGTTTTTTGGTTATTCTTACCACCATGTCTATTCATTCTTCATGGAATTATTATACCATGACAAAATTCGGATGGACAGCTAAAAATGTTGGAATATCTTTGGCTGTAGTTGGAATTTGCTTTGGCATTGTTCAAGGCGCTTTATCTGGTAAATTGGTGAATAAATTGGGTGAAAAAGGTGCTGCAATGTTGGGACTTGGAGTCTTGTTTTTTATGTTGGTTGGGATTTCATTTATTCCTGGTGATATGGGTTGGATGATGTATTTAATTATTTTGCCTTACGCATTTTCTGGAATTGTTGATCCTGCAATTAGAACAATTGTTTCAAAAGGAACTGCTAATAATGAACAAGGCGAATTACAAGGCGTTTTTACGAGTATGATGAGTTTGGGTGAAATTATTGGACCACAATTGTTTATGTGGATTTTTTATACTGCACGCAAAACATATCCTGAAGCAGAATGGAGTTATGGTTCACCTTTCCTTGTCGCATCTGTTCTTGCGCTTGCAGCTTTTTTATTAGTTCGTTGGACGCTGAAAGATTTTCAAAGAGAAAATTAAAATTGTTGATAGCATAGCGCATAATCGGCCATTAAAAAGCACGAATTTATTGTTCACTAAAAAGTCATCTAGCCTTAAGGCATGGATTTAAATATGCGATCCCATGCTTTTGTAGAAACCCCATATGCTTTTTCAGGTGATTTGTAATGATGTAAAATATGGTGCTTCCTTAAATTCTTGAAATATTTTGATAAGTCTTTATGATGAATAGCATAATGAACTAATGAATAGATCCAATAGCCAAGTTCAAATCCAGGTAAAAAATAAAACGCATAATCCCCCATGATTAAATAAAAGATTCCGAAAAATGCCATAAGGAAGAGTGTAGCCGGCACTGGAGGCATAAACAGACGATTCACATCATTAGGGAATTTATGATGGTAACCGTGCATTGCATAGTGAAATGCCTTGACAAAACGACTTTTACCGTTGATATGAAACAAAAATCGGTGCAACATGTATTCGCCAAAACTCCAAGAAAAGAATCCTGCAGCAAAAAATAGAAGTATGAATTGGTTAGAATGAACGTCGTGATTTAGGCTATAACCATATGTAAATGTTATACTAATCAAAAGCAAATGGTAGATAGACATCATGATTGGTCCACTCATTGACAAAATCTCCATGATAGGATTTTTGTACATTCTGTTTTTAGGTTTTTTCATTTGGTTCATTTAGAAGTCATAAAATTATTTTCTATATCTCCAACAAACGGTGACTTATGCTAGTCTTCTGAATGATTTAAATCAATATTTTCATTTAAAATAGAATGTGAGTCGCGCCTTCTTATTTATTTCAAGTATTTAAAGATTGTTCGACAAAGCAAAATATCCATATTTCTTAATACTTTCGTAAAGATGACAAACGTTTTAGGATATTTATGCTCTTCAATCAGTTGGGGAGGATTGGAAATGAACCAAATGAAAAATGCTTTATGGATGAAAGAGCGTGGGCATCAAGTTTACGTTTTTTGCAAGTTAGAATCACCCATATACAAGGCATGCTTAGAAGCTGAAATTGCAATCATTCAAATTGGAAATCATAAAAAATACTATGATTTTAAGGCTGGTAAAGCTTTAGCATATAAACTGGATGAACATCAAATTACTCACTTGATTGTCCGTGATACGCGAGATATGAGTATTGCTGTTAGTGCAAAGAGAAAGTCAAAACGCAAAATTCATTTGTCCTATTTTAATGAAATGCAGTTTGGTGTAAAGAAAACGAATTTGCTGCACACCATTCGTTTTTCATATTTTGACTTGTGGTCCTCGCCTTTAAATTGGCTAGCTAAACAGGTTGAAACGATGACGAATTTCAATAAAAAGAAAATTTGTATTATTCCTTCCGGTTTGGATTTAAGGGTTTTCGAGAATGAACTATCTCGTGATGAAGCTCGTGATGTATTAAAGTTTCCCAAGGATAAAATTATTTTTGGATTAATCGGACGATTTGATCCCGATAAAGGACAAGTTTTGTTATTAGAAGCTTTGAGTAAAATAAACAATCCAAATGTTTGCATCTGTCTATTAGGAGAACCAACAATAGGGGAAGGAAATAGTTATTCGGATTTGATGAATTTAACAATTGAGAATAATCAATTGTCAGACCGCGTTTTTATTCGTCCATTTATGAAAGATATTAAAACCTTTTTCAATGCAATTGATGCATTTGTAATGGCTTCAAAAGCAGAAACATTTGGGATGGTTACCATAGAGTCAATGGCTTGTGGCACGCCGGTAATAGCTAGTAATTCAGGTGGAAGTATCGAGATTTTGGATTTTGGAAAATTTGGATTGCTTTTCACGCCGCTTGATTCCAATAGTTTAGCAAAAAAAATGAATCATTTTGTTGAATTCCCAACTGAATTTCCCTCACAAGCGTTGAAAGAAGAGGCAACGAAATATGATCACAATAAGGTGTGTGAAATGGTTGAGGAGAAATTGGGATTATAATACAACAAAAAAGCTTCCATTTCTGGAGGGCACTGAAAAAGTAACTCTTTTTCGAATACAACTTAAAAAGCGATTAAGAAAAGTAATTTTTCTTAATCGCTTTTTTGCTTTTGGGTTTCAGTTCTAAAAAATTGTAATTAAAAGGAGTTGATTGATCGGTATAAATGTCTTTTTATCCATAAGAGCACAAAAACTTGAATTCCCTGCACTTAACACTAATAGTATTTTGTTAGTTGTGTAATTTTATCTAGTTTTAAAAAATTAAAGTAGTAGGAATGAAGGTGTTTATTTTTCTTTTTTCATTGATTGCATTTTTCAATGAAAGTATAGCGCAGTGCAGCGGCTTGACTATTAAGCAGGTTCCTGAAGGGGTGGTTAGTCAAACTACTGGTAATCGATTGCTAGATTCTGTGATTAATGTTGAATTTAAAAAATTAGAAAACTTCTTTAACATTGATTTAGATTTTTATTTTCTAGAGGAGCAAAGTGGAGAGAATGCATTTTATGATCCATCTGATGCTTCAGTTCTATTGGGTCGAAGGTTGATGAGCCAGTGTGATTATAATAGTATTATTGCAGTTCTCGCTCATGAGTTTGGACATGCAATACAACATGTTCTTAGTTGGAAAGAGACAGGAAAGAGACCAGAATTACACTCAGATTATCTTGCAGGTTATTATATTGGCAAACAATATTCTACAATGAAAGAATCTGATTTAAACAAAGTTATTGAAAAGTTTTACTCGTTAGGAGATAATGCTTTTTTCTCACCTGATCATCATGGAAAGCCGGAGGAAAGGATGTGTGCATTTTATGAAGGGTATTTCTTTGCTAAGACTACCAATACCACTATCGAAGAAGCATGTCTTTATGGATTTCTATATGTTGAGAAAGATACACCTTGCTTAGTTCAAAAATATAATCAATACAGCCTAGATATTTCAAACGGGCAGTTTGGTTCAGTTGGTTTTAAGACCACAGATAAAAAAACATATTTAATCAGTTTTAAGGATACAGATGGGCAGGTCAAACAATATAGAATTAATAGGTCAAACCCTAAATTTCTAATTAGTCAAATGAGTTCAAATTTTAAATATAGTTTTAATATTTATGAAGAGTCTTTGTTGTCCGGATTGGTATTTGTAAATACAGTAAATGTCCAACCAGGCAGAAATCTAATAATGGAGATAACGCTTGATGACTGGAAAATAAATGCCAGACAATTTAGAAATATAACGGATTACAAGGAGGTTAAGTCAAATACTAAATATGCTTACAGGTTTACTAGTCTGGACTATGAGTATTATATCTTTGATGCTCAGGATAAATACATCGGTAAAACTTCTAAAGGGTTAGATCTATTTATTTCAACAATGAATTATGATTTTAATTATTTTAATATCTATAGATTTCAGGGAGGTAAAATGATTTTAGAGGAGGATTTTTCCAAGGATTTATTTGTTATACCACAAAATGGTATTTGCAATATTCAAATGAGTAAAAAATCAGGATTAAAACTATCTTTTGTGTATCCTTAAGTTGTTTTTTAGTCACTTCGTGCCATATGATTAAACTTCAAATTGATGGGAACATGTCTCATACAGCATCATTGAATTAAATCAAGCTGATGCTTTGTATCTTCAAAACATTATGGAAGGTGAGCTTGTCAACTTTGATAAGATTTTTTTTGAGCGAAAAGACTTTAAGAAACTTGGCTTTAGAGCTATAGAAGTAATTCCATTTGTTTCACAGATAAATGGCTTTTTGTCTTCATTCCGCTCATTACAGCATCCTGATACTTTTTTTTTCTTTAAGAACAAGAAGAAAGCATTTGTTTGTGCTGTTGATAGGTTAGAAGCTAAATATCATTCAGGTTGGCTCTATCGCAAGGAATTTGAATCCTTTGAAGAACTATCAGATGCTGTTGATCAATTTGTAGCAGAATTTAACGATGTTCGGCCACATCACGCTATCGGTGGAATGACACCAACAGAGCTACATGAGGGTAATGAGAATTACTATACTGAAAACTATAAATTGAAAGCGAAAGAAGCACGAAAAGATCGGCATTTGAGTAATAAATGTAATGCGTGCGATACATGTTCCGTTTCAAAGAAGCTAATTTTGAGTTATTTTGTTGATAACGATTGCTTGAATACTAAATGATCATAAAGAATTTCAAGCTATTAACAACAAAATAATCCGTAATTAAATTCGACTTATTTCCTGAAATCTCTTCAGAATCTAACATACTATTTACCTAAGAAATTTAAATACATTCCTGAAGAAATAAAATGAACGACTTTTTTTAATTATTCTTTCCTTCAAATTCAATTTTACATAAACTAACATTCAATCATTTTCAAAAAAACACTAATAATTGCTATTAAAGCCCTATTTTCGGTGTTGTTCCTTATTAGGAACATTAATGCGTGGACCGCGAAGCAGCTCCGAAGGAAATCGAAATGAATGTGAAAGGCAGTGTTTATGGAGAAAGTAAAAGTTGTGGACATGGGTTTGAATCCTAACGAGTCACAAGCACTATTAGAAAAGATGAAAATAATATTGAAATTAACTTAAATATGGTTGGCGTTACTGCTGCGTCATTTTTAGAAAAGGTAAGTTTGACTGCACATGAGTCTATTCATGCATTTAGGGTTACATTGTCATTTCAAATGGAAAAAACCAAATGTTAATGATATTTCAGTTCAACTTGGTTTCAATGATAAATTGATTATCAAGATGAGCAATGCAGAATATCAATGCATGCTGATTAAAGATTGGTTTGAGATAAATCCTCTTGCTGTACTTGTTGAAAATGTTGTGAACAAAGGTCCTAAAGTTAGAAAGGAAGTTCACCATCTTTTCATGCAGAAAATTAATGGAACCAACATACATGAAGCTAGAAAAAAATACTTGTCATCTAAGATTTAGACTTTTAATATTGAACTTATTTTGTTCTAACCAATAGCTCAGTTAGAGTTTCAATCTGCCCTCTTAGATCTTTGATATGCCCATCATATAATTCTTTTTCTACAAGATTCATTGCACCATGTACATGAACAATTGATGATACATAACCTCCTTGCTGTTGAAAGTTTTGTTGAATATAGGTGTCTTCTTCTCCAACTAATGAAGCCAGAGAAACACCAAAAACAGCACTTAATTCTTTTAGACGTTTCAAGCTAGCAGAGTCAGGATTTTTCTCAATTCTACTGTAGGCTTGTTGACTTATATCTAGTTGATATGCAACTGCTTCCTGACTCAATCCTTGTCCTTCGCGAATTTCTTTTATAAGGTTAGTACTTTTGTTTTTCATGTTGTGAACTTTATGTAAACATACAACTTTCTGTTGTGAGATACAACATTTTGTTGTAGTGATTTAAATTATGATGGCATACATTTGATTCCAAACAAACATTATGAAAAGTAAAATTTTATTTGCTGTAGCATTTCTATCCTTGAACACTTTTGCTCAGAATTGCAAATATGAAAAGAATGAAGTAGACAAGTTTACTAATAAAAAGGTTGTTATTACAAAGCAAGAAAAGGTTTTTTCAACTGTGAATACAACTGGTTTTTACACTGTTAGACAAGATGGTGATAGCTACTATATTGAATTTGACTATTTGGTGCAAACATCATTCAGTGGTACGTCAAACGCAGAGAAGAATATCGCCATAAAACAAAATGATCAATTAATGTTTTTGTTAGACAATGATGAGGTTGTTACTTTATCATCTTCAAAAACAGTTCAAACACAAATGAAGCCAAATATGGCAACACAATTGATTAATTGGGAGTTGAATGATGTTTCCTATCCTGTGACAAAGGAGCAACTTAGCACACTTCAATCTAAGAAAACAAAGACTTTACGCATCTACAGAACCATTGGTTATGATGGTCAAAACTTAGGCCAAGAAGATTTTATGGATGTTGACATTAAGAAGGGCAATCAGGATGATATTCAAGCATTGATTCAGTGTGTTATACAATAAGCTCCTCAGTATAAAGTAGTAATTCTAAAAGTAATAATGAAGGCAAACCTAGATACACCAAAAAAGATTGGAGATGTTATTACATCCTATCAAAGTTCAAAAACAGGTCAAATCGTAGATATTGATCTTGAGGCAGATACAGCATTAGTAAATTTTGGAAATGATATTGAAAGAGTGACAGAATGGATTTCTCTGAAAGGAAATAATTACTTCAAACGCGAGTATAAAATCATGAACTTAACGCAACATCCAAATTTTTTAGTTGCTGAAATGTCTCATATTGAGAAGGTCTTTGACGCCAGCTATGTTTGTTACACTAACTACTCATTAAGTGAGGTAGATGTTTTTTTAATTCCATTAGATCACATATATGCTCAAGACTTTATTAAAAATCCTGATGAGAATAAACTAATAAATTTTGTATTCTTTTTTTTAGGAAAGTTGAACTTTGATGGCAACGTTATAGATGCATATTATTCAACTGATTTGGCTTCATTTTGAAGAAGTTTTTGATAATAAATGTTGTATGATTACACTCTATAATCCTTTAAAGAATTACTATTTTGAAGTATCTCCAAATGATTTACCACAAAAGTTGAATTGGTTTGAAGTAAATAGTTCATTACATAATAGCAATGACAAGTGGAGGTTGCCTTCAATAGATGAACTTAAAATAATGCACAAATATTTTGAACAAAATATGGAAATTCATTTGCAACATGATAATTATTGGTCAGGAGATTTAGTCTTTAGTTATGAATCAGATGAGATTCTCAAACTTATAGGTCTAGCTTTTATATTGGATATGGCTTTATGTATTTCATTAAGTGTGGTTCTAACAGATAAAAATCTTGTTAGATTTGTTAGGAGCGTTAGTAACTAAGAATAAGTCTTCATAATTTCAAACACATTCTGAATTGATGTTAAAGCACTTAATTTCACTTTTTTTGAGTGCAAAAGCTCTCAGATTGTGAATGAACTTAGGGGCAATTTAAATGAGGAGTGCAAAACTGTTTTTGCAGATATTTATAAATCAAAAACTTAAATTCCTATGGATGAAAACAGATTAAAAAATATCATAGATACGTTTAAAAACTCTAGCATTGAAATGTTTGCGTTCCTTTCTAAAGACAAATATGACAACTGGACTGTCACAAGACAGGTTTACAACATGTCAGCTGATGACTTAAGCGTAAATGATAGAATTTCTAAAATAGAACATAACATTGCAAATAAAATTGTAATTCCTAATCTTGATAATTATGAACCTGGGCAAAAAGTTTATGGTAAACTTTTAGAAGATGGCACCTATCATTTAAGTAGTATTTATGATGATACAAAAAACTACGATATTTGAAGTATATCAAGGTCTTATTTGTTCTGTAAGGTATGACCAACCCAAATGCTTAAATTTAACTCTTCAAATAATCACAACCAAATTGAAAAATACAATACAAATAGAAAGAGGCTCACTTACGCTAGATATTGTGAATCGCTATTTTGTCGAAGATGTGCCTTTTAGATGCAATTTGGATGTTTACATTCTGCAATTTAAAGAAGGACAGTTGCAAAAGGTCTTAAATTCACACAATATTTACTCAATGTTTAATAGAGCCACAGATAGTGCTATTAGATTTTTGTCTGTTGGAGATGTAGATTATGATTGCGACCATAGAATCTGCATTCAGATAGAAGCTCTGTTTATTGAATGTGATGAAATCAAAGTTATTGCTAATCCATTTTTCATAGATGATGAAATCAATTTAGAGCAAGGTCATTTTCAACTAAATACCACTTTGATAGAAAAGTTAATTGATACTAAGGACAAAAAAGTCTCAGAATTACCTCAAATAAATTTTAATGTTGTTGATTCTCCTGTACTAATTATGGAAATGTTGAAAAAAGAGTATACAGGATTCACAGTAGAATTTCCAAATCAGCAGTTAACAGTAAGTATGCAGGATACAATAGAGAAATATAAAGAAAAAAACATTAATAAATGAAAGAAGATCAAATAGAGCTCAATAACTTATGTGCAGAAGCACTTGCTGATAATAGTGATAGCATACTTTGGGTGGCAAAATATGGTTGGCTTTACAGAAGTTGTAGTATTCAACCAGAAGGTAGACCAAGTATTTCATTATCTTTTCACCATGGAGAGTTTTTTGAAGAGATAGATAAATTTGTGACAAAGTTTTCATCCATCATAGAGCCAAAAGAAAGTGAGCTAGATGATGAGAACCTCTATAGCCATCTAGTGTAAATGAACTTTAGTTCCTGTGGTAAAATGAAGCTGGCATATGATTGCGCTAAGTGAGTACATGCTTTTTCGCTCATGCAGTACTTTTATAAATTCAAAAGAAAAATCACATTTCAACATATTTAAACAAAGCAAATTTTCACTTTACGAGTGGTGCTTTTTTGAGTGCTAAAACACAACTATTAAAGATTCTCTTATTATGTATGTCTCTGCATATTGTTTCCCTAGAAGCAATGTTTATAGATATGAAAGGGAAAGGTTATATGTGCTTAAAAAATACATTTAAATCAAACTTTAGAAAGATTTTTTATGCCAAAGGGAAGCTTTCACCTCCCTGTTATGGCATTGATAATTTTTCTGTGAATGATGTCTAACCTATTAAGGTCAAATTGCTTAAGGTAGATCTGAGTCACAGCGTATGTAGAAGGTTGATGACCAAGAAGATATGATATTTCTTCAACTGATATACCTATACTTCTTGCTATATTGGCGTATGAGTAGCGCATGACATAGGTAGATAACTTAACATCTAAATTTAATAACTCACCAATTTTCTTCAAATGATTATTTTCCACATGTAAATGCTGTTTGTAGTGTTTAAGAACCTCAATGTCATGGTCTATCAAATGAACTTCTTTATCCATTAAACCAATGAGTGTTGCTCCACCTTTAGACAACTTTTTCAGAAGTATGTTCATCTCTTCTTCTACTCCAATTGAATACAAAGTCTTGGTTTTTGAGCGTTCATAGACAATTCTATTGCCAATTACCTGATTGTTAGAAAGCTTAACCAAATCTTTAAAGTTGATT
This sequence comes from Flavobacteriales bacterium, assembly GCA_947505255.1. GTDB lineage: Bacteria > Bacteroidota > Bacteroidia > Flavobacteriales_D > Crocinitomicaceae > M0103. Next base: position 23,809 of record CANNKP010000016.1, read on the forward strand.
CCACGCAAGAGGAAAATTAACTTTCCAATACAGAAACTTCTGTAAAGTGGATGTTCTTCTGATAAGTTTAACTCAAAATAACAACGCATCTGTTCTAGATTTAAAGTTTTAGGAGCAGACTTTCCCTTCTTTATCTTGTACCTATAGAATGGGTACCAACTTTGGTCAACGATATCAACTAGAATTGCTTTGTTGCAAATAGCTTTTAATGTTCTCATGTAAACACTTATAGTGTTCAGTTTAACTCCTTTTTTCAATAGAGCTGTGTCAGCATCAAGTAATGACGTGTGTTTTAATTCCTTGAACATTATATCCAAGTTCATGACGCGTTTCAGCCCCATTAGTGAGCTAAGATAAACTCCTGCATTTCCAGCATTTCCAATTTCAACAAGCCTATTTACCTCTGTTTTCCAGAATTCTGCAATTGTTGGCTCAACTTTTTTTTGTCGTCCAAAGAGTGTCTTTATATGATCAATAGAAACTTCATCTTGCAGGTATTTCAATTTGGTAACTTGATCAATGCAATTATCAACTTTTTGCTTTAGTATCTTGTTCAGTTTTATATTACCTAGTACAATTTCTCTTTTGGTATCAAACTGATCTTCAAAAAGCTCTTCGTTGGTTGGAACATCTACATATTTACCTTTATGTCTAATGCGAATAACCAATGGATAAGCACCAGACTTCTTTTTTCTCCTTTTATCAAGGACTAATTTTATTGTTGCCATCGTAGCACAAATTATTGCGCTTCCTGCATGTTGTCTAAGAATTAAAATGTGCACGCTTAATGTGCACTTTTCATCAAAATATTGTTATGTGCACAGTCATGTGCATGTTATTTTGTGAACTGTTGATTGAGGGTTGAAATGGATGTTGAATTTTTTTCAAAGTTACAGAAATACACCATTTTCTTTGACATGTACATAAAATACAAAACAAAAAAGCCTCACATTTCTGTGAAGCTTTTAGTGGGGAATGACGGATTCGAACCGCCGACATCCTGCTTGTAAGGCAGGCGCTCTGAACCAACTGAGCTAATCCCCCAAATATTTTATTTCAAATTCAACAGCCGATATTCCCGATTTTAATCGGGACGCTCTGACAATGAGTTAATCTTTTGATATCCTAAAATGAAACTCGTTTGTTTCGTTGTTGGGAGTGCAAATATAAGGGTGTTTTTCTTTTTAACAAGGGTTTTTATGAAAAATATTAAAAATAATCGCTTATCAAAAAGAAACTCCCAAATACAAGAATAGTATCTTCCTTGTTTGCAATAGATTGAATTGAGGATAATGCCACCTTTACATTGTCAAATAAGCGAGGATGTGGACTCATTTCTTTTGAAATCTGTTCTAAATCCTGAAAAGAAAGACTTCTTGCATTTTTAAAGGAACATAAATTGATTGCGGCATCTGCAGGAAAAACAGAAATTATTTCGCTATAATTTTTATCTGAACTTGTTCCATAAATGATATGTAATTTCCCTTTGTTCAAATTATTTATCGTTTCAAGTGTTTGCTGAATTCCTTCCAAATTATGTGAAACGTCTAGAATGGTCAGCGGTTCTTTTGAAATAACGTGCATGCGACCAAAAAAACCTGTGTTTTTGGATAGGTTGTTTAATCCTGCCGAAATTGATTTATTCGTTATGTCAAAATCGTTTTTGTTTAAAATGTCCACTGCACATTGAACTGTTCTAAAATTTCTCTTTTGATAAGCTCCTAACAGTGGTATTTCAACTTGTTCGTCAAATGGTATGTCTTCAGCCCAAAAAATAGGGGAGTGGTTGAATTCCGCTGTTTTTTGAAAAAGCTGTTTTGTGGTATTTGTCGTTTCTCCAATAACTACTGGAATAGTGTGCTTTATAATTCCTGCTTTTTCGCCTGCAATTTCAGC
>CANNKP010000017.1 GCA_947505255.1 Flavobacteriales bacterium
AAAAACATAATATGAAAGAAGTATGAACACAGAAGTAATGTTCTCATCGGCATCAGTGAATTGGTCCACGCCGCAGTGGTTTTTTGACCAATATAACCAACAGTACAATTTCACCTTGGATGTTTGTGCACTCCCAGAAAATGCAAAGTGTCTGGAATACTTTACCCCCGATGACAACGGATTAAACCAAACATGGGAAGGTACAATATGGATGAATCCACCCTATGGAAAAACCATCAAAAGTTGGATTGAGAAGGCGTTTCAGGAGGCGAACTGTTCCAAATCAACCGTAGTTTCATTGTTGCCAGCACGGACCGATACCAAATGGTTCCACGAAAACATCTACAACAAATGCGGCGTGGAAATTGAATTTATAAAAGGGAAGTTGAAATTTGGCGATGCGAAGAACTCGGCACCGTTCCCGTCGATGGTCGTGGTGTTTAAACCTTGTCCTGACCCATCGATTCAGTATTGTCGAAGTAGTAGTGTAACAACTACCTAAGGTGAACACTTAAATTATGAATGGGATGATTTTGGAGTAATCGTCCCATTCTTGTTTTCTTTAACGATTCTATCCCCAAACCCTTTACCAAAGACGGTAAGGAAGATGTACTTGAAGTAACCAAGGGTATTTAACTCCTGAATCATCTTGGCATCGGTTTCTGCCAATAGTTGAGGAGTGGACATGTCAATCTTGTTGATTTGTGCCCTTAAACTCCTCCATAGTAGCATGACCATCAGCACTTATACCCATTCTCTGAATAACATTTAAAAATGTCATCCAAAGGATCTTACAATCCAACCAAAATGATTGCTCATCAACATAGACAACGTCTAGCCGAAACTTTTCTTCCCATGATATTGCATTACGGCCATTGACTTGCGCCCAACCGGTGATTCCGGGCTTGACTTCATGGCGGCGGGCTTGTTCTTTAGAATAGCGAGGTAAATAATGCATCAGCAAAGGTCTCGGACCAACTAAACTCATATCTCCTTTGAGAACGTTAATTAGCTGCAGTAACTCATCTAATGATGCAGACCGAACAAATCTACCAACTTTTGTTAATCGCACCTCATCAGGCAATGGGTTTCCTTGATCATCAAAAGCATCCCTCATTGTCTTAAACTTGATAATAGTAAAGGGTCGCGCATTTAATCCTGGACGCTGTTGAAAGAAAAATACCTTCCCTTTGTTGGCTAAAAGCAGTAATAAACCAGAACAAACAATTACAGGGGAAAGTATCACCAACAAAACAAATGCCGACATAAAATCGGCTAAAGGTTTGAATATGTTGCGATATAGATTCAATACTATTTCTTAAAAATCTCTGACAATGCAGAAAAGATACGATCAAACTCTTCTTCTGTTAAATTGGAACCACTAGGTAAGCATAAACCTTGCTCAAATAATTTTTCGCATACTCCTGATCCAAAAAACTTGGTCCCTTCATAAACTGGCTGCATGTGCATGGGTTTCCAAAGAGGACGAGATTCTATATTATCGGCATCTAAGGCCAAACGTACATCTTCTCTCGTAATACCTCCGTTTAAAGATGGTTCAATTAATATTGCTGTTAACCAATAATTACTGAAATAATCAGCATTAGGTTCTGTTTGAAAAGTAACGCCATCGACACCAGCAAAGAATTCACGATAGCGTTGGTTGTTGGCTCTGCGTTGTGCAACTCTTTCATCGAGTACCTCCATTTGACCTCGACCAATCCCTGCAACGATATTACTCATCCGGTAATTATAGCCAATTTGTGAATGCTGATAATGAGGGGCTTCATCTCTAGCCTGTGTTGCTAAAAAGCGTGCTTGATCAATGTAATGTTTATGTTTAGATACTAAAGCTCCTCCTCCACTGGTAGTGATGATTTTGTTTCCATTAAAACTCAATGCTGCCATTTCACCAAAAGTACCACAGCTTTTATTTTTAAATTTTGATCCTAGGGCTTCGGCTGCATCCTCAACAATGGGCACATTATATTCGTCAGCTATTTGCTGTAGTATATCCATTTTAGCTGGCATACCATACAAATGCACGGGCATTATGGCTTTAACTGACCTATTTTTATATCGTTCCAAAGCCTCTTTTAATGCGATAGGGCACATATTCCAAGTGTCTAGTTCAGAATCTATAAACACAAGTTCAGCACCTTGATAAGAAACTGGATTAGTAGTGCCACAAAATGTAAAACTTTGTACCATCACTACATCATCCTTCCCAACATTTATCATACTTAAAGCCAAATGCAAAGCAGCTGTACCTGAAGTAAGTACTGCTGTATGAAATTGGTTATTAATCCCAATATAAATAGAAATATCTGACTCAAAACCATTTACATTTGGACCCAGTGGAGCTACCCAATTGGATGCGAATGCTTCATTTACATATTTCACTTCGGCACCTCCCATGTGAGGAGAAGAAAGCCAAATCTTATTATTTTTCAAAATGTTTATTTTATTATTCTATGTATACCTTTCTACACAACTCTTGAAACAAATTATATCCATCCCATATGTAATAAAAACTCAAGGCATGCCCTACCTTAACTATCCTGTCTATACCTTCACCATAAGCCAATTCTTTCAGGTGCATTTTAGAATCGTCAGATAATCCAAAATACGAAATAGTTTGAACCTTTGGCACCTTCAATGCCTTTAGCTCTGTAATTTTTTCACAGTCTTGGTAGTAAAAATATCCGCCACCACAACCATGTAATGAACTTGAATCACCACTTTCTGAAAGTTCCAATAACTTGAATAAATTATTTCCCGCGTGCGTCAAGATATTTCCATTCAGCGCATCATCAACCATTCTATTAAGCTTCAGTGATGCCAATGAACTCACATCATTTTCATATTCATTGAGAAGAAACTCCTCAAGCCCCATGCTTATCTTTTTTCGCGCTTGTTCACAACTTTTGGGGGACCCTAAGAAATAAATTGTTTGCGGTGAAGAACACCCCATTTGGTCAAATGTGTACGCATCATTATAAAAGTTACGCAATAGTTCTTCCCAAGCTTTTCCTTCACATGATAAAACGCTTTCAGCATTCAAAATCATCATTGAGATTCTATCCGCAAAAACAATATCCTTTGTTCTAGGTGCTTTTTTAAACGACTGAAATGTTTTTATTGTAGAATCTCCTCCCCAAATCAATCGAGCGTTTGAAGCTGAAGATAGAAAGGTACTAATATCCTCATTGTGGTCGTAGCTTACTATGTTAATGTAGTCTTTGAAAATCTCAAACCTTTGATTTGCAATAAGAAGATTAAGCTTTTCAAACAACCCAAGAACATGTGGGGCATCCATCCGTTTTGATATCCTCAACACATTTCTATTGCCCATCAAAAGCGCCACAACCATACTATAAATAAACATGGTGTCAACATTTGCAGGACAAATATGAAAAACCTTACCTAAGGGAGCCACTTTGTATTGAGGGTCGTTAAGCAAGTACTCTTGTTCTTGAAACATTTTTGTTAACTGGGACTTTCTCAGCCAAAATCCTAATGCTGCTATCTCCGGTCTCCGATTAACTGTCTTATCTGCAAGAATTGACTTAGATAACGAATCAAGAAAATCCAATGTTCTACCGTCAAAAGGCTTCAAAACGTAAGTGCTTGCCGTCATGCAACTAAGCTCGTTACATAACAGATCTACTGCATACGGGGTGTATTGGCTCAAGTGTAAAGTTTTCATCGGACTATTTATTAAAGGTGTCACTGCAGCCTCTTAACTCAGCCTTCTTTGCACGACCTAAAATTCTAAAATATTTACCCTTCCAGCCCTCAGGAGAATCGTCTATCCCTTCAAGGACTCCAATATCTTCAGTTAAAAGAGAATGACCTGGATAGCTTTTAGGTAATACACTTAATACTTGTATAAGACCAGGTTCACCAATTGGTTGTACGCTAAAATCAATAGGATTCCTGATTATCACATCTGCAAAATTTGGCGCATGCAAGTACCCTTTTTCATTCTCCATAAAAACAGACCCTACTTGTTCAACCATGCCATAATAATTATATATATTCTTTAGATTAAACTTCTCTTTCAGCTGTTGCCTAAAGGTTTGATTATCCACCGCTATTTCGACCAACTTTTTCCAACCACCACTATGCATTAAAATAGCATTGCTGAGGTCGTATTTCTTATCAAAATTGGCTTTTTGTAAAAACTGCCAAACCATGAAGGTAAAACCGAAAATAAAAATGCGTTGCCCGTTGTATTTTTCTAGGAAATTCTTCAGCACCGCTTCATCGGGTTCAAAATTCTCATTCAGCACATATGTGTGGTCTTTGCCAAAGGGCGCTATTCCTAGAATCCCGGCTCCCCTTGCGGAGAAACTTGATTTATTCGCATAGACCGCCTTAGAGTCTATAACCAACATAGGTAAACGATGAGGACCAACAACATGAGCTATGATTTTCGAGAGAGCCACGCTTTGTAGACGAGCCGTATCTTTATCTAAGTAAATCTTGCTTACGCTTTGTCCTGTGGTACCAGAGGAAGTTAGCACTTTAAATATATCACCATCCTCAACACTCAACAATTGATGATTTTTAAAAGCACTCACCGGTATAAAAGGTAAGTCTTCGATCGAATTAAAATTGACTTCATTTTTAAACACACGTTTGCAAATCTCTTTGTATGCAACCGAATTCGTTACATGGTGATCATGAAGAGTCTTCATCAATTCCAACATCGTTTTGTCTTTTTCATTTTGATGAAGACTAAACTGAGGCAAGCTTATTAGATCATCAATTATCATACGCTCGAGTTAAAGTGCTATAGTCAATTTTACCATTAGCAGTAAGGGGAAATGATTGAATACTCATCACCTTGAATGACGACGGGTGGAGTTTGTATTCCTTGCTTAACCAATCAATAATATCCTTAGGTTGACAGTGATCATTAGTTGAAAAAATGACAATCGTCTTATCTTGCCAACCAACGCAGGCAAAATAATCACTAAAATGCTGAGAAACATATGATTCTAACTCATCTAAATTAATTCTGTTACCGAAAACTTTAGCGATCCGCTTACTTCTTCCGGTAATAAATATGAATCCGTTCTCATCAATTATCGCCAAATCGCCTGTATTTAGAAAATCTGGGGCTTCAAAGCTTCCTAGGTCTTCCAAAGTTTCTGCATAACCTCCAAATACATTAGGGCCTTCATAAAGCAGCTCTGAGGTCTCAGGATGAACCTTGAATCTTCCACCACTAATTGCCTTCCCAATTGACCCAATATGCGTTAACAATGCTGAAGGATCGAGGTAAGACATGCGAGCAGTGGCTTCAGTTTGACCATACATTACGTAAAATAACTTGTCCTTTTCAATTGCGTATGTTCCGTACTTTTTAACAAGGTCGTCACGCAATTTACCTCCTGCTTGCGTAAAATAGCGGAGACTTGGTAAATCCATTTTTGTAAACCCAATTCTATCAAGCATTTCGTAAACATATGGAACACCTGCAATGGTAGCGTATTGATACTTCTGAAAATTCTCCCAAAATCCTTTAGACATAACATCTAAACTTCCCGCACAAACAGTTGCACCTGAAATCGCGTTACTAGTTAATACTGATAACCCATAAGAGTAATGTACTGGTAAATTCAGCGGCACAATATCAGTATTGCTAATAGGCAAATAGGCGGCAATAGCTTCAGCATTGGTCAATAAATTCCGTTCGGACAACTTGACTAGCTTCGGAGATCCAGTTGTCCCAGAGGTGCTTAGTAATACCTTCAAATCAGAATGTAGGACATGCTGCTTTACTGATATTTTGTAATATAGAACAGATCCAATTTTCGTGTAAGTCGAAATCTCAGACCGAGAGGCATCAAAAATATAATTAGGAAAATAAATGCCTTCTAGTGCATCTTTAAAATTATTTGATAACGTTTTTGACAATAGCACCAAAACATGTCTGCTTTCAAGTGCTTTCAATAAAAATGAAATTGACTCAAAAGAATTGTCTAGATAACAAAAAACTAGCCCTTGACTTTCACTAGCCCATGATACTTCGGGTAGGTCGTTGAATTTATATCTTTTGCCAGATACCTCATCAATGATTTGAAAGCTTTCAATCTCTTTTATTCTTTTAATCAATCCCATATCAAATTATATAATCATCCCTCCATCTACACCAATAATTTGACCTGTAACATACTCAGATAAATCAGATGCAAGAAACAGGGCAACTTTTGCAACATCCTCAGGTTTACCCAGGCGACGCATGCCAATAGCTTTTAAATTTTTTTCATAAAACTTCTGATCCATACCCTTAATCATATCGGTGTCAATAAAGCCAGGGGCAATGGCATTTACACGTATATTCAATGGTGCCAATTCTTTACTTAATGATTTGGTAAATCCAATAATCGCCGATTTAGAAGAACCATAAATACTTTGGCCTAAATTACCTTTGGTACCAATAATTGAACTCAAATTAATAATAGAACCACATCTGTTTCTCAAGAAGTGCTTTATCGCATTCTGAGAAGGCAAAATTGTCCCCAATACATTGGTATTATAAATTTTGTGTATTAAATCTGTTTTGACCATTTGAAGCGTCGCATCTTCCATTATACCTGCATTATTGACAATACAATGGATAAAAATTTTGTTTTGACTTAACTCATTGAATACTCTCAAAACATCCTCTTCTTTGGTTACATCCATTTTAAAAACCAAATGTGGCGCTGAATATACAGGAAGATCTGAAACCATTAAATTCAACGATTCCAAATCTCGACCTGTAGCAATAATTATTGCCCCCTCCTTTGCGAAGATTTCACTTATTGCTTTTCCTATGCCTTTTGAAGCCCCGGTAATTAGACAAAATTTATCACGAAGTAACATATTAAAAATTTATTCCAAGTTTAATCAAAATTTCTCGAGCCTTTTTGAATGAACTCAAGTCAATTACATCATCAGTTTCAATCGAAACATTAAAATCTTCCTCTAATTGGCTTATTAATATCATGTGAGAAATAGAATCCCATTCAGGAATGCTCTGATAAGTGAGATTATCCTTAATTAAGTTTGAATCGATTCCTAATGCCTCATGAAAGGCATGTACTAATTTTTGATTGTTTTCCATCTTTGTTGTTTTAAACTGTTATTTTTAATTATTCTAATACAACTCGCGCAGGATTACCGAACACTGTTGATTTTTTTTCTACTGACTTTAGAACTACCGCTCCAGCACCTATTTTAACATCATTTACTATTGAAATATTATTGTTCAGTATAGAACCTACTCCTGCGAAAACCCGATCTCCCAATTTAACAGATCCAGACACTCTACAACCAGGATTGATTGTACAAAAATCCCCAATCGTAACGTCATGCCCAATAGAACATCCTACATTTAACAAAATACCGTTTCCCATTTTCACATTTACGGACAAAAATACATGTGCAGCTACAATCACACCATACCCAATAGAAATATTTTCATTAGGGACTGTAGCTGTTGGATGGATTAAAATCGGCATAGTTTTATTCTCTCTGAGCATCTCAATAAGATTAGCTCTTATCGTAGGATTTCCTACCGCCACAGCAACATTTGTGAAGTTTGATTTTTGGAGACTTTCAAAATCCCCCAAAACGCTAACACCATTTACTACTGTACCAGTACTTACAGAATCATCGAAAAAACCAACTACATTCCAGACAGGACGTGCTCCATTAATTTGACAAATCAACTCTAAAACCTCTTTTCCCAATCCACCTGCTCCAAAAATTACGATTTCTTCCATTTTATCTTTATATTCGAAAAATTGAAATAAACACGTTAAGGCAATACAATGCTTAATCTACATTCCTTCGCTAAAAAAATTAATAATTACACTGTAATATAATCATACTTTGATACTGATTATTATACAAATTAATTCATAAAATTGAAAATTTTCAAATAACTATCTTTTACATCATAAGAACGCGACATGAAATCAAAACCTCTTTGCCCCATTTCATTCCGCAAGTCATTATGCATTTCAAAAAACTGGATGCTTCGAAATGCTTCGTCCTCCTGTCCATACAGGCACCATTTTCCGAATCCTTCAGCTTCCGCTATAGTACCAACGTCACTTGTCTTATCGGTAATAGCTAAAATTGGAATTCTATTTTCTAAATAGGTTAATAAACGAGAAGGGAAATTAGGTATAGTAAATTCTCTTCGTAACAAAATAATCCCTACATCACAAATAGAAGCTAACTTATCGTAATCATCTTTTGGCAATCGGTTAATCAGCTTTGCACGCTTTGGCTTGTGATCTTTAAACCAAGATGATAAAAATGAATAATCAGTGCCATCTCCAACAATTAAAAAATATGCTTTTGAATGATCTTCACATTTTTGAATCAAGTTAAGAAGAAAGGGCGTTCCTTGAGGCTTACCAAGATTTCCACCATATAAAAAGATTAAAGCATCCTTTGGAATATCCCATTGAGCTAACAGCTCGTTTCTATCGATTTCGAAATTCAGAATCCTAGTTAAATCAACACTATTTGGATTAACCTCCACCTTTCCTCTTAAATATGGCTGATCGTCAATGACGTATTGAACATTTGCCGGCGACATGCAACCAATTTTGTCTGATAGCGCGTAAAGTAAAAGCTCTTGATTTCTAAAATAACGATACCAAACAGACTTTTTGCTAAAAATGCCTATGTCAACAGCATTTTGTGGAAAAATATCCTTTAATAACAAATAGGTTTTAGCACCATATCTTATTTTCAACCAATGAATTAAACCCGTAAGTGTAATGGGCGGTGTCGCATATAGTATAAGATCAAAAGACGTAGCTGGCAGATATCTTTTGATAGCCACTTTCATCAGGAAATTCAATGTCACTGTAGCTAAGCCCTTTTCCCAGATTGGTGATTTTTGCAGGTTTAAAGTTCTTACCTGTAAAATTGTTGCGCCTGATTCTTTAATAATTCGTGTTGCTAAACCAGTACGTCTTTCGACTGGGCAAACCACGCTCACCTCATGGCCATTACTTACAAACTGTCGGAGTAAATCATGATAGATGCCTCTGTCACTCAAAGTATCTATTTGAACGAGACTTAAAAAAATAATCTTTTTACTGGATTTCAATACTTTCTCCAAACTACACGATTAACATAATCTGTATAACTCAAAATGATACGCACCATTTTTTCTGAAACATTTGGCATTGAATAGTCAAATACAGGTCTGAAGTTTCGTTCTGCTCCTCTCTTCTGCAATTGCAGCTGTTCTAATCCTTGCATAATACGCTCTGGATTTAACCCAACCATCATAACAGATGTTTCTTCCATCGCTTCAGGTCGCTCGTGTGCTTCTCTAATATTTAGTGCTGGAAAGTTTAAAATTGAAGACTCTTCAGATATTGTTCCACTATCAGATAGAACAGCTTTTGAGTGTAATTGTAAAGCATTATAATCATTAAATCCCAATGGCTTTAATAATTGAATATTTTTATGTAAGGCCACTCCAGCAGCGTCAATCATCTTTCTGGTACGAGGATGAGCGCTTACAATGACGGCTAAGTCAAATTGTTCTGCAATAAGATTTAATGAATGAATCAAGCCACTAAAATTAGATTGATTATTAATATTTTCTTCCCTGTGAGCTGACACAACAAAATAATTGTATTTCTCCAAAGAAAGACGTTTCAATACATCAGAAACTTCAATAGATGGCATATAATGATTTAAAACTTCGAACATTGGGGAGCCAGTTTTTATAATTCGGTCAGCCGGCAAACCTTCTCTTAACAAATACTCTCTAGCTATATCACTGTAGGTTAAATTAATATCCGAAATATGGTCAACAATTTTTCTATTGGTTTCCTCTGGTACGCGTTGATCAAAACATCTATTCCCCGCTTCCATATGAAAGATAGGAATATGACGTTTTTTAGCTGGGATAGCACATAAGCAACTATTAGTATCACCTAAAACCAAAAACGCATCTGGAGCTAACTCCTCTAATAATGGATCAATCTTGATTAAAATATTTCCTACAGTCTCAGTGGCTGTATGGCCAGCAGCATTCAAAAAATAATCAGGCTTACGAATACCTAGATCATCAAAGAATATTTGATTTAACTCATAATCATAATTCTGACCAGTATGAACAATAATATGTTCAACTGCATGGCTAGTATCAAGTGCAGCCATAACACGCGATAACCGGATGATTTCTGGCCGTGTGCCAACTACAGTAATTACTTTTAATTTTTTCATTATTATACTATTTCAAAATAAGTATCAGAATCATTCGCATCAAAGGGCTCATTAATCCAGAAAATTGTGTAAAGTAAATCATCTCCAATATTCTTTATATTGTGCGTATACCAAATTGGCATATCAACGTACGCTGGTTCTTCTCCCGTTAAATTAAAATCATGAACTTCATCTGTTCCAATTCTTCTTAACTGAATTAGTGCTTTTCCTTTAATAACAGAAAAACGTTCAATTTTGCGAGTATGGAAGTGATCACCTCTAGTAATACCTGGTACGGTTGTTGAAAATGACATTTGACCCGAAATTCCTAATCTAGCAATTTCAACAAATGCCCCTCTGCTATCAGCATGTTGCACAAATTTCTTGGGAAAATAATTTGCAATATCCATAAAACACCGATAGGTATTAAAAAGCTTGTGTTCGAAATCGTTCTCCAATACTGGTATCTCTCCCCCTTCTTGATATGATTTTCTAAAATATTGTATTAAAGATAATACTTCTGAAACTTTGGCCTCAGTGGTATGAGGAATTATTAAATCATGTGTATTATCATTTCCACGTATAACTTGTATGATTTTATCAACCAAATCCCCCACGTAAATTAATTTCAGATTCCCATCAACATCAATTTTAGGTATTTCACTCCTAGCTATTTGATAACAAAAAGTAGCAATTACAGAATTGTAGTAGGGCTGTCCAAAAGGACCAAAAACGTTCGATATAATTAATCCAGTCAACCTCCCTCCACTTTGGTTAGCCCATTCAGAAAGCAACAATCTTCCCTCTTTTTTAGACTTACCATACAGATTATCCCGTTCTTCTTGGGTAGAGGATGAAATAATTAAATGCGCTTTACTAGTCGTTCTTTCTAATGATGCAATAAGACTATTAACTAATGAAATATTAGTTTTATAAATTATTTCAGGATCATCATGACGATTTAAAGCTGCTAAATGAACAATCACATCACATGATGAAACAAAAACATCTAAGGCTTCGTTATCCTCAAAAAAATCTCTATGAAACTCATTTAACTTAAATTCCTGTTTATGTAGGGCAAGGGTTTGATATAAATGATATCCTACAAAGCCATTTTGACCTGTTATTCCTACTCTAATCATACAGTTACTCGATAACCTTAAAAATCAAAAAATATTAAACTAAAAATTCATCTACTTCTTCTGCAAATAATTCTTTTCTGACAAATGCTAATTTAGAAATAAGATTCTTAATACCCTCCACATCTAATCTTTCTGTATTATGTGAATTATAATCATCCATTTGTGCTAATTCTTGCGCACCCTCGGAAAAATACATAGAATAATTCAAATCACGGTTATCAGCTGGTATTCGATAGAAATTGCCCATATCTACTGCTTTCATCATTTCTTCTCTCGTACACAAAGTTTCAAACAACTTTTCTCCATGGCGCGTACCAATAATCTTAATTTCACTCTCTGAATGAGCTAATTCTTTTAAAGCCAAAGCTAAGTCTCCAATAGTTGCCGCTGGTGCTTTATTTACAAACAAATCACCTTGATTGCCATGTTGAAAAGCAAATAAAACCAATTCTACTGCATCTTGCAAACTCATTAAAAAACGCGTCATGTTAGGATCAGTAATGGTCAAGGGTAACTCTTGTTTTATTTGGTTGATGAAAAGGGGCATTACAGAACCTCTAGAAGCCATTACATTACCATATCTCGTTAAGCAAACAGTTGTATTAAGAAGATTTCTTGATTCTGCAATGGCGACTTTTTCCATCATAGCTTTAGAAATTCCCATGGCATTTATTGGATAAGCTGCTTTATCGGTACTTAAACATATTACTTTCTTTACACCATTAAAGGCTGCTGCCCGAATAACATTTTGAGTGCCCTCAACATTTGTCTTTACGGCTTGCATAGGAAAAAATTCACATGAAGGTACCTGTTTCAAGGCAGCTGCATGAAAAATATAATCAACCCCTCGTGTTGCTGGTTCAATACTGTCATAATCCCTTACATCTCCAATAAAAAACTTCAACTTTGAATTCTTTAGATGATTTCGCATATCGTCCTGTTTTTTCTCATCACGAGAAAATATCCTAATTTCATTGAAACATCCGGTATTCAAAAATCTTTGCAATACCGCATTTCCAAAGGAACCAGTGCCGCCCGTGATGAGTAAACAGTTGTCTTTAAATAATTCATTCATATTATGTCAGTTTGATTCTAGTAAAAATTAATAAAGTTAAAAGCCAGAAAGTTGAAAAGGACTCAACATAACCAAATACTTGGTTGTTAGCAGGAAGATATATAATAAAAATAAAAAACAAAGGAATTAAAAATTGTGCATATACATCTCCAAACTTTATAAATAATTTCCATGCAAATGCAAAAAGAAAAAACAGCAGAAAAAGCAAAAAACCAACCCCTACAAAATGAAAATCATTGGCAAATTGAGAATATGCAGAATGCCACTGTGCATTCTCAGCCCACTTAGAGTCGATTTTATATTGATAAGTTCGAGCCCTCAAGCTACTTCCTGTAATCCACTCAAACTGTCTCGTGAGAAAAGGTGAATTACCAAAACCGAAAGTAGTAGTAAATGGTTGATAAAGGGAAAGATTAAAGCCATAATAACCTTGTACTAAATAACTACTCAGCACAACATACGTTACATTTTCTCCATTCAGCAAATATTTATCATCTACTTTAATTTCACCGGAACCTGCAGTAGTTTCAATAAACGATAAATCTATACCCCTACCCTCCATCGCACTACTAAAAAAACCGATTGAAAAAATAAAACCAAAAAGCAAAATAACAATAAAAAATCTTCTTCTAAACAAATTGTACCTTCCTGTTAAGTTTTTATTCTTTAAAAAAAATAAAACCAATGATACTAATAGAAAGAATGCAAAATCAAATACTGGCTTATTTGTTCCTGTGGATATACCGGAAAGGATCGGTAAACTGATAACCAAAACTGCAAAATATTTTTTATACCTTGATAACATATCCCAAAATTCTACTGTGTATGAAATATAAACTATCTTAGACCAAGAAATAAATAACAGAATAAAATTCAAGTATTTATTTCCAGTGTATGTATCAAACGCCGCAATCTTTTCGAAATAAGCAGATCCAATTGTTTCAGAATTAAAGCCACCAGAAAACAACTTGAAAATATTAGTTGGTACAAGACTTCCAGTCATTGTTAGATTTGAGTTAGCCACCAAAGAAGCAAATACAGCTAAACCCGATAATGTCCAAAAACTAATTGGTGATTTTTGACGTAAATCAGAGGATAATCGATAATAAAATTTTAACTTAGTTCCAAAAATATAACCTAATATCATCATTAAATGATAATACACAATGTATAAAATAAATAAAGTTTTGTTTTCTACATTATAAGAAATTGGACCAAAAAAAAATAAACACAATGTTCCAACTAAGTAAAGCTGGCTATAAACCAATGGCTTAAATCTCATTAATTCTATACTAGCGGTTTTTTAAACACTTTTACTCTAATAAAATGAAACAGAGCATGAAATGAATTGATCCCTACCATTTTATAACCAAGGACGATAAAATGTAATTTCCACATGAAGGATCTTTGAAAGGATTCATTCTCATGAATGACACCCTTCTCATTTAGATTAATATCTAAGTCGTATTTCGCTAACTTATTTATAACCACGTCGTAAACCCATTTTCCGCGATAAATGGCTCCTCCCATCCTACTGTCGTACTTATAAACATTATCAAGCTCAGATGGCACACCAAATATATTTAACCCACGTGCAGAATTTCTATACATAGAAAAAAACTCCCAAACCCAGGGGTTATCACCTGGCCTTACTAAATCCAATAATGACTTTCTTCTCCATAGTGCCGGGCCAGTATTCACAAGATAATAATTGTTATTCAACAGCCGGTGTAGACCAATTTCATTGTCGAAAATTATATTATGCTTAGCATACTCCAGATAAAAACAATCAATATTCGTATTAGACTTCATTTTCAGGATAACGTCATATAATGTGTTTACATCTATTTCATGTTCCAAAATAAAATCATCCAAAATAACAATTACATATTCTTCCTTGATATTTAATAGGCTGTTTCTAAACCTTGATCCCCAATTATAATTTTCTGGATTTTTGGCATTTAAATTTCTGATTTCAAACAAATCAGAACTCAAACATGCCGACTCTGTGTTGAGATAAATTGGGTAATTCATATTTGGCCAAAACTCTTTTAGTGCACACAAATTCAATCTTACTACATCAACGTATGCATCACATGAATTTATTAATATCGCAACGCTATTCTCCATTAATTATATTTTATTTTCAAATGATTGTAGTAAATCTTTAAACTTCTCTGAATTGCAAATTAAATCATCATAGCCACCCTGCTCGATTATTTTACCATCCTCCATTAAAATTACTCTATCGTTATTCTTAATAACTTCAAGACTATGTGATATTGTGATCACAGTTTTACTAATTGAAAGATTACTTATCAAATCAATTATAACCTTTTCTGAGTTAGGATCGAGACTGCTTGTGGGTTCGTCAAATAAGATTATTGGGGTATCCCTATATAACGCCCTTGCTATCCCTATTCTTTGTAGTTGACCTCCCGAAAAACTACAACCACCATCTCCAACTATTGTATCCAACCCATTAGGCAAAGTACTGACAAATTCCATTAACCCTACTTGAGATAGCACTAACTTTATTCTTTCTATATCAATTGCCTTACCAAAGGAATAAGTAACATTATTCGCTATGGTACCAGAGATGACAAAAGGAAACTGGGTTACTAAGGAAACATGAGAACGTAAATGACTTAAATTACTGAAACTTATAACTTCACCGTTAAAAATAATTTCTCCTTCAGTAGGCAAAATCATACCAGTAATTAAATCAGATAAAGTTGTTTTACCTGCACCAGATTTACCTACTATTACAACTTTATCGAGCTTCCCTATACTCAAGCTCAACCCTTCAATTATAGGGGTGTTAACTTTGTAGGAAAATGAAACATTTTTCATTTCTATAATCTCCGCTGAAGAATCTAAGTTCTCAAAAACCGATAAATCGTGACAAATGCTGTTATCCTCGACTTGAAATTGATTGTGAATCAAATCCTTATATATCGAATCCAATGAATTTCTATGACTTTTTATTTGTGAAACACCGGCGAATATTTGTTGGAAAATTGGAAGTAATTTAACGCTAGCCAAACCAAACATGGTTACCTCTGATATTAAATCATAATTAGATGAGTTTAAACTTGCTTTAAACAACAAGAGTACCAAAGAGAAATAAATTACAAATTCGATCACATATCGAGGCGAATTATATATAGTATTAAGTTTACTGTATGCCTTCGCGTACTCATCACTTGATTCACTAAACCTATCACTAAACAATTTTTTAACACCAAAAGATTTTATCTCTCTAAATGCACCCGCTGCCTCATTCAGAAACCGATACCTCGATTGATAAATCTCAGATAACTTTCGACCATTGGAACTCAAATCATTTTTAAAGAAATAATACATCAACAAATAAGCCGTTGAGAAAATTAAAATAGCCCCAATCGAGGCCGCCGGATTAAAGTAAAATAATAGTATAAAAATGAATAATCCTGATATTATTCTTGCGTTAATTTGAACTATAGGCTGTAACACATTATCTGTAAGTCTCGTGACCTCCGTTGCTATTTGCTTTGTTATGTGACTACTTCCTATTGAATTAAAATCTTTATAATTAATTGATAAAAACAATGTATATAGTTTTGATGACAAGCCGCCACCTACATTAGCTGCAAAAGTAGACAACTTCCAAATTGTAACTATCGATAAAAATGTAGACAGTGCTAATATAATTAAAACGACAATTGTGAAATATAAAAAAAACACTTCGTCACTTTGTAACTGTATACCACAAAAGTTTGTTAGAAAACTTAATAAATAATTCTTGTAAATTGATTTTTCATTCGTCAAAATTGAAATAGCAGAACCAATGGAGATAATACTGATGGTCTCAAACAAAGCTGAAAAAACAACCAAAATCTCAAGAGCCCAAAACTTTTTTACTTGAGAACGATCTAAAACACTTAATAATTTTATGAAAATATTCATTTATGCCTTTATATATTAATAAGATAAGTTTTTTCTCGTTAGACAATAACTCACAATTAATCAAAAAAATGATAATAATTAGACTACAACAGAGCCAGAGTCTAATATTTCGTAATAATATTTAAAAAAAACAATTGAACAACCTATCGATAAGCTCTATACTTGCCTAACCAACAATTTTGTACCCATACTATACTTCCGTGTTGCTATATGGTAAACGGGTAAAAAATCGGATAAAATATCACCTGCAGGGAAGATTAATACACCGAATTGAAAAAGATAAAAAGGTAAAATGTCTTTTCTTACTTTATACATTTGCTCAAATCCAATCTTGTGGTCACCAATGTACATTACTGAATGGTTATCCAAAACACCTTTTCCCCTTAATCTACCAAAAAGTTTATACCATAAATTAATATCTCTTCCATCACCTTCCACCGATGTAGAAAACACAAATTTATCATTCCAAATACACCCATATATTGAAGGCCCATTAATGTTTTGAATTAAAGAAGAATTCCATAAACCCTCATTTTGATTTAACAATCTAATTGAATTTTTAGAAAATGGCGTATCTGTAGCATATACCAAACCATCTAAAGTTGAAAAACCTACGCACGCTCTATACATTTGATCTCCGCGAACTACTGCCTTCACAGAAGTGAAATTGTTCTCTGCTAACCAAATTGCTGAAGAATTTTCAAAATCACCAGTGAAAATGTAAACGACATTTTTATATGGGTCCGAAACAATGTTATGAACATGTTCAATCTCTCCCTCCGCAAATGTGAAAACAACCACCCAATTATCTTTGGAAATTCTACGAAAAATTGAAATAGGACCTTTACTCGGATTACTTTTGTATCCTCCAAAATAGATACCATTATCAAATCCTTCTATTCCATGTAATTTAGTAAATGCAAGCGGTCTAGATTCATCATGCGCTTTGAATCCACAACTGAGCGATTTAGCCTTCAAATCTATCTCAAAAATAGTTTTATCTAAACACACGAGGACAATATTATTACTTAATAAACAACCACATCTTACGCCTTTTCGGAATATGCGAGAAAGAATATCAAACTTATATATGAACCAATTAAAATAAGAAGTGTAATAATTCACAACAAAATCAAACTTATTTTTGCGGGTATCATAAATCATAAACTTTCCTTTTTGAAAAACAAAAATCTTATCATTGGCCACGAAACAAATTGGGAAAGTAGAATGCAAAAATCCTGATTTCATTATCTTAAGAATTTTCTCTTTATGTAGTACGGATAAAAAGGACTTTTCGATTGACTTAAAAAATCTAACAGGTTCTTTGATGCAATTATATTTATTTCTAAACCACTCACCACGAATTCTTCTAAAACTCCAGCTTTTAAAAGATCTTTCCTTAAATTCCTCTCTGCAAAGAAATATTTCCCCCAAAAAGCTTTTCTCTCATATACCTCAACATTCTCTACCTTATCCTTGTGTTTAATTGTAAACTTTCTTTTTTGAAACCAATCAGGAATGGGCCAATTTGAATGGCATTCTTCGTAAGTATGTATTATGGTCAAATATTTCGGAAGCTCTACTCCAAGACTAATTACTATAGCATTTCTATCTAGACAGAACTTCCAAGCAGAGTTAGGACCATGTGGAGTGAGAAAATTTCCATTAAGATTATTCACAATCATTTCCTGAGCGTATTTACCTACCGCAACTACTGGATTTAATGGGAAGTGACTAACATGTGCATCTTTTCTCCTTGTTAAGAAAAATGGCAACATTCCTGAGACTATTGGGCTTTTAACAGTGTCATATACACAAGTAAAGTCTTGGTAATCAGAATTTACTACTTTTTCCATTGGACCCTCTTCAGAATATCGCCTAATTGCAGGCATAACCAATGTGCCGTTCTCGCCAGACAAATCTAAAAGCTTTTGGTTGATTTGATCCGGATTTAAACCAGACCTCGATAAAAGATCATATGAAGAATGAATAATTAAAATAGGATTCTCTTGAACAATCCTACTTCTCAGTTCTCCAATAACTAAATCAAGATCTATGAACGAATTGACCTGATTTGTTTTACTTTGTTTTTTAAATCTTTTAAGGTATTTAACATTTTTCCAATACAAAATCCTAAACTCAACTTCAATATAGGGAGATAATTGAACCAATTTATCGTAAATACTAGATATGCTTATTTTAGATAAACTTAATTCAGATAATAACTTAGAGAACTTATTCATCATTATTATTAAACTAATATAATTTTATTGATTATCAAAGAACAATTTTGTACGTAGTTGAATAAGATTGTAATGTCTTTCATGATCGGTCATGTTGGACTTTAAACTACGATATAGTAAAATCACTTGAAAAATATTTGACAATAATTTAAGAATAAAAATGAAATAATCTATATTTAAAAATTTAATAAAAAACAATCGACGCTCTTCATAACAAAACCTTCTAATATTTAGCCTCAACCGATCCAATTTACTTTGCTCATTAGCAATTAGATCCGAATATATTAAATTGATATCTTCATCGAACTTATCTTTCTTAACATAAAGTGTAGATCCTGCTGTCTTTCTATAATATACAAAAACTTTATTAACCAAATTAAACTTGTGACTTGGATATTTCCTTGCAATTGATATTTGTATTGGCCAATCTTCTATAACACTAAAGCGAGAAAGAAAATCTAATGTGGATTTATCCTTCAGACACATTTCTGAATATAAAATACTCGGAGCATTATGAATAGCAGGGTGCTTGAACCTTCTAATTAAATCATCATTTTTATATACTACCTGTGTTCCAGCCATTAATAAATCTGACTTTTTACTTCTGATAAGTTTGTTTTCGATTAAATACAAGGGATATCCAGAAACTATTGCAACATCTTTTTCATGATTTGTGTCCTGAAAAAGATTCTCAAAAGAATAGACATCATCGGCTGCACTAATCTTACAACGAGAGGATTTATCATTACTCAACATATTTAATAGGCTTTTGCAAGTTCCCAAATTTATCTCGTTATAAAATTTAATTACATTTCTAAATAACCCTGAATTATGTTTTACCCAATCCTCTATCAAAGCAACCGTGTTATCTTTTGAGGCATCATCATTTACAATTAAATCAACCAAAAGGTCTTTACCATATTTTTCAACTAAAAACTTAATACTCTCTAGATGCTCTACAACATATTTTTCATGATTGTAAGACATTACTAAGAATGAAAAATCGCTCTTCATTAAACTTTAATATTTATAATCCAATTGTAGGAGATATTTCATAATAATTTTTGACATGTCAAGATAATTTCTGCAAGTAAATTATTCGATTTTAATACTTTTATTCAACATGAACTATATTTATTTTGTAATAAATCTTTCATCGAAACTGAATAATTTAATTATGTAATATATTCTGATTTTCAATGGATTTCTATGAATTAGCTTGGATGATGGTATCTACTTAAATAGTTACAATTAATGCTTACTTATTGCTATTTTAAATTAATTCTTTAATATAATTTCGACTTTAGAGTCAATTATTATAGAATTTTTTTAAAGTTTTTGATATGTAGAGCACTTGGGACTTGTTCATACCAGGCCATATTGGAATACTTAAACAAGTACTCGCAATTTCTTCAGCAATCGGGAAATCTCCCTTTTTATACCCCATGCTCACATAAGCCTCCTGTAAATGGAAAGGTATGGGATAGTGAATTACTGTACCTACGCCATGATCCGTTAAATATTGCTGCAGTGCATCGCGCTTCTTTGTTCTAATCACATATAAATGGTACACGTGTGTTGCACCTTCAGCAATTTGTGGCAATACTAAATCTCCTACTCCTTGAAGTTCACTATTATACAAAGATGCGATTCCCATTCTTTCATTAGTCCATTCTTTTAGCCTTTTTAATTTGACTCTTAAAAACGCTGCTTGCAACTCATCCAATCGCATATTGTAGCCTACAACTTCATTAAAATATTTCTTTTCTGAGCCATAGTTTCTGAGCATCTTTATCTTTCGACTAATTTCAGTGTCGTTTGTTGTAACTGCACCAGCATCGCCTAATGCACCTAAATTCTTCCCAGGATAAAAACTTGTACCATTTGCATCACCCCATGATCCAGTAATCCTCCCATTGTAAGAAGCTCCTTGAGCTTGAGCATTATCTTCTACAATAAATAAATTATACTTTTTAGCTATTTGTTGGATTGCTGTCATCTCACATGCCTGTCCATATAAATGTACAGGCATTATGGCTTTTGTTCTATTTGTAATTACAGCCTCAACTAAATCCGGATTCAAATTATAGGTACCTAATCTTGGCTCCACAATTACTGGCTTTGCCCCAACATATGAAACTGCTAGCACAGTGGCTATGTATGTATTAGATGGAACTATCACCTCATCACCTTCACCGATTCCTAAAGCCCTGAGTGCCAAGTGGAGTGCATCTAATCCATTGCTTACCCCAATACAAGAGTTTACAGAGTTATAAACAGCATACTCAGTTTCAAATGCTTCAAGCTCTTTTCCGAGGACAAACCAGTTATAACTTAATACATTTGAAAATGCAGCCTCCAGTTCACTTTTTATTTGAAGATGCGAATCTGCGAAATTTAAAAATGGGATTTTCATTTATGTGCTATTACAAAGATTTCTGCTGAATTTGCATAAAAATCATGAGCTAATTCAAAATACGCCTCTACTATTTTATCATCTAAAAAACTTTCAATTTGTGTATTTGATAAAAACTTAAGAAATATGCCACTTTCAAAATTTATTTTAAAATTAGCCTGCTCCATATGTTTTTTCAATAACTCTAAATCATAAACCCGATAATGCCCGAGTTCTAAGTCACGACTATTTAAATCATATTCTGAGTTCAATAGTCCCATCTTTACCGCAGCAAGTCTATGAAATGATTTCGCATTGGGAACACCAACAATGCAAACTCCTTTATCAGACAACCATTCATATGCATTTTTAAGTACTGCTAAAGGATCCTGTAAATGTTCAAGTACATGATTGATGATTATCGTATCGAACTTTTCTGTAGGAGTAAATTCCTCAAAAAGACAATTTACCTTTTTTAAATTGTTATAAGCTGGTATTTGATCAATTAATGATTTAGAGCCTTCAACAACGGTAACAGCAGAAAAAGAGTTTATTAAAAATCTCGTCATATAACCAGTTGCTGGACCAAGCTCTAGACAAGTTGCACCAGAAAAAAAAGGTTTAAACGTCGCAAAGCCCTTTTCAACAATTTTAATATCAAAACCTAACTTTTCTTTTTGATAAAAGTTTGCAAATAATTCTGGATTGGACATGCCGAGACTATTGTTTAGAGTTTATAACGTCTAATAATAATTTGAAGGAATCAATATGTTCAATTTCTTCCTTTGTAAAAGAGATTCCTAATACTTCTTCTATTTCAAGAATAAGATTTAGATGTCCTAATGAATCCCAACTAGGGATTTCACTTTTTTTCATTTCAACTTCCAACTTCTTTTCTTCAGTAAAAACATTACTGACTATCGACTTTAATTCTTCAAAGATCATATTTTTTCTATTTGATTATAAAAATTTTGTGCCGGAATATTTTTTTGAGTTTTAGTAAATCTGATCTCATCAATATTACTTTTGTAAATATCATTTATCCTTATCCTTACATGATCTAAAAAGTCAAACTCTATTCTTCTTCCAAGAATCCTGCAACTAAGAATATAATTCTCCAAAACAACCTTATCGCTAATTACTTCAACTAAGATTACCCCTACTAAACCGTAATCACCAAATTTATCGCTCACTCGGAGGGTAAAACATTTAAATTGTCCTTTTAAAAGTTTTACTCTTAACTCCTCTGCGGTATAATAATTCTTATTAAAGTTGAATTGATTTGTTTTTTCGGTAAGCTGCGATACCCTCAACAAATCACTTTCTAAATCCTCATCGATTTTCATCACAATCTCAAGTGACGTTATGTAATCACTAAAACTTGAAGCACTTTGCTCAAGCCCCTTCCTCTTAGCCTCTGTTATGTACTGCTCTGTTTTGACTAAATCTTCTGACGTTAAAATTTTTTTTGAAAAAACAGGACTTTTAGTGATCTCTATAAAATTATGATAATCAGATGTCATTTTGAACAAACTAACATCTGATAAGCTTTCCCTAACAATATTAATCTCAAAATCATTATCATCAATGAAAATAAAAGAGTCGGTTCCCAAACTTAGTTCATTTGCAATTTCTTTAATATTATCATCTTTATTACCCCAGTTAACTTTTTTAACAACAAAATCATCCCATTCCAATGGCATACGCTTACTAACAAATACTTCCTTCACGTCCGCTTCGTTATTCTTTGAGCAAAGACATAAAATAAAACCCATTGCTTTTCTTGACTTAAGAAATTGCTGGAAATGATAAAAAATAATTCCATCGGCATTTAAGTCACACAATACACCGTCTACACCGTCCTCCCCAACGATTCCATTCCAAAGAGT
Organism: Flavobacteriales bacterium; assembly: GCA_947505255.1. GTDB lineage: Bacteria > Bacteroidota > Bacteroidia > Flavobacteriales_D > Crocinitomicaceae > M0103. The sequence continues at coordinate 22,932 of CANNKP010000017.1, forward strand.
ATTATCGCAATCAAGAACAATCACTTTTTTATCAGGTGAACTAAGTCTTGAGACAATATTATCTAAATATGCTGCTAACTTATCCAAGAAGGCTTTTGTGTAAGGGAGCTGGTATAAATGACCTAAAGAATAATTATATGTATGAGAAAGACCGATTTCTCGAATTAAGTTGTCAATATCAAAAAAATAAACATTATCCTTTTTAAGTAAAATTTCGATTTGTTCCTCAAAATCTTCCCTACTTTCACTGAATGCGCCACAACTATTAATTAAAGATTCTTGCGACCAGCCGACAAAATAAAGATTGCTTATCGCAACTATTTTTTCAATTTTATTCGACAACTCCAAAATGGTGTTCAACAAGAGAACTATATAGTCCTTCCTGTATTTTTTAAAATAACTATCGAAATGGACATAAATAATATCATAGTTATCAAACCTTTCTATATTATCAAGCTCATACAACAAATCCTCAGTAAAAATAAAACTATAATTATGTGTGGAATTAACCAGTTGCTTTCTACTCAATGATTCAAAAGTTATATCAGAAATTACAACAACTTTCATTTTTCTTTTATTAAAAACTCAATAATCATTTTGTTCCTTGTATAAAAAAAACAAACAAGCCTATCATTAAATAACTTTGCGGGTATGGGATCCAAAATTGGAATCAATCTATATTTCATTTGCATCTCTTCTAATTCTTTCTCATCAGCAACCTCATAGCAAAAATGATGATAAAGTGAAGAATTTGCTTTTCTCAAAAAATTCCAAGTAAAGGCCGCTGGAGATAATGGCTCAATTAATTCTATAAATGAATCCCCAAAGTTTTTATATAGAGCAAGTTTAGCATCTTGCATTGGATCAAAAACTTCTAACTCCTTCACCTCATAAATTAATTTAGACTCAAAAGTGGAGATGCTTTCAACAATTAGCCCTGTGTGATGAAATCTCATTTATTTTTAAATCTATTTAATAACATGATTATTCTCGAATAATCAAAATTAAAGAATTCAGATCTTGTGATAGCCTGACGCCTCAGCAACAGATTTTTATCAGCAAATTCTTCAAAACCAACATCCCTAAAACCAAAGGATAAATGCTGCCTCCAAACTTTAACATTTTTATCTGCTGTTCTACAATAAACAGATTCTAGTTGCATAACATTAAAGCAGAAATCAAGTAACAAATATTCCGCCTCTATTGCATTAACAGAATTCACAGAAATATATCTTCCAAATTCAGCTTCCCGCTTCCCCTCGTTAAAATTGTATATAGAAATTGTTCCAACACTTTTTAGCGACGAAGAGTTAACAATTATGAAATAATAACCATCCTTTGAATTGGAATGATTTTCTAACCATTTTTTCTGTTGTATTAATGAAATAGGAGTACTAGACGATAAAAACTCATAAACTTTTGGATCGGATCGCAATTCAGAAATAAATAATGCATCATCTAAGATTACCTGACGTAAAACTGTTGATTCCCCTATTAAACGGATTTCCATATTTTAAATTCACTATAATTTCTTACATAATCACTCTCCTCATAGTTGTGAGATGCCAATACCAAACAAATTGAGCCTGAAGAAAAATTAGTTAATTCACGCCATATTCCAGATGGCATTAACACTCCTGTAAAGGGCCTGTTCAAATTAATAACTCTGTTGTTCACACCATCGTCTAAAACTAAATCAAAACTACCACTCGCAGCAACAATGAGTTGTTCCAACTCCAAGTGTGCATGTCCCCCTCTATCTTCTCCACCAGGAATATCATACAAATAATAAACTCTCTTTATTTCGAAAGGCACTTCATAACCACCATTAATTGCAGTTATCTTACCATTAGTATTATGATTTTGCTGAAGAGCAATAAGCTTGCAATCAAAAACAGTATTCTTATTCGGGTGCATTTAAATATTTATCAAAATTTCTTAAATAATCATCTTCTTCGAATAACGAGCTGCATATGTGCAATCCCAGTGAATTAGTTGAAAAATTTTCCATGTTTCTCCATGTACATGGAGGAATATATAAACCGAAATAAGATCTATTGAGAGTGATTTTATCTATCGTTCCATTTTGGTTAGTTATTACTACATCAAAACTACCACTTAAGGCAATTATTACCTCCTCTTGCTCAAAATAAGCATGGCCGCCTCTTGATTCCCCTCCAGGCACGTCGTAAGTCCAAAAAACTCTCTTCATTTCAAATGGTAAATGTATTGGGTATTCCATGAAAGACAAATTTCCTCTTGAATCGTGAATTTTGGGAAAATTAATTATTTTATACATTCTTAAGATTAGAGATATAAATTATTACACACCAAATTGCGCACCAATTACCCTTATTTTGATTGATTTTTGAAGATTTAATGGAAACTCGAAATTCAAATAAGTGTTCATTATCAACGCTTTAGCTATTCAAACAGATTAACAAATACCCCTCGTCGGTCTGGACCACACTAATCCAATTTTCCCCAGATAACTATCACATTCTTGAATTCCTGCTTCATGATTTCCGCATTAAAATCAGAAACCACCTTCACATCAATTGTTCGTTGCA
>CANNKP010000018.1 GCA_947505255.1 Flavobacteriales bacterium
AACAAATTAATTGTTGGAATATTGACCTTCGGACTTGTAGTCTGGGGAACATTCTCTTTGAGAAATTTACCCATTGATGCAGTTCCAGATATTACAAATAATCAAGTACAAATAATTACTTCAGCACCTTCATCTGGAGCTGCTGATATTGAACGGTTTGTTACATTTCCAGTGGAACAAACAATGGCAACCATTCCTGAAATTGAGGAAATTCGATCCTTTAGTCGTTTTGGACTAAGTGTCGTTTCAGTCGTTTTTAAAGATGAAACTGATATCTATTGGGCACGTCAACAAATTGCTGAACGGCTTTCTGAAGCTAAAAACCAAATTCCAGCAGGTTTTGGAGAACCTTTTATGGCACCTTTAAGCACAGGACTTGGAGAAATATTACAATATATTGTAAAACCCAAAAAAGGCTTCGAAAAGAAATTTGACGCCACGGAATTAAGGACAATACAAGATTGGGTAATTCGTAGGCAATTACTAGGAGTTGAAGGAATTGCTGATATCAGTAGTTTTGGAGGTAAACTAAAACAATATGAAATTGCCGTTGATTTAGTGCGCTTGAAAGGATTTGGTTTAAATGTTTCTGATGTTTTTAAAGCTGTAGAGCAAAATAATCAGAATACAGGCGGAGCATATATTGAAAACAATTCTTCCACTACTTATATTAGCACGGATGGTTTGATGAAATCGATAGAAGACATTGAACAAACCATAATTTCGCAAAGTGAAATGGGCACTCCTGTTTTAGTTAAAGATGTAGCAAAAGTACAAATTGGTGCTGCCATTCGTTATGGCGCGTTGAATTATAATACTGAAGGAGAAGCCGTTGGGGGAATAGTTTTAATGTTAAAAGGAGCGAATTCGTCAAAAGTTATAGGTTTAGTTAAAGAACGGATGGAGCAAATTGAAAAGACGCTGCCAGCAGGGGTAGAGGTTAAAGCATATTTAGACAGAACAAAATTAGTAAACAGAGCAATTTCAACAGTATCAAAAAATTTGATTGAAGGCGCATTAATCGTTATTCTTATTCTAGTTTTATTACTAGGGAATTTTAGGGCAGGATTAATCGTCGCCTCTGTGATTCCATTAGCAATGCTTTTTGCTATTTCAATGATGAATATTTTTGGTGTCTCCGGAAATTTAATGAGTTTGGGTGCTTTGGATTTTGGATTAATTATCGATGGCGCTGTTATCATCGTAGAGTCAACTTTACATTTTCTCTATAATCATGGTGATAAAAATTTGAGTCAAAGAGATATGGATACTAAAGTTTATCACTCTGCATCAAAATTTAGTAAAAGCGCTGTCTTTGGACAAATAATAATTTTAGTGGTTTACTTGCCTCTGCTTGCATTAATCGGCATAGAAGGTAAAATGTTCAAGCCTATGGCGCAAACGGTTATGTTCGCAATTATAGGAGCATTAATATTATCGTTGACATATGTGCCGATGATTTCTGCTTTGTTCCTGAATAAAAAAATCAAAATTCGAGTAACATTTAGTGATCGGATTGTCACCTTTTTTAGAAGAATTTATACACCTGTATTGAATGCTTTTTTGAGAAAACAACGGATTGTTTTAGCTGGTTTAGGAGGATTAATTATTGTAAGTATCTTTATTTTCAATCAATTAGGATCGGAATTTATCCCCTCTTTAGATGAAGGAGATTTCGCTGTAGAAACAAGAGGTGTAACAGGCACTAGTTTGTCAACTATGATTAAGGAAACGTCTAAAGCAGCTGGAATTATTCTGAAAAATTTCCCTGAAGTAAAGGATGTTGTTGTGAAAATTGGAACAGCAGAAATTCCAACAGATCCAATGCCAATGGAAGCTAGTGATTTGATGATTATTTTAAAGGACAAAGACGAATGGACATCAGCAACTACCAAAGAGGAATTGGCTGAAAAAATGCAAATGAAATTAGAGTCAAGTCTTCCAGGTCTTTCTTTTGGTTTTCAACAACCTATCCAAATGCGTTTCAATGAATTAATGACCGGAGCAAAACAAGATGTTGTTGTGAAGATTTATGGTGAAGATTTGAATGAATTAAGCCATTATGCCCAGAAAATTGGAGCATTATCTAGTAAAATTGAAGGGATTCATGATGTATATGTTGAAGAAGTTACTGGCTTGCCTCAAATGATAGTTTCATACGACAGGGCAGCGCTATCAAAGTATAACATAAGGATTGATGAAGTGAATAGATCTATCAATATAAGTTTTGCTGGCCAAACTGCGGGACTTATTTTTGAAGGAGAAAAGCGTTTTGATTTAGTTGTAAAATTAGATTCAACAAATCGAGCATCAATTGATAATTTGAAAACAATTACTGTAACTTCCCCTTTAGGCGTTCAAGTTCCTTTAGAGCAATTGGCTCATGTTGATTTTAAGAAAGGACCAAATCAAATTCAACGTGATGATGCAAAAAGAAGAATTTTAGTAGGTTTTAATGTTAGAGGAAGGGATGTTGCAAGTATTGTAAAAGAATTACAAAATGAAATAGATAAAAAAGTAGTTTTTAAACCAGGTTATTATCCAACCTACGGTGGAACTTTCAAAAATCTAGAGAATGCACGTGCTCGCTTAATGATTGCTGTCCCAGTGTCCTTGTTTTTAATCTTTTTCTTACTCTATTTGGCTTTTCAATCATTGAAACAAGCAATTCTAATTTTTTCAGCGATTCCGTTGGCAGCATTAGGAGGAATTCTTTCTTTATGGATGAGAGGCATGCCGTTCTCAATTTCGGCTGGAGTCGGATTTATTGCACTTTTTGGTGTTGCAGTTTTAAATGGAATCGTTTTGATTTCCGAATTTAATTCACTCAAAAAGGAAGGGCATTCAAATAAGTTAAAAATCGTATTGCTGGGAACACGTTCTCGATTGCGACCTGTCTTGTTAACTGCACTTGTTGCCTCATTGGGATTTTTACCAATGGCTTTATCGCATGGAAGTGGAGCAGAAGTGCAAAAACCTCTGGCAACAGTAGTAATTGGTGGATTGATAACAGCTACTATCCTCACGCTTTTTGTACTGCCAATCTTTTATTTAATTTCTGAACGTAAAATGAAAATTCAAAAAAGTAAAAAAACGGTTTTAGGAATGATAATGTTAGTGTTGTCATTCAATATGTTTGCACAAATTCCTCAGCAACTGACAGTAGAACAATGTATTGAGATGGCTAAAACTAACAATAAAACGTTGTTGGTGTCAGAAATACAAATCCAAAAAGAACAAATGATTGGGAAAAGTAATGTTGTAATTCCTAAGACAAATGTGACGTTCATGATGGGGCAATACAACTCATACTACAAACATGACAACAACATTTCCTTATCTCAAACGATTCCTTTTCCAACAGTTTTCGGTCGGCAAAAGGACCTTGGGGATGCACTTTCTGATCAAGCAAAAGTACTATATTCAGCTTCCTTACAAGATTTGGTATTACAAATTAATGCCGTTTATGAAAATATTCAATTTCTAAATGCCAAGAGAGAAATTCTCATAGATCAAGATTCATTATTAATTGGTATTGAAAAACGGTATGAAATAAAACTGAATCTTCAAGACGCTACAAAATTAGATATGGCATTAATTACGACAAAGAGGAAAGAAATACAAAATCAAATTAAACTAAATCAACAACAATTGAATTCTGAAGAAAATCAATTGCAATTAATAGTTGGTTCTGAATTTCCGATTACAGCAGTTGATAGTAAATCGGAACTATTAAAATTTGTGCAATTACCTGATTCGACAGCCTTCATTAATCATCCCCGCGCATTGTATTTTCAAAACGAACAAAATGTGATTGAAAAACGAAAAAAAGTGTTGGTTGCTGAGACAATGCCAGATATTACGATTGGGTATATAAATCAAACATTAGTAGGTGTACATTCCGTGAACTTATTAGATAATCAAGTTTTTGTGCAATCAAATCGATTTCAAGCAGGACAAGTAGGTTTGGGAATACCTTTATTTTATGGAAGTTCAAAACGTAAATCAGATGTGTTAGACATCGAAATACAACAAAATAATTTACGGAAAACAAATGCGATAAATGAATTAAACGTTTCTTTTAATCAAACGATTTCTTTCTATAATAGTTTACTGGAATCCTATAACTTATACGTGGATCAGCTAATTCCGCAAACTAAAATAATGCAAGATCAAGGGAAATATTTATTAGAAACTGGAGCAATTTCGATGATTGAATTCCTTCAAACCAAACAAGGAATAATAGATATTGAAATGAATTTTATACAACTAAAGAATAACATCAATCAGACTGTTCATCAGTTAAATTGGTTTGTTCAAAATAAATAATTGACACAATGAAAAATCTTATATATACAATACTATTTAGTGTTCCTTTCTTGTTTTCTTGTAGTTCTAAGGATGCAGCAAAAGTTGAACCATCAGTTGAATTATCAACATCCGTGATTTTAAATGCTGACCAAATTCGAAATTCTGAAATCACTATTGGAATGCCGACGAATGAATTAATTGGGATCACTATTTATGCAAACGGAATGATTGAAGTTCCGCCCCAAAATAAAACAGTCATAGCCGCAAAGTTTGGGGGTTTCATTAAATCATTGAGCGTTTTAGATGGTATGGCTGTTAAAAAAGGTCAAGTTTTATTTACTATCGAGGATCCACAATTAATTCAGCTTCAACAAGATTATTTAGAAGTTAATGGGAATTTAGAGTATCTCCAAGCAGAACTAGAGCGTCAGAAAATTCTCGTTTCTCAAGAAGCAGGAAGTTTAAAAAGTATGCAACTAGCGAAATCACAATATAATGTAGCTATTTCACAGAAGAGTGGACTGAAAGCAAAATTGGAAATGGCAGGAATTAGCATAGATCAATTAAATAAAGGTATTTTAAAACCAACTGTTTCTGTAACTGCTCCGTTTAATGGCGTGGTAACGAAATTATCAGTGAATGTTGGTTCTTATGCAAACCCAACTGATCACCTTTTAGAGATAATTGATTTGAAACATGCGCATGCTGAAGTTATCGTTTTTGAAAAGGATGTAAAACAATTGAAAATAGGTCAAAAAGTGAATTTGATGTTGTCTAATAATGAAGTTCCTGTTGAAGCAAGTGTCTTTTTGATTGGACGAGAAATAGGGAAGGACCGAACAATAAAAATTCATTGTCATTTGAATAATGAAAACAAAGATTTGATTCCTGGGTCCTATTTCAAAGCGAGTATTTATACTGGTGAACAGAAATATTTTTGCATACCAAGTGAGGCTGTTGTAGAAATGAATGGGAAAAATGTTGTGTTTTTTGAAACTAAGAAAGAAAAAGGAAGTGCATCGTATGTTCCTGAAGAGGTTAGAGTTATATCTGTGAATAATGGAAAGAGTGCAATTGAATATAAAAATAAAACAAGAAGTTATTTAGACTCAATAGTGATAACAGGAGCATATAATATTATGTCTGCGATTCTTATTAAAGGTGAAGAATAATGATTAATTTAGGTAAAGGACAATTAAATAAAGTAAATAAAACAATTAAGAGTATGAGAACAAATTCAATTTTACTAGCGATGTTTGTGATAGGAGCAACATTCTTAATGACACCAAGTTGCAAAAAAAATGGAAACTGCAACAAAAAGAACATCAGTTCAAATGGAAGTGATGAAAGTCATAATTTTGGAATGAATTGTATGACTTGCCATGTGAGTGGAGGAGAAGGAGATGGATGTTTTACTGCTGCAGGAAGTGTTTCCAATGCAACTTTAACAGCGCATGTTTCTTCGGGAACGGTTAAGTTCTATACGCTTGCAAATGGAGGTGGTACATTAAAATATGAAGTTGCAATTGATAGTAAAGGGAATTTCCATACTACTGAATCAAATGATTATACTGGTTTATTTCCAGCTATAACCGGTCCAAATGGGACTACAACTTATATGTCGTCAATGGCCCCATCAGGTTCATGTAATTCATGTCATGGTGTATCAACTGCTGTATTATATGGTAATTAATTTTATATGGATATAAAGCACATTCAAACAGAAATAGATGCTTGGTATTTATACAGCATTTTAGCGAAACACGAGGATGATCCTGTTGTTGCAAATGTTTTTACTCAAATGAGTGAAATTGAGAAAAGTCATGCCGTTGCATTTGCTGAAAAGATGAATGTGAATTTTGAGAGCGTTGCTTTTCCTTCTTGGCGAGCTAAAACGCTGCATACAATTGGAAAAATAGTAGGATACGATTATGTCCTTGGGGCATTAATGGAGACTGAAAAGACTTTAGCGGATGCCGTTATTCGTCAAAAAAGTAAAAGCAAAATACAAGTAACAGGAAATGAGGATTCTCATGTTAAAATCTTACGTTCGATTTTAGAAAATGAAACGAGAGTTTCAGGAACGCAATTGGCACGTTTTGAAAAACGTCATCGTTCAGTTGGCGGAAATGCAATACGCGCTGCTGTTTTAGGCGGAAATGATGGACTTGTTTCAAACTTTAGTCTTGTAATGGGAATTGCAGGTGCAACTGTTGGGCAAGCTGGTGTTTTACTTGCTGGTTTAGCAGGACTTTTAGCTGGTGCTTTATCAATGGCTTTGGGAGAATGGATTTCAGTGAAAAGCTCACAAGAATTGTACGAGAACCAAATGCAATTAGAAATGGATGAGTTGGAAACAAATCCGGAAGGCGAGAGAAAAGAATTAAAATTAATTTATATGGCTAAAGGAATTCCTGAAGACCAAGCAATAGAAATAGTTGATGAATTAATGAAAGATAAAAATTTAGCGCACCAAGTTTTAGTGAAAGAAGAACTAGGAATCAATGCTGAGGAATTAAAAGGTTCTGCAATGGAAGCGGCAATTTCGTCGTTTATTTTATTCGGAATTGGTGCTGTAATTCCAGTTTTACCCTTTATGTTTACAGAAGGAGTGAAAGCAATAGTTTTAAGCACAATTTTTAGTGCCATTGGATTGTTTTTAATTGGCGCTGCAATAACGCTTTTTACAGGAAAGAATGTTTGGTATTCAGGTTTTAGACAAGTGTTTTTTGGATTGGCGGCTGCAGCCATCACCTTTGGAATTGGGAAACTGATTGGGGTGTCAATGGCAGGATAAAAATTTTGTAACAATTTAATTTATATAATATGAATCAAGCACATTTTCATTTACTCGTCAACCATTTACCGATTATTGTTCCAATTATCGGAGTTGTGGTTCTTTTGAGCGGAATCATTTTTCGTTCAGAAATTGTTAAGCGCGTTGCTTACTTTATTTTTATTATTGGTGCTTTAGCAACTTTGCCAAGTATGCTTTCTGGAGAAGGAGCTGAAGAGGTTGCTGAAGGATTACCAGGTGTAACAGAAAACTTCATTCATGAGCACGAAGAGGCTGCTGAAACGTTTGCATTGTTCAGTTATATTCTTGGAGCTTTTGCTTTGTTCTCTCTTTGGGCAAATTGGAAGAGAAAGCCTTTTTCAAATTTATTGAGCTATGTTATACTTGCACTTTCCTTAGTTGTGATAGTATTAGGCAAACAAACTGGAACAACTGGTGGCGAAATTCGACATACTGAAATTAGATCAGGAAATGCTACTGGAAATACTGCAGGACAAGAAGATTCAGAAGGAGAAGCTGATGAAGATTAATTAAGATAGAAAGCATCTTATAGAAATAATTTTTCTGTAAGATGCTTTTTTAGAACAAAATTTCGTTTGACCATTTCTTCACATTACCGCAACTATCTTTTACTATTATTTCAACTTTATGTTTTCCCAGTAATACTTTTGGTCTATCAAAAAACAAATAATCTCCTTTAGATTCATATTCCAAAACAGACCATTTACCGTCTATAAAAAGGTCATAATCTAATAGCTCAGTTTGATTTTCATTTACGCTCCATGTATAGCGATTTTTTCCTTTTATTGCTTCTGATACATTAAAATTTAATGGAGAAATACTAGGTGCAATTGTGTCTATTTTTATCTTAAATATTCCTAAATAATTCGATTCTGCTTCAATCCAATCCCCCTTTATGGCAGACTCTAAGGCATGATTTTTACTACCTTCAGATAAAACATTAATGTAATATTTTGAAACATCAATTTTTGTAGATGGAAGCTTCATCTTCACACTAACTGGATATTGAATTGGTTGAGAAGGATCACCAAATGAAAATGGAGCTACAAGTGATAAATTCTTTTTCGTTGGCTCATAGAAAGTATGCTTTTGAGCAGTAAATTCAATTTTGTCATTTTTTAACTGAATGGTTGAATCAGGTTGAAAATAAAGCCAAGTAGGGAAAATTGAATTCGACGTATTCTCCTTGCCTTCTGACACAAATAAATTAAATTCTAAATCTGATTCATTCTTCATTACATCCTGAGCTGAAAAAATAAAAGACAATTTTTCACCCGGTTTTATCTTGATAAGACCTAAATCCAACGTTGGGTATATTGCTAATGGATTATGCTGAGTTTTAAATGATTTATGAAATTTTCGCTTGTTGACAGTATATTCATGATAATCTTTGTGACTATTTATATAACGGGAATGGTCAAATGCCACTTTGTCAATTTGTTGTCTGAAAATTGTATCATTTTTAATTCTCAATGTGCTTTTATATAACCCACAAATATTTTCTGCTGCATCAAATTGATCAACAACTTCAAAAGCAAATCCAATTCCACCATCTTCAGAACAATAATCAGATGGTATTGTTAATAAATCACCAGGAATATGATAATCATTGTTTGTTTTTGACACATTAACAATCTTTGATTTTCCTGGAACTTGATATCCCTGTTCTGTTAAGGCATATACTTTAAGTCCTTTTATAATTGGGGGTTTGTGATCTTGTATTTCAAAACCAAAAACTAATGGATTCATTGCTTCTTCCGTTTTTGTATCACGCAATTCAAAATGTAAATGAGGTGCTGTTGAACCACCTGTATTGCCAGATAAAGCAATGATTTCTCCTTTTTTTACAGGAATATCTGTTGGGTTTAAAAAGAGTTCTATTTCGAAATTTTGTTCTTTTTCTTGTACAGATTTCACAATTGAGTCCAAACGACCTTTAAAAGCAGAACAATGAGCATATACACTTGTTACTCCATTCGGGTGATTTACATAAATGACCTTACCATAACCATAAGGAGAAATTTTAATTCGAGCGATATATCCATCTTCAATTGTATATAAAGATAGACCTTCAACTCCATTGGTTTTAAAATCAAGTCCCATGTGAAAATGATTAGGACGTAATTCACCAAAGTTTGCTGCCAAAACTAAAGGAATTCCCAATGGAGAACGATATTTTGTTTTGGCATTTTCTTGCGAAAAACAAAAAATTGGAAGTATAAAAATGAAGATGAGAGTAAAAAGACGAAATTCCATACTCCAAAAGTAACTTTTTGAAAAAAATATTACAAGAATGACCTAAAAAAGTTGTGAATGTTCAAGACTATATTAATTTTGTACAAAGTCGTAACCAATGACAGATCGCATTCAAAATATAATTGATGATATTCGCCACAAAAGTGTAGCGTTACATCAGCACTTGTTAGATGAACGTGATAAAAATAGTGCTTTTCAATCGGAAATTCAACTGTTAACCGAAAGTATAGAACATCAAAAGCAAGAAGAAAATAAACTTCTTTCTGAAATAACTATGCTGAAAGCGGAATTGGAAATGACAAAAAGTCAAGTTGTCGAAAATTCTCATCCTTCAGGAAAGAAAGATGAAGAAATTGATGAATTGGTGAAGGAAATTGAACACTGTATAAGTCAGTTAAAAAAATAACGAATGGGAAAATTGTCCTTGAAAGTCGTAGTTGCTGGTAGAACGTATCCAATCACTGTAAATGAGGGTGAGGAAACGAAAGTTACAAAAGCAGCGGAAGACATTAACAAAGCAATTAAAATGCTACAGGACAATTATGCGGTAAAAGATATGCAAGACTTGCTTGCCATGACTGCTCTTCAACTAGCTACTAAACCAACAAACTCAGGCTCATCAATTAAACCAGAAGCAGACTATTCAACTGTTGAAGGTAAATTAGATGATTTGCTGAAAGAGCTAGATTCGTTAAAATAAGATTCAAATTTCTTCCCTTCTCGTTTTTTTGATACAACATGATTAGTTGTAATTTAATAAGTTTTGAAAAAAAATGGAAATTATAGGGATTTTAATAGGAATTGGAGCAGGTGGAGCAGGAGTTTTCATTTTGCAGAATGTTATTCTCAAGAACAAGAGAGCTCAAATAATTCGAGAGGCTGAACAAGAAGCTGAAAACATCAAAAAAGAAAAAATGTTACAAGCCAAAGAGAAGTTTTTGGTTTTGAAAGAAGAACATGAAACAGCAATGAAGGAGAAAGAACGTCGCCTTCAATCAACTGAAGACCGCGCTAGGGCTCGTGAAAAAACACTTTCACAAAAAATCGAAGAAGTAGGAAGAAAAGAAAGTGAGTTTGAGGGTAAGCAAACTGAAATGGAATTGAAAGCTCAAGCTTTTGAATTAAAGCATGCTGAATTAGAAAAAACGCAAGAAAAAAGAGTTGCAGAACTTTCTAAAATAAGCGGTATGACTCCAGAAGACGCAAAAAATCATTTAATGGAAGCATTGAAAGATGAAGCACGAACTGGAGCGATGACCCACATTAAAGAAATTACAGAAGAAGCAAAATTAAACGCGAATAGAGAAGCAAAAAAGATTGTAATTCAAATGATTCAGCGTGTTGCAACGGAACATGCAGTTGAAAATGCAGTTTCTGTTTTCAATATTGAATCAGATGAAGTGAAAGGTAGAATTATTGGACGTGAAGGAAGAAATATCCGTGCATTAGAAGCTGCAACGGGAGTTGAAATCATCGTTGACGATACACCTGAAGCAATCATCTTATCGTGTTTTGATCCAATTAGAAGAGAAATTGCTCGTTTAGCATTGCACCAATTAGTTTCAGATGGTCGTATTCACCCAGCTAGAATTGAAGAAGTAGTTGCTAAGACTAAAAAACAATTAGACGAGGAAATCGCTGAAACAGGAAGAAGAACTGCTATGGATTTAGGAATTCATGGTTTACATCCTGAATTGACAAGAATGGTTGGTAGAATGAAATACCGCTCTTCTTATGGCCAAAATTTATTACAACACTCTCGTGAAGTAGCTAATTTGTGTGCTATCATGGCTGCTGAACTTGGATTAAACGTGAAGATTGCTAAAAGAGCAGGTTTATTGCATGATATAGGTAAAGTTCCAGATGATGAACCAGAATTGCCACACGCACTTCTTGGGATGAAATTGGCAGAAAAATATGGTGAAAAACCAGAAGTTTGTAATGCAATTGGAGCTCACCACGATGAAATTGAAATGACAACCTTGATTTCACCTATTGTGCAGGTTTGTGATGCCGTTTCAGGTGCACGACCAGGTGCAAGAAGAGAAATCGTAGAAGCGTATATTAAACGAATTAAAGAACTTGAAACATTAGCTCTATCTTATGATGGAGTTGCAAGTGCATACGCTATCCAAGCTGGACGCGAGTTGCGTGTTTTGGTTGAAGCAGAGCGAGTAACAGATTTGAAAGCTGATGAATTATCTTTCGCAATATCTCAACGTATTCAAACGGAGATGACCTATCCAGGGCAAGTAAAAGTTACTGTGATTCGTGAAAAAAGATCTGTCAATTACGCTAAATAATATTGGTTGAAGATGAATTTAAAAGATATAAATGTTCTTGTAACTGGAGGAGCTGGTTTTATTGGTTCCAATCTTGTTGAGGCACTTTTGAATTTAGAAGCAAACGTCACCGTTTTTGATAATTTAGAAACAGGAAAAATAGCTAATCTTCAAGAGTTTGAAGAAAATGAACGTTTTACTTTTATTAATGGAGACATCCGAGATTTTGATGCATGTGTCAATGCTGTAAAAGGAATTGATGTAATTTCCCATCAAGCAGCATTAGGTTCTGTTCCTCGTTCAATTGAATTCCCACATAATACACACGCCGTCAATGCGACTGGGTTTCTTAATATGCTGCATGCGGCAAAAGAAGCAGGAATAAAACGTTTTGTATACGCAAGTTCGTCATCTGTTTATGGAGATATTAATATTTCACCAAAAGTTGTTGGCACTGAGGGTAATCTTTTGAGTCCATATGCAGTTACAAAGCAGTTAAATGAGCAGTATGCTAAAGTATATGCGCGCTTACATGGTATGGAAACCGTTGGTCTTCGCTATTTTAATGTTTTTGGTCCAAAGCAAGATCCACATGGAGTTTATGCAGCAGCAATCCCAAAATTCATTGATAAATTGATGAATGGTGAAGAAATTATTATTAATGGTGATGGTGAACAAACACGCGATTTTACATACGTATTAAATGCTGTTAAGGCTAATATTTTGAGTTTAACAACGGATAATCAATCTGCTTTCGGAGGTGTTTATAATGTCGCTTGTGGAGAATATTATTCATTGAATAAAGTCATTAATGAAATTCAACAGAACTTGAAAAGTTTTGGAAAATTCAACAATAATTCAACAATCGTGCATGGTCCAGAGAGACCAGGAGATGTGCGTGATTCTTTAGCGGATATTACGAACACTAAAGCAGATTTAGGATACGTTAATCCTATTTCTTTTAACGCTGGAATGTCAGATTATCTGAAATCCATGTTCTCTTAATGAAAATAAAAAAAAGTGAATTTGTTCATTCGGTGATTGTACTTATGTCAGGCACCGTAATGGCTCAAGCACTTACTTATTTAATTTCACCAATTCTAACGAGAATATATTCTACAGAGGAAATGGGTGATTTAGGAATATTTTTGCGTGCCGTTGGGTTTATTTCTGCATTAGCAACAGCGCGCTATGAATTATCAATTCCTTTACCGAAAAATGAAAGTCATTCATTTCTACTTTATAGATTATCACTGCAGATAGCTAAATACACGTTAATAGCCTGCACGATTATTGGAATTGTATATTTAATATCTCAACCTTTTGATGTTAATCAATTAGTTTTTGTTGTAATAACGCTTGTGAGTTCAATTTTTTTAGTGATAATTAATCTTGGAACAAATTGGGCAATTCGTAAAAAACATTTCAAGAAAATTTCATATTCTAAGGTAACTAATTCATTTGTATCGAATGGGTTGAGATGGTTTTTTGGGGTAATGAATTTAGGTAGTTTTGGTCTTCTATTCGCATCACTAATAGGATATATTGTCTCTAGTTTTACCTTCTTTAAGGAATTGTTTCAACTTAAAAAAGAGCATGCAGGTTTGATCTCAGCGAAGAAAACGTATGTTTTGAGTAAAGTTTACAATCAATTTCCAATGGTTAGTTTACCCCATGTGCTGCTAGATTTAGGACGTGATCTATTGATTGCAAGTTTGATTATTTCCTTTTTCTCAAAGGATATTTTTGGCTCATATAATCATTCATACACAATTCTGAAATTACCATTAGCTTTTATTGGCGTGTCCATCGGACAAGTGTTTTTTAACCGTTGTAACGAGATGATTAATGAAGGTAAACCAATCATCAACTTGCTAAATAAAACCATTTTAAGCCTTGTTGCAATCTCTATTATTCCTTTCACAGTAATCTTCTTTTTTGGAAAACCATTGTTTAGTTTTGTATTCAGTGAGCAATGGGAAATGTCTGGGTATTATTCAGAGATTATGGCTGTCTGGTTATTTTTCAACTTTTTAAGTTCTCCAACATCAAGTATCCCACTTATTCTTCATAGACAAAAAGAATACTTTATTATGGGGTTAATTAGCACAGTTCTTCAATTGATTGGATTTGGAGTGTTGCCTTTTGTACTTGGAACTTCAAAAGATGCTTTCGTTCAAATATTATGGTTTGTATCAATTACTCAAACAATACTGCTGATTTTTATGATTTTCATCACACTATATTATGCAAGAAAAGGTGTTAAAGTAATTGGTTCATAAGTCTAAGAGATTTCTTTTCAATGAAAAATGATTCGATTTTTCAAAATCTTGTTTCATTTTATCGACATTTAACCCAATTGCTTTTATAGATAGCCTGAAAAGTAAAAACTTATACTAAATTTGTTTAAAAAACCGAAGGATTTGCCTAAGAGAAATGCTATATGGAATAATCGTTCTGAGCTCACAAAAAATATATTGAAATTAATTACTGGGACCGCAATAGCGCAAGTAATTAGTATTTTAATTTCACCAATCTTAACACGTTTATATTCAACTGAAGAATTTGGCGAATTCACAATCGTTTCCTCTATTTTTGGAGTGTTAGCTTTGATAGCCGGTGGAAGATATGAATTGGCGATAATGTTACCAAAAAGAAAAACAGAAGCTGCCAATGTCTTTGTATTAAGTTTATTAGTTAATTTCTGTTTTTTATTTTTGCTCTATTTTACTCTTTTTTTAATTGATTTTTTTGTCTTTAATCAAACTATCGGAATTTGGTATTATGTAATTCCTGTTTTTGTTTTTTTAATGGGAATTATTCAAAGTTTTAATGCATGGTTCAATAGACGAAAAATGTATAAGGAAATTGCTGTAAATAGAATCTTATCATCAGCGACAACAAATGGATTTTCACTTTTAAATGGTTTAATTAAAATCAATTTAAATGGCTTATTATTTGCCTCTTTAATCGCTGGATTCTCAAATTTGTTAGTCATTTTATACCAAATTAAGAAAGATATAAATTATATAAAAAGGAGTGTGTCCATAGTAAGAATTAAGGAATTTGCTAAAAAGTACAATAGATTCCCCTTGATTAATTCAGTTCAATCTTTGTTAGATGCATCTCAAATAAATGGTTTAATATATTTGATTTCAGTATTATTTGGAAAACAATCTGTAGGTGTTTTTTCTTTAGCCATTCGAATTCTATTTGCGCCTATGAATTTTATTGGTGGTTCAATTTCTCAGGTCTTTTATCAAGAGGCAAGCAGTTTACATCATTCATCGAAAGAATTGGTTCCTTTGATGAAGAAGACGCTTTATCAAACATCCTTTTTAATGTTGTTTGTTTTAGTTGTAATTATGCTTTTTGGACCTTTGCTTTTCGGATTGGTATTTGGAAAAGAATGGGCAAATGCTGGAATTTATTCGCAATTATTGTGCCCATGGATTTGCCTTGATTTTATTCGTGCCCCACTATCGCAAATTCCATTAATCCTTCACAAACAAAAAGAAGTACTTTATTTTTCTGTTGTAAGTAACCTTCTTCTCTTATTGTGTTTCTTGATTGCAGGATTTTATTTTAAGGATTTAATTATTATTTTAACAGTAATTTCTATTGCTCAAGTAATTTATTTAAGTATATTGATTTTATGGTTTTTTAAAGTGGCATCAAAATACGATCTATCTCTTAATTTGCCTAGAAAATAACCATTATGATGTATTAGCATATAGCAGTATAATATGAGAATTTTAAATTATTTTAAAGAAAATAACCTTTTATTATTTTTTGTTTTTGTAACATTCTTTCCAACTGTTCGAATGCTATTGATTGGATCTGATGCTTCTACCAATATTTTAGAATATTTCATCTCTGTTTTACCTGAGCTTTTGTTTTTTGGAATTGTTTTTTGGAATTCTATTCAATGGTTCAACAGGGGCGTTTTTAAACTCCATACATTTGATAAACTAGTAATTTTTTATATCGCCTATAATTTAGTTGTTGGATTAATTGTGGCAAATGATTTAGCCATGAGTATTTATGCTATTCGATTGACTTATTTACCAATGTTTATATATTTTATAGCTAGTTTTTATAGCTTTAAATTTCAAAAAATCGAATTGATTATTAAAAAAATTGTTGATTTTTTTCTGTTGATAGCAATCATCGGTTTATTGTTATATTTTGTGTTTCCTAAAATTCAACATTATTTCTTATTCGAGGCAAGTAATGGTGTAATACCGGAGTATTTCATTATTCGAATGACTTCGGTACTTTGGACACCAGTTGTTTTTTCAAGTATTATGGCAGCTTCAATTCTTTATTATTTCTACCAATATTTAAAAGATCATAAAAGAATTAATTTACTTTATTTAGCAATCCTTTTCATTTGTTTGTTTTTATCCGTTTCACGCGGAGCAATGATTGCAATTACTTTCGGAATTGTTGTACTTGGATTTTTGAAAATGGATATTAAAAAAATCGCAGTTATTATATTGCTTGAAACTGCAACTTTTTCTCTTGTCGGATTCTATGTTTCTAATCCAATTGAATTTGGTTCTTGGATAGTGAGTTCTTCAAAGGAAACGATGGAAATGAAAAAAGGAGTCACAAGGGTTGATCTTTGGCAGAAATCAAACAAAGAATTATTGAGTCATCCTTTTGGATTTGGTTTAGGTAAAGCAGGACATGTTGCAGCACGTTTTCAATCTGAAAAAGATAAAAAAGTATCTACTACCTCAACCGATGGTTGGTTCTTGAAAACAATACTTGAAACAGGTTATATCGCTCTCGCTTTTTATTTTGTGATTTCGCTCTTTTTTGCACTAAATTGGTGGAGCTATTTTCGGAAATATGGGTTCGATATTCTTACTTTTATATTTGTTTTAGGACTTGTAGTCAATGTACAAAACCTAGTGAGTAACGTCCTTGATTTCTACTTGTTTTCATACTTCTATTGGTTTATTATCGGTATTTTTGTTCTGAAACTGAAGCGCATTTCTGATGTCTGAATTGAGAGTATCAATTGTAATAGTGAACTATAATGTCAAAGAGCTCATTTTGACTTGTCTTCGTTCGCTTTTTCATTTTCACAGCAACCATGATTTATTTGAAGTAATAGTTGTAGATAATCAATCCGTTGATGGCTCTTGCAAAGCAATTTCAGACGAATTCCCACAAGTTATTCTTATTGAAAACAAGGAGAATGAAGGTTTTCCAAAAGCTAATAATCAAGGATTTTCTATTGCTAATGGTGAATTTATTTTCATGTTAAATCCTGATACTGAGTTTATAGAAAATTCCATCGTTAAAATGGTCTCATATATGGACCAACATACAAACGTAAGTGTTTTGGGTCCAGGATTATTAAATACTGATGGTTCTCGCCAGCAAAGTGTTTGGAGATACCCAAGTTTAAAATCAATTTTTTGTGAATTCCATTATTTATCTGTTCTTCTCAAACAAAAGAATTATAGAGAAAAAGACTTTACAAAAATATTTGAAGCAGAGAGTTTCTCTGGAGCAGCAATTTTTTTTAGAACATCAGTTTTAGAGAAAATTGGAAATTTAGATGAAACTATGTTTTGGATTGAGGATGTTGAATTTTGCTACAGAGCTGTGCAAAGCAATTTGACCTGTATCTATTTCCCTGAAACAAAAATCGTTCACCATATTGGCCAAAGTGCTAAGAAAAATTATAATATCTCTCTTTCTAATCAGCTATTCAATAAAATCAAGTTTTTTAAAAAGCACCGTTCTAAATTTTCTGCTAATTTGGTGATTATGATGACTTTCATTCATGTAATACAAAAAATAGTTGTTTTTGGAATTTTGTCACCATTAAATGTTGTTTATAAAAGAAAAGCAAAAGCATATATTTACACACTGCCAAAAGTATTCAATCCTCCACTAGGAATAGCGTAATGATAAAATTGAAAATTGTAATTACTGGTGCCAGTGGATTTATAGGAAAAAATCTCTTGCAACAACTTGATTTAAGTGAATTCGATGTCACATTGATCACGCGCAATAGTGACAAATTTGAAGCACAATTTGCTGAAAGATTTACAATCGTAGAAGCAGATTTATTACAATTGGATTCTTTGATTTTAGCTTTTAATAAGCAAGATGTTTTGGTTAATCTGGCCGCAGAAGTTAGAAATGAGGAATTGCTTGAGAAAACAAATGTTCAAGGAACAAAAAATCTTATTGCCGCAATTCGACAATCTTCGATATCAAAAGTCATTCATTTAAGCAGCGTTGGAGTAGTTGGAAAAGGTTTTAGTGATGCGCCATTAATTGTAGATGAAGATTGTAAGCCTACTCCTGTGAATGAATATGAACGAACAAAATTAATTTCTGAACAACTGTTTTTAGATGCAGCTTCGAAAGATGATTTTGAACTTTCAGTTTTGAGACCAACAAATGTTTTTGGAGAGAATCATCCGTTTAATGCATTGCTTAATTTAATGAGGAAAATAGTTTCTAAGAAGCCTTTAATTTATGCAAATGGCGCAATGGTGAATTATGTCTATGTTTCTGATTTAAATGCTTTTATTATTCATTTAATAAAAACTAATCAATTTAATGGGATTTACAATGTTGGAAAATCAATTCCATTAAAAGACTTTTACCTTCTTCTGATGAAAAGTCTTAATTGTAAGACACGAATTATTAAGGTGCCAACAATTTTTATTAAATTAGCAAAGGTCTTGCGATTTTCTAAGTTACAGCCTATTTCTAATAAAGTGAATTATTCAGATCAAAAGTTAGAAGGGAATTTCTACTATCCTTTCGGTCTTAATAAAGGGATACAAAATACAGTAGATTACTTCAAAAAACGAGAATTACTAAAATGAAAATTTGTTTTTTTGCCGATAGTGAAAGTATTCATACCGTAAGATGGTGTAATCATTTTCATGAATTAGGTCATGAAGTGCATTTGATTAGTTTTAAGGAAGTTATTTTACCAAATATCCATACTCATACCGTTCATTCAGGTCGCATTCGTGTATCTGGCGGAAACTGGAAAGTTCTACTCAAATTTCGTCAGGTAAAAAAAATAGTAAATCAAATTTCTCCCGACATTTTTCATGCCCTTTATGCTACAAGCTATGGTATAACTGGTTCGCTCTGTGGTTTTCATCCATATGTCATTACGGCACTAGGTTCTGATATTTTAATCAGTCCAAAAAACTCAAAAATATATCGATTCTTGCTGAAATATGCTTTTTCGAAAACGGATTTAATTACCGTGATGTCTGATCAAATGAAAATTGAAACAGAGGCGATTGGTGTTCCGTCAGAGAAAATTTTCACACTTCCTTTTGGCATAGATCCAATCGTTTTTAATGCTAATAATCGGAAATTGGACAAAGATAGTTTTGTGATTACTTCAACTCGTAATTTCGAAAATGTATATAATATTCCGCATTTAATTAAAGCAATTGCTAAGGTTAAAGTAAAAATACCATCTATTAAATTAAATCTAATAGGTATTGGATCGTTAGAGCAAGAATTGAAAGATTTGGTAAACCAATTAAATTTAGAAGATCGTGTTACGTTTTTCGGAAAAGTTCCACAATTGAAAATTGTCGAAGTATTGAATCATTCACATGTATTTGTTTCAGTTTCTCTTTCTGATGGAAATAATATTTCATTGAATGAAGCTATGGCTTGTGATAATTTATGCATTGCAACAGATATTCCAGCGAATACGCAATGGATTCAGCACAATGAAAATGGTTTTTTAGTTGCAATTAATGATGTTGATGCATTAGCTGATTATTTGTTTTTGGCCTATCAAAAATATGACGAGTTTCAAAAAACAGCCATTCCGATTAACCATAAATTATTGGAAGAGAAAGGAATTTGGGCCAATAACATGAAGCGAATGGAAGACTATTACAAACAATTAACTTTGAAAAAATGAAAAAACGAGTTGCAATAATTGGAGCCGGTGGACATGGAAAAGTAATTGCTGACGCTATTTTAAAATCAAACAGTTATGAATTGGTTGGTTTTGTTGATGCAAAGTTAGCAATTGGGACAAATGTCTTTGGAGCATTTAAAGTTGTTGCGACACAAGAGAATATTCAATTGATAATACCACAAATAGATTGCTTTATTATTGGAATAGGTTCGAATGAAATTAGAGAGAATGTTGCCGCTTCCTTGCCTAATAATATAGAATGGGCAACAATAATTCATCCTTCAGCTAGTATTTCTCTTCAAACTGAAATAGGTGAGGGTTCGGTTATATTAGCTAATTCGGTGATAAATGCAGATTCAAAAATCGGAAGGTTTTGTATAATTGATTCAGGTTCAATTGTAGATCACGAGTGTGAAATTGGAGATTTCTCGCATCTTTCAATTGGAACATACATCGGAAGTAATAGTAAGATTTCTGCGAAGACAAAATCTGATTTAGGTCAAATATTTCAACCTTTTACACAGAAATAATCATGTTTGATCGAATAAAAGAAATTTCAAAAATTCAGTGGTATCAATATCTGTTGAGTTTGATGATTTTTATTTTTTGTTTCGCTCCAAATTCAATTACCATTTTTGTCATTATCTGGGCGGTTTTTATTGCGTTTCATAAAATGAAAGGCAATGTACATTTTAAGCTTTCCAAAATAGCAATTGCATTTATTCTTTTCTTCTTGGCTTATTTAATTGGTGCTTTTTTCTCAAATCATCCCGGTGATGCACTGCACAGTTTAGAACGGAAATTAGTATTTATAGCATTTCCAATTTTATTTTCATTCCGCTTTGAGCATAAATTAGCTATTAAACCAATTGCATTTGGATTAATCGCTGGAGTTCTTTTGTGTTCCTTCATGGGCCTAATTCATAGTTTTAATACCTATCAATTGCAAGGGGATTTCAACAATAGTTTTGGTGCAACAACTTTTTCATACATCCATCACCCAACATATTTTAGTGCATTTTTACTTGTTTCATTTTTGTTTGCACTTGAAGGTTATAAGTTGAGATGGCGTTATTTTAATGGTTTTTCAATAACACTTTATTTTCTATTTACATTAATAATGCAATTTTTTTGCTTTTCATTTGCAGGTTTATTGTATCTGTTTTTAGTTTTAATTTACTTAGGCTACAAGTGGATTTATCAGCATTTTTCAAGATTAATTTTCTACTTATGCCTCACTTCTTTTCCTTTTATACCTGTTATAATTTATAAAAGCAATATTCATATCCAAATTGTTGTTGATGATGCATTAGCAGATGTTCGGGCTTTTGTTTCAAATCCAAAAAGTGTATTAACAAATCATCAGGAAACATATACAGGAAATCAAGTTCGATTAATACTTTGGACGGTTTCAATGGAAGAAATTCAAGCGCATCCATTTGGTGTTGGAACATCTAATTTGGATGACGCAATTGGAATTCGTTTAAGAATGAACGGTTTAAATTCCATTGCAGATGAAAATTATAATCCACACAATCAATATTTGCAAGTTGCAGTTGAAATTGGAGTAGTAGGTTTAATAATTTTTGTTGGATTATTAGGAATGATTTTCTTTTATGCTGTAAAGTTGAAAAATGTACTTCTTTTTCTTTTATGCGGAAATTTAGCATTCAATTGCATCTTTGAATCTATGTTACAAAGACAAAGTGGAATTGTGTTTTATACGTTTTTCTTAATTCTCCTATACAATAGTTTCAAAGAAAAAAATGTTGAATCTAACGCTTGAATATTTAAATAAAATTATTGATAACACATTAAAAAGATATCTTTAGAATAAATGAAAATTCTCTTCTTAACGCAATATTATCCTCCTGAAATAGGCGCTCCTCAAAATAGGTTGCATGAATTAGCGGTTCGTTTGAAAGCTAATGATTTTGACGTAAACGTTTTAACTGCAATGCCGAATTATCCTAAGATGGAAATCTTTGAGGAATATAAGAATGGTAAAATTAAAGAAGAAGTAATTGATGGAATAAAGGTTTATCGCTCTGGAATTTATGTTTCGAAATCTAAAGGTATTATTGCTCGTTTATTAAATTATTTCAGTTTCGTTTGGACATCTTTTTGGCGAGGAAGAAAACTTGGGAATTTTGATTATTTATTGGTTGAATCACCCCCTTTATTCCTCGGTTATTCTGCAATGGCATTGTCTAAAAAATTAAATGCAAAATTAATTTTCAATGTTTCGGATCTTTGGCCAGAAAGTGCCGAAAAACTTAATATTGTAAACAATAAAACACTTTTGAAATTTGCCTATAATTTAGAGGCAAAATGTTATAAACGAGCAACTTTTATTACAGGTCAAACACAAGGAATCGTAGATAATATTAAAGAAAGGTTCCCCTCAAAAAATGTTTATTGGTTGCCAAATGGAGTGGATGTTACTTTTTATGATCCCACTAAATATTTTAAAAACGATTTCCGCGAAAAATATAATTTCAAACAAAATGATGTTTTGTTTTTTTACGGAGGAATACTTGGTCATGCACAAGGTTTAAAAACTGTATTAAGAGCTGCTAATCTTATTAAAGAGAACTCTTCTATTCAAATAATTTTACAAGGTTCAGGCCCTGAAAAAGACGATTTAGTTAATCTGAAAGATGAATTAAAAATTGATAATATTCATTTTTTGCCACCAGTACCAAAAGCTGAAATGCCGAATATTCTTCTAGAAGTCGATGTAGCATTAGTTCCATTGAGAAAATTAGATTTATTTCAAGGGGCTATTCCTTCTAAAATCTTTGAGGCATTGGCAATGGAAAAACCTTTACTTCTAGGAGTGGAAGGTGAAGCAAAAAAACACTTTATTGATAATGCCAAGGCAGGATTATTCTTTGAACCTGAAAATGAAATTGATTTGGCAGATAAAATGATCGAATTTAGTAATGATAAAAATATGATTATTGAAATGGGTTCAAATGGTAGAAAATATGTAAGTGAACATTTTAATCGTAATAAAATAGCAGCAGACTTTATTAAACAGTTGCAAAATTTGTAACTTCGAATCCCAAATCTATTTAACATGATTCCATTCTCACCACCACGTATTGATCAGAAAGTTATTGACGAAGTAACAGCAGCATTGAAAAGTGGATGGATTACAACTGGTCCGCGCACAAAATTGTTTGAGAAAAATATTACAGATTATTGCGGTTGCCAAACTACAGTAGCAGTAAATTCATGGACGATGGGCATGCAAGTTCTTTTGCATTGGTGGGGAATTGGTGAAGGAGATGAAGTTATTTTGCCAGCATACACCTATTGCGCTAGTGCAAATGTGATTGTTCATGCTGGAGCAAAGCCAGTAATGGTCGATATAAACGAAGAAGATTTTAATATATCCGTTGATGCGATTCGAAAAGCAATAACGCCTCGTACAAAAGCAATTATTGCAGTTGATTTAGCTGGCTTCCCATGCGATTATGATTTAATAAATGCTTTGGTAAAAGAATCTGACATTCAATCTCAATTTAACGCAAATAACGACCTACAAAAACAGTTGAATAGAATACTTGTTATAAGTGATTCTGCTCACAGTTTTGGTGCCATGATGAATGGAAAACGTTCTGGGTCATTAACAGATATTTCTTCTTTTTCTTTTCATGCGGTTAAAAATTTGACTACGGCAGAAGGTGGCGCACTTTGTTTTAATTTACCAGAAGGATTTAATCACGATGAAATCTATAAAGAGTTTTGCACACTTATTCTTCATGGTCAAAATAAAGATGCATTAGCAAAAACACAAAAAGGAAATTGGCGTTACGATGTTGAAGAACCAGGATTTAAATGTAATATGACTGATCTACAGGCTGCAATTGGTTTGGTTGAACTGGAACGTTATCAGGAAAACTTGGATCGTAGAAAAGTGATTTTCGAATTGTATGACGAAGCTTTTTCTAACCTTGAATGGGCAATTACACCTTTGCATACAACAACTTCAAAAGTGACAAGTTACCATTTGTATCAATTAAGAATTGCTGGAATCACCGAAGAGCAAAGAGATGCAATCATGCAATTGATTTTTGATCAAGATGTTTCAGTTAATGTTCACTTCTTGCCTTTGCCAACTTTAACAGCTTACAAAAAGCGTGGTTATAAAATGGAAGATTACCCTGAAACTTGGAATAAATACCACAATGAGATTTCTTTGCCCGTATATTTTAATTTAACGGATGCGCAGGTAAGAATTGTTGTTGGTGCGGTTAAGAATGCAGTTAATTTGATTCTAGGTTGAAGGAGAGAAAACGCACTAGGTTGGAAGGATATGATTATTCAACAGATAATCTGTATTTCATAACGTCTTGTGTACAAGATCGAGAATGTTGTTTTGGGGAAATTGTTAATAATTTGATGATTCTGAATGAATTTGGAAAAATTGCACATAATCAATTTGTTTGGTTGCAAAATCAATACGCATATTTAATGGTTCATAATTTTGTGATTATGCCAGATC
>CANNKP010000019.1 GCA_947505255.1 Flavobacteriales bacterium
GATGAGTAACGATTAATATCTTGAACATTTAATTCAATGTGTCCTTGTTCATTTGCTTCAAAATTCCTTTCAAATTTCACGTTTTCTAGCCATTGTTCGCAGGCATATGAATGTTTTTGCAGAATTGTTTGACTAAATGTTTCATCAAATGTTTCAACTAAAATTATTACCTCTCCATTCCTTTTTACAAGTTCGTTGAAATTAATATTGTATAAGGGTGAATCTTCTGTGATTTTATGAACGAGCGTCCACGTTAAAGGAAAGAAATTTACTTGATCAGATTCAAGTTTTAGTTCTGAATAATCTTTATTGAAAGCTGTTTGCCCAGATCCTTTATCAATAATGAAAATACATTTGATAGTCGTATTTAGTAGCACATTTTTCCGTTGATTAACCATTTTAAACATCACTGCCTTTGAATCTTCATATGGCGTAATTATAATGTTTTTTGAGAATGCAATTTTTAATGATGGTTTAGAAAAACGTCCCCAAAGCAGACCTGTAGCAATCGCAAAGCTTAATAAACCTAAAAAAGATTCGGCCATTGCAGTATAATTTGTTGCTAATCCTTTAGGATGAAGCGCACCATAACCAACTGTTGTAAAAGTTTGGGCAGAAAAGAAAAAAGCATTTTCAAAGGCTGAAAGTTCGGGATAATGTCCTGCAATAGTTTCAATTCCAATGAGCAAGTAACATGTTGTGAATATTAAATTGAGGAGTATGAAGCTTCCAATCAATATTAGGCTAAACCAAAACCAATGGAGATCTATGAGAAATTTATAAAAATCTTTTACACCTGAAACGCCACCTTTTCGAATGATGTTGTATGAACCATCCTCATTAACCATCCGTTTGACTGGTTTTATGAATTTACTTCCAAGTCCAGGGTCTTTCGTGTTTTTCATGCAACGAAAGTAATACCGTTTTAATTATTTTCTACAATTCTCCAATTATTTTTTAAACGATTATATTCTGTTAAAAATTGTGTTAGTGAGACTTGTTTATTTATTAATATATCTTCTTTGATAATGTTTAAATAACATTCTCGGATTAAGTCTAAAATAGTGGATTCAAGAAGAACTTTGGATGTCTTAGTTTCAAAATTATAGTTTTGAAAAACGGTCAATATTTTTTCTTTATCTCTGAGATCATCAATTGTTGGAGTGATTTTTTGATCAATTTTATAGAGTAAGGGTAATAGCCTTGCACTCAAATCGATGAAATGACGAAGAATGAAAACTGCCTCATTCATCTCTTGTATGTTTTTAACTTTCATGGCAGTATTCTATTAATTGTTGGTCTAAAAAGCTAAGACGAAATAATTCTTGAATAAGTTGGTTTAGTCACGTTATAATCTTTCAAAGGCTTGTTATCTGTGAATAAAAATATTTGCACAAAGAACAAATGGTTTTTTATATTTGCATGAAACAATTAAACCAAATATGAAAAAATCTTTACTACTAATAAACGGACTTCTTCTTTCAATTGTATCATATTCTCAACAGCAAATTGGAAATGGTGATATGGAGACTTGGACAAATGTTGGTGCTGCAACTGAAGAGCCTGCAAATTGGAATAGTTTTAAAACTGCTTCAGGAGGCTTGTCTTCGTTTGCAGCTCAACAAATATGGAGATCTACGAATATTCGGGCTGGTGCCACAGGTTCATATTGTGCGCAAATAAAATGCGTGAGTATTTTAAGTGTGCCAGCAAATGGAAATGTAACACTAGGAAAAGTCAACATGGGTAGTTCAACTGCATCAAGTTCGTCTAACTACAATAAATCGTTTACAACTGATGTGAATTTTTCTGAGCCTTTAACTGATACTCCTGATTCAATTGTTTTTTGGGTGAAATACACACCAATAAATAATACACATCAAGCCAGAATGACTACTGTGCTTCATGATACTTATGATTATATTGATGGTTTCAATATCGACGCTGCGTCTTCTTCTCATAAAGTTGGTGAGGCAAGTTTGAATTTTGGAACTACAAATGGTGTTTGGTCGCGCAAATCGGTTCCTTTTATATACACAGGTCCAGCAACTGTAAATACGTTTATTTTATCGACATTCGCTACGAACATGACTCCAGGTGTCGGAAACGTAAATGATGAAGTTCTTATTGATGATGTAGAATTAATTTATAATCCAGTTAATCAACCTGTTGTTGCAAATGATGATGCTGTTACAACTTTTCAAGATGTAGCCGTGGACGTTTCGGTACTGTTAAATGACACTGATCCAGAAAATGATTTTGACTTAACTTCATTGGTTATTTTGAGTCAACCAACAAACGGAACAATAAGTGTGAATAATTTGACTGGAGTTATCACGTATACTCCAATTGCAGGATGGTTTGGTGTTGATTCATACACCTATACAATTTGTGATAATGGTTTACCAGTTTTGTGCGATAATGCTACAGTTACGGTTACAGTAACCCAAGTAATCGTTGGAAATAACCAAATTATTGCAAATGATGATGTTGCTGTAACTAACATGAATACTCTGGTTGTTACAAATGTTGTCGCAAACGATGTTGATGTTGAAAATCAAATAGATTTGACTTCTTTAACTGTAACTGTTGCACCCATGAATGGTACTACTTCTGTGAACAATGCTACAGGTGAAATTACCTATACACCAAACTTAAACTATTTCGGTTTGGATAGCTATACCTATTCAATTTGTGATGCAGGTGCACCAGCAATAACATGTGATAATGCTGTTGTATCATTGACAGTTAATTTAATTTGGGGATTAGAAGAAGAAAATATGGATACGTTTAATGCATTTGTTGTAGAACAACAATTGTTTATTTCTTCTAACTCAGAATTGGATGGGAATTATTTAATTTATTCGGCAAGCGGACAATTGATTCAATTAGGACAATTGCAAAATAACGTTTCATTTAACAACCCATCTGGAATTTATTTTATTCATATTCAAACGTCAAAAGGGAACTTCATTCAAAAGATTTCCAATTTATAATTAAACTTCATTTGAAAAACCACCTCTTTTGCGAGGTGGTTTCTTTTTTTATAAAATCAATATGAGCAGTTTCAAATTCTTATTACATTTTATTCTATTATTTATATCATTTTCTGCATTTACCCAAAGTGGGAAGGTGGTTGGGAAAGTTAGAGATGATAAAGGTGAAGTTATTATGGGAGCTTCAATAATCTTGAAAAAAGATATTACAATTGGAGCCGTTTCAGATGAGTCAGGGAATTATATGCTTGAAATTCCAATTGGCCAAAATACGGTGTTATGTAGATATTCTGGAATGACTTCTGATACATTGGTTGTTGTCGTTTTCGAAAATCAAACAGTTAGTCTAGATATTGTACTTTCTCCAGTTTATCAAGAAATTCAAGTTGTAGAAGTTAAAGTAGGGAAATTTGACAAACCATTAGAAGATCAAACTGTTTCATTACATGTTATTAAACCTGCTTTAATTGAAAATAAAAATACAAGAAGTATTGAAACAGCGTTGGATCAGACACCGGGTCTAAATATTTTGGATGGCGAACCTCAAATTAGAGGTGGTAGTGGTTTTACTTTTGGAGTTGGTTCTAAGGTTGCTGTTTTGGTGGATGACATGCCAATGTTGTCTGGTGATGCTGGAAGGCCTGAGTGGGGATTTATTCCAGTTGAGAACATTCATCAAGTTGAAGTGGTTAAAGGCGCTGCATCTGTATTATCAGGAAGTTCAGCCTTGTCTGGTTCAATTAATATTAGAACAGCCTATCCAACAAGTAAACCTTTGACAAAAGTAAATGTTTATTCTGGCGCTTATTCTCAAACTTCAGTAGATAATTCTTCTTGGTGGCAAAACTATCCAGGAATTCATGGGATGAATTTTCTTCATTCAAGAATAATTAAAAACAACCTTGATTTTGTAATTGGAGGGAATATAAATTATGATCATGGTTATATAGGCCCGCCTATTACTGATTCAATTGTTGCAACTATTTTTCCAGATACTTTAACAAATTTCACGGAAAAGGATCTGATATCTAAAAGGGCACGACTGAATTTCAATATTCGCTATCGTTCAAAAAAAATCAAAGGTTTGAATTATGGAATGAACGGGAATTTTATGCTAGCTCATTCAAATATGGCTTTGGCGTGGTTAAATGATTCCAGTGGATTGTATAAAGCTTATCCAGGTGCAATCTTTTTACAAGATCAATTTATTTTTAATATCGATCCATTTGTGAATTTATACACCCAAACAAATGGAAAACATAGTCTTCGAACGAGAATATTGCATGTTGATAATGAAATGTCTGCAAATCAATCCAATAGAGCTACTACAATTTATGGAGATTATATGTTTCAAAAAACATTTCCTCAACTGAAAAATCTTGATTTTATAGGTGGAATTACAAGTACATTTACGGATTCATATTCTAAAATATATGCAGGATCTGGTACTCCAAATAATCAGATGTTAAATATTTCTGCATACACGCAATTAGAAAACAAGATCAATAAAACATTGAATTTATCTGTTGGAGGTAGGTTAGAGTATTTTCAATTAAACGATACAGTAACTGCTCTGAAACCAATTTTCAGAGCTGGAACAAGTATTAAATTGTATCAAGAAACATATATAAGAGCGTCTTATGGTCAAGGATATCGTTTTCCAACAATTACAGAACGATTTATCAAAACTGGTGTAGGGAATTTTGGCGTTTTTCCAAATCCAAATTTAAAACCAGAAAGCAGTTGGAATGCAGAAATTGGGATCAAACAAGGACTAAAATTCGGAAAACTACAAGGCTATTTAGATTTAGCTGGTTTTTGGCAAGAATATCAAAATACAATTGAATATATGTTTGGAGTATGGCATGAAATAACATCTTTACAAACACTTGGCTCAAGCGCTGGATTCAAATTCTTGAATACAGGCCAATCAAGAGTGCTAGGTTTAGATTTGTCTTTTACTGGTATAGCGAAAATATCAAAGAAATCTGAAGTTGTTTTTATGGCAGGTTATAATTATATCGTTCCAAAAACGTTAACTCCTGATTATGTTTATGCGATTGATTCTTTGAATAGAGTTTTTAGTTATGATTCTACTTCTTTAAATCCATCTAATGGAATTTTGAAATACCGATTTTTACACAATGTAAAAGCGGATATTGAATTTACATTTTTCAAAAAATTAGGAATTGGTGCAAGTGCAAAATATTTTAGTAAGATTATTAATATGGATAAAATAATAGCACAATTTGAGGAGATGACAATAGATAATGAATTTTTACAAGATTTAAGATATATGGATTACTACGATTCTCATCGCTTTGGTAATTGGATTTTTGATGCTAGATTTTCTTATAAAATAACTGACCAACATAAATTGGCAATTATTGGAACGAATATATTGAATAGAAGTTATTCGTTGAGACCTTTGAAAATAGAACCACCTAGATCTATTATGGTTCAATACACATGGAGATTGGAAGGGAATGATAAAAAGAAAATTACAAATTAATAATTACACGTTATAAACTTCCGAATCTTAAATAAATTTCGTCACAGAGTTTATCGAAGTGCCGAATCCCAAACTTTTCAGTATCTTCGTAAAGATTTTTGGTACCACTTAGTGGAATAAAAAGGAATCCGGTTTGAATCCGGAACTGTATCTGCAGCTGTAATCACTGTAAGATCCCCTCAAAATGTCACTGTTCGTAAAACGGATGGGAAGACGAGAAGGATTGGTGAAAGTCAGAATACTTGCCCAAATCATTTTTTAATGAAGACTTCAGATAAAAGTCCGATTTAGTGTTCGCTGTTCTAGACAAGCGAGTGTTATTTCTCTTAACTGATTTCTTCTTTTTTTATTAACTTTTTAATTATAAAAAATGAAGAAAATTTATGTTTTGGTGGCTACAGCCCTTGTATGTAGCAATTTGTCGGCACAGACAGTAATTGATTTTGAAAATGTCAGTTTAAATCCTGAAACATATGATAATGGTTACGCTGGTTCAAGTAATTTTTTCATAGCTGGGTTTACGTTTTCGAATATCTATGATGCTGCTTGGGGATCTTGGAATGGCTTTTCCATTTCCAATATTACGGATAATACAACTGCTGGTTGGGGAAATCAATACAGTGCTTTTCCGGGATCAGGAAGAAATTCTGCAAATTATGGGGTTTATTATCCTGAGGGAACAATTCAAGGAAATTCATCTCTTGCAATTGACTCATTTTATATTTCAAATACTACGTATGCAGCGATATCAATGAGGGATGGAGATGGTTTTGGAAAACAATTTGGGTCAATATACGCTGGAGATGGAACAACTATTGATGGAACGAATGGTGAAGATTATTATCGAGTTTGGGTAATCGCAGAGGGATACAGTGGAGTTAAAGATTCTATTGAAGTGTATTTGGCAGATTATAGATTTGCTGATAATTCACAAGATTATATTGTCGATGGTTGGATCAAAGTCGATTTATCGACTTTTGGGATTTTACCTTATTCAATAACTTTTAGAATTGAATCATCGGATGTAGGTTCTTTTGGAATTAATACACCAACTTACTTTGCGATTGACGATCTTTACCAATCTCAAATTGAAGGAATTGATGAAAATGAAATGTTGTCAATTGATGTTTATCCAAATCCAGTTCAAGATTTATTAACTGTAAAAGGAGAAAACGGTACTTTGACTTTAAAAGATATTAACGGAAAAACGATTCTTTCTGAAAACCATTTCGGTATTTCTGTCTTGAATTTAGAAGAATTAAAAGTTGGAATATACTTTCTAGAATTGGTTAATTCAGAAGGTAAAGCAATTCAAAAAATAATCAAATAAGAAATAATGGGCAATCTTCGGGTTGCCCACTTTTATTTTGAAAAAACACTTTTATATATTATTCCTACTGATTCCTCAACTGACATTTTCGCAGTTGATAGAAAATGATTTGCAAGAAATTAAAGTCACAGATAGCCTAAAGAAATCAGTTGGCAGAATTCCTATACTCAAAAGAACTTCAATATTAGAATTACAAGCAGAAGATGTAGGACAATTACTGCAAAAGTTTAGTGGTATTAGCATGAAATCATACGGCGGTTTAGGTGGCTTAAAAACTATTTCAGTTCGCGGTTTAGGCAGCCAACACACAAGCATTGTTCTTGATGGATTCACAATTAACAATACACAGACTGGACAAATCAATCTAGGCCAAATTCAAACCGATAACATTGAATCAATCAGTTTGGTCGCTGGGGGACAAAAAAGCGTTTTGGTTCCAACCTCAGCGCAAGTTGCTGGAAGTGTTGTTTACATCGAAACATTTGAAAATAACTTTTCCGCTGAAAAACACAAAGTAAGATTTTCTTCGAAACTAGGTTCCTTTGGACAAGTAGATAATTATTTGGGATATAAATTTAGCTTCAAGAAAATATTTATAAGTGCTTTTGGAAAGTACAGATTTGCGAACGGAGTTTATCCATATTCTTTTCAGAATGGACAGACAACCTATTCTGGAATTAGAAATAACAATCATTTTCAAGATGCTTATGGAGGGTTATCATTTGGATATAGAACTTCGCACAATGGAATTCTTTCATTAAGTTATCGTTCTGATTTTAGCAATCAAGAATTACCAGGAGCAGTAATTTTATATAGCGATAATAGTTTTCAAACCTTACAAACGGCAAATAATCGTTTACAAATAGGTTATTCACAATTTTTCAATAAATGGAGTTTTAGAATTTTTTCTAATGCTTCAATTGGAAAATTAAATTATACAGACTCTTCTTTTCTCAATTCTGCAGGTGGTTTGTTCTCAAATTATGAAAATGATCAAATTCAATTTGGAATAAATACGCAACATTCAATTTCAAAAAAGATCAATTTGTTTTTTGGAACAGAAGAACAAGTCAGTAAATTATGCTCGAATAATTCAGTTGTTGGAGCGCCAATTAGATGGCATAATTTCTCGCTTTTAGGAACAAAATTGAGTTTGAAATCGGTTACTATTACGGGGCAATTATCTTTTCAATTTGTGCAAGATTTGAATGATACATTGAGTATTCCAAGTATGTTCAAAGTGAACCCATTTATTCAAATTGAGTCGAAAGAATTTTTTGGGAAATTGAACTTGAGCACGTTTGCTTTTTATCGGAATTCATTTAGAACGCCTTCTTTTAATGAACTTTATTATAATTCTATTGGAAATAGCAAGTTGAAACCTGAAGAAGCCAATCAAGTGACTTTAGGCATAGTATTAAGTCCGAATTTAGGGAAATTCTCACTTGTGAATAGAACGAATTTTTATTTCAACCAGGTCAAGAATAAAATAGTAGCTATTCCAACCAAGAATTTATTTGTTTGGTCGATGCAAAATGTTGGGAAGGTGAATATTTACGGTGCAGAATCGACTTTTGAATTGAATTACAAATTCAATGACAAATGGAACGTCACAACTACAGTTAATTACACGCTACAATTAGCAACAGATATTACCGATAGAAATGCCCCAACTTTTGGACATCAAATAGCATATATTCCAAAACACACTTTCAATGCTGATCTTTCCATCAAGAGAAAAAACACTGGTTTGAGATGGAGCACTTTTGGAAATTCTTTGCGCTATTCTCTGAATGAAAATAATAGTTCAAATGAAGTTGCAGGGTTTGTGGTTTCAGATTTTTCTATTTTTTCGACAATTAAAGTAAAAAAACATGATATAAGAATTCAGTTTTCATGTAAAAATATTTTCAATTCTTCCTATGCTATTGTCCGTTACTATGTGATGCCTGGAAGAAATTTTTTAATCTCATTCAATTATGCGCTTAATTAGTCTTATAGGAATAGTTCTCTTGGTTTTCTCTTGTAAAAAGGAACACCCGACTCCAGAAGTAGTTTCAAACTTGGAGAATGGCATGCTTGTGCTTTGTGAAGGCCTGTTTCAGCAAAATAACGCCTCTTTATCTTGGTTGAATTTTTCGACAGATGAGGTAGATATTGATTTTTTCAATGCTAAAAATGGACGATTATTGGGTGATACGGGAAATGACATGCAAATTTATGGCGGTAAAATTTATGTCGTTGTAAATAATTCTAATACCATTGAAATACTCTCAAAATCAACGGGAATAAGTATTAAGCAAATTTCAATGATGAACGGAAGTATTGGAAAACAACCAAGATCAATAGCCTTTTCTGGGTCAAAAGCGTTTATCACTTGCTATGATGGTTTTGTAGACGTTTTAGATACAGTTAGTTTGAAAATTACTCAGCGAATTCAAGTTGGTTCAAATCCTGAAGATCTAGCTGTTTCAAACGGAAAATTATTTGTTTCCAATTCTGGCGGTTTAAATTCTCCAAATGTTGATTCGACCGTTTCAATTATCAACTTGGCAACTTTTCAAGAAATCATAAGGGTTACGGTTGGTAAGAATCCAGGCTCGATTAGGGTTGATAGTCAGGGAGATGTGTATGTTGTTTCCCGTGGTAATTATGGAACTATTCCTTCTCGAATGGTAAAAATTAATCCCGCTTCGAATGAAGTAGAACAAACATTTCCCTTTGATGCTTCAGGAATGGAACGAATGAACGATTATTTCTTAGTATCGTTTTACAATTATTCGAATCAGACAAGTGAAATACGGTTATTCAATACTGTTACAGAAACAATTGAAAACAATTCATTCATTAATACAAGCTCAATTACAACACTTTATGGTGTGAAATATAATCCAGTTTCGGATAAAATATATTGTTTAGATGCCATGAGTTTTACGAATACGGGATATGTTAGACAATTCTCCTCAACGGGTATTTTAGAAAAAAGCTTTCATGTTGGATTGAATCCAAGTAAAATCATTTTTTATGAATAAAGTGTGTGTGTTCATTCTTCTTCTTTTTAACTTCATTTCATTTGGTCAAACATTTGATGCTGCAGCTGGTCAAATTGGATCTTTAGCCATTTATAAAGATTCGTCTGTGATTGTGAATTGGGCAACAGGAATTCAAGTAACAAGAGGTTTTTTAAATGTTGCAAATCCTAATTTGGGGGTTGTCGGATTTGGATTAGAATCAGATGCTTTGGGAATTGCTGAAGGTGATGGAACCAGTGTTGTATCTCTTGGTGATGGGGGAGTAGCTGTTTTAACATTTTCAAATAGGATAGCGAATTTAGCAGGACCAGATTTTGCTGTTTTCGAAAATGGATTTGCAGATGATTATATGGAATTTGCACATGTTGAAGTGAGTTCGGATGGCGTGAATTATTTTCGTTTTCCATCGATTAGTGAAATACCATTAGCAATTCAAACAGATAATTTCACTTTTATCGATTGCCGTTATGTGTTGAATTTGGCGGGGAAATACCGTCAAGGTTATGGTGTTCCGTTTGATTTAGAGGAATTAACAGGAATTCCAAATTTAGATGTAAATGCAATTACACACGTAAAATTGATCGATGTCATCGGAAGTATTGATACACAATTTGGCTCAATGGACGATTCAGGCGATTTAATCAATGATCCTTATCCTACAGAGTTTGATTCCGGTGGATTTGATTTGGATGCAGTAGCGGTGATAAATGAAGCTCCAGCAGGATTAATTGAATCGGATTTGCATTTTTTTATTTCACCCAATCCAACAGCTGGAATTATTCATATTCATACTAACGAACA
The DNA here is from genome assembly GCA_947505255.1 of Flavobacteriales bacterium. Classification (GTDB taxonomy): domain Bacteria; phylum Bacteroidota; class Bacteroidia; order Flavobacteriales_D; family Crocinitomicaceae; genus M0103. Next base: position 10,672 of record CANNKP010000019.1, read on the forward strand.
AGGAGTAATAAGATTTTACAATGTGATAGGTGAATTGTTGGATGAACAAGAAACGACAGGTTTTTTAGAAACTGATTTAAGGAACTTGGGTGAAAAAATCATTTTTGTTCAACTCACTGCAAAAAATAGTAGTTCAAGTCAACGAGTTATTCTCCTAGAATAATTTTTTTATAGCATAAAAATCTGTCCACTAATTACACAAATTCCCACCAATTTTAATTTGTGGGAATCTGTGAGAATTTGTGGATAAAAAAGACAGATATCAAAAACATAGATAGTTTATCAAAGCAACTAATTTGATTTAAATTTATTAGCTTTAAACTATGAACGATTTTTTATCACCTGAATTTTGGAGTAAGCGTTACCAAGAAAATCAAACTGGTTGGGATTTGAAACAAGTATCTCCTCCAATTAAAGAATATGTTGATCAACTTACCAATAAAGAATTACAGATTTTAATTCCTGGTTGTGGATTGGGATATGAAGGAGAATACCTTTTTAAAAAGGGCTTTACGAATGTTCATTTATTGGATTTTTCTGAAGAACCGATTTTGGATTTTCAACAACGTAATCCAACTTTTCCTGCTACTCAATTACATACAGGTGATTTTTTCGCGCACGAAGGAAGTTATGATTTGATTCTTGAGCAAACACTTTTTTGTGCAATTGATCCAACGCTCAGGGCAAAATATGCGCAACATGCTAGTTCACTTTTAAAACCAGGAGGTAAATTGGTCGGCGTATTGTTTAACCGTGATTTTGAAGGAGGTCCGCCGTTTGGAGGAAACACGTCAGAATACCTTACTTATTTCAAAAAATATTTTTCGGAAATAGCAATGGAACCCTGTCACAATTCAATTGAACCACGCAAAGATTCAGAGGTTTTCGTGAAATTTGTAAAGTAATTTTACTTCTCCGAAATTCGTTTAAACTTGATATTCAGTGCTTGTTCTATTTGACGAATTCTTCTCGTTTCTTTTGCGTCAATAATACTCAAAGAAACTCCCTTTTTACCTGCACGAGCTGTTCTACCACTTCGGTGTGTATAGTACTCTAGTTTTTCAGGTAAATTGTAATGCACAACAAAACACAAATCGTCAACGTCAATTCCACGAGCAGATACATCCGTTGTAACTAACAATTGAATCTTATGTTTTTTGAAAGCTCTCATCGCTTTTTCACGCTCACGTTGCTGTAAATCCCCGTGAATCGCATCAGCAACAAAGTTTTTACTGAGCAGTTTATTTACCAAATCTTGCGTGTCTGTTTTTGTTCGACAGAATATAATTCCACTATCGCCACCTTGAACATTTAAAAATTGCACTAAACTCTCAAATTTGTGTCGAGGATCACACGTTAGAAATTGGTGTTCAATAGAAGAATTGACAATGTTGCGCTTGTTGATTTCAACTTTGTAAGCGTCGGTATCCATATATTTCCCAATGATTGCCTTCAAATTCTCAGGAATTGTAGCTGAAAACAACCATGTATTTCTGCTTCCAGTTGTATGTCTTAAGATGTTTTCCAATTCATCTTTAAAACCCATACTCAACATTTCATCCGCTTCGTCAAGTACAATCGTTTCAACTTGACTCAAATCAATTGCTTTTCTGTCCAATAAATCAATTAGTCGTCCGGGTGTTGCAACAACAATATGTGTTGGTCTGCTTAAAGCACGAATTTGGTCTTCAATTTTCTCTCCACCATAGACCGATTCGATGAAAATTTTATTGGAGAATTTCGTCAGTTTAAAAAGCTGTTTGGCAATTTGTTGACATAATTCTCTGGTTGGAGAAAGAATCAATGCTTGAATGCGACTATCATTGTTATCAATAGCTTGTAAAAGTGGAATTCCAAAAGCAATTGTTTTACCAGTACCAGTTTGAGCTTGGCCAATAAAATCTGTTCGATCTTCAATCAAAAAGGGGATCGCTTTTTCTTGAATCTCCGTTGGCGTTTCAATATTTATTTCTTTAAGTGCTTTAATGAATTCATCTTTAACACCTAATTCTTTGTACGTTTTCAAAATTGGATATTTTATTAAAAAAGTAAAGGTACTTCATTAAATGAATATTAGATTCAATTTTTTTTTGCCATGTTCGACATATTGCGAATTCGCGAATTCGCGAATTCTGAAATTTTGCTATCACTTGATTATTTTTTTTCATCTTATTTTTCGCTTGGTTATCTATAGCCAAGCATGTACCAAATCAAACAGAGATTCAACCTTTGATTTAATACTTTAGATTAATAACAATTAACAAATAAAAAGCATTTTTGTCAGGGATTTTCTATTCAAAGGCTTTACTTTTGAGTGTGTTAAAAATCTATCTTTTCATTTACTGTTTTTTTATTTTACCAATCCAATTGGTTATTCCTGTTTTTGGGCAATTTAACAATTCAATTCCAGGGAATTCAAAGAATATTACGCCACACATTTTATTCAAAAAAAGTGAGATTCAACAATTCGGTTTTGATGAATATATTTATCCTGAATGGTCAGAATATTATGAATCATTCGAAACTGACATAATCAATGATTACAAAATTTGTAACAAGTCTGCAGGCTATAATATTCCAGACAATGTTGATGCTTTGCTTCAAAATGTAACTGATTTTGACGTTAATCTACTTCAGTTTTTCATCAAAGGAAAATTAGAGAAAATTCGATATACACAAAAAAATGACAGTACTTTCACCTTGTTTTTGCCTAAAAAAACAACTAAATATAGTGTGATTGCCAACTATCAAGGGGAGGATTTGGGTCAATTAAATGTTGTTGTATACGGACTGAAGACAGAGAAAGTAATTATTGTACCATTGATGGATTCAGATTTGAATCGAGACAGCCTAGAAGCTTATATAAACTCAATTTATTCGCAGGCAAATCTTAGTTTTTTAGTGCGTATTAATCCAGTATTTAAATCAAAAGAAATCGATTTAAAGGAGTTATTTGACAACCCGAGCGCTACGAATGACAGATTTACTAACCAAATGCGGGAATTTCGGGATGCTTATTTTGAAGCTAATCCCAATGCAGACAGGAATGCGTATTATATTTTTATAATACCTGGTTTTGTGAATCCTAAAATTAATGGGTTCATGGTTCAGAACAAAACAATTGGTTTTGTTAAGGCTAATGGCAATGGTAAAATGCATCTTCCAATCGCTCGGCAATTGGGTTATGGTGTTGGTATTCTGCAGAATAGTTGGTTAAATGATGGGCCGAAACGTGGTACTTCTGATAATTTAATGGACGAAACAGGAGGAACCATTCTAAACTATTTTCAGTGGGTAAACTTACGTCATAGTTGCCATAGTTATTCTTTATATGATAATTATGAGGATGTAAAAACGAATAGTGGATTAGTTGCATATTATTTTTGGGAAGAGGACAAGGATGGTAATATTATTATGCAAAGCAACGATCTGCTTCAATCCGTGAAAAGACCATACAAGAAAAATTTTATTTCCTATCATTTGAATATCAATGATTTGTTTTTTAAAATTCTTTTTCAAATAGGTAATTATTTTATTTGTTTGTGGCATATTATTGCTTTTGTAATGATCCTGCTTTCAACTTTTTTATTGCGTAAGCGATTTAATAAATTTCTGATGGCTAAAATGAAAAAACCAAGATTTTGGAAATTTTTAGCAAGAATGGGATTCTTTGCATCTGCAATCTTACTGTATTTATTGTTTTTTATTATTATTAATAAAGGATATGAGCAATTCGAAGTGAAATTTGGAATTCTTCAGGATTTAAAAGGTCAAAGCTTCAAGCAAGTTCAAAGCTCAATTCTTGCGAATATAAATCTTAAACATAGAAATGAAAATAAATTATCTTCTGAAATGTTGATTAAACGTAAAAATAATTGGTTTGTAAAAAGAAAAAAGAAAGTACTTTATTTTGAATTGAGACAAGACGAATTTGGGAATTGGAGCAAATGTAAATTTGTTACTGATAATGACATTTTAATCTTGCCTAATTTTGATTTTCGACAAATTGCTCAAAGTCAATATTTTGTAGTGAATTACATTAAAAATAGAAGCGAAATTGTAGATCAAAAAGTGTATAGTCATTTGGGAAATGACCTTACAAATAAAATTCAAATTCCGGATCCGGCAAAACGAATATTACTTTTTGTAAATGGTTATAGACCAACATCAATGGGGAATTCCTTTGAAGATAACTTTAAGGACGTAATGAATATGGGATTAGAATTTTCGAATTCCAGCAATATGATATATAGCTTTGATCGTTATGATTACTGGAGACCATGGCAAGAAATAGATTTGTTGTTTCAGAAAAGAATAAATCCAAGCGATACATATTACGCAGACGGTCATTTTTCCGTTAGTACATCTAATTATGAAAGTCTGATTAATTTTTCTGCTAAATCATCAATTTATCCCAAACGCTGTTCAAATAAAAATAAACATGTTTGTTATTATACCACCATCGCAAGTTCAGGTATTTTTGGTTCCAAAACAGTCAAAACAGTTGATTTACTCAAATTAAAATCGAATAAAAAAGGTTTTCAAGAACGTTTAGAAAATGGAAGAATAGCAGGAAGAAATTTGTTACTGTTGTTTAATGAATTACCAAACAAATCCGCAAATGACACATTGTATCTTGTCGCACACAGTATGGGATATGCTTATTCATTAGGAATAATCGAGATACTGCGAGGTCGAATTAATTTTGGTGGATTTTATATTATGGCTCCTGAAAATGCCGCTGCTGGGAAGCTAAACTTAAATGAATGGACCGAGATTTGGCAATATGGCAGTAAATTTCAATATGTTGGAGGAGATGCTCCTTGTTTATTAGATGGTGTTGCTCCTCAATCAAAAGTTGGTGGACTAACAAATGAAAAACGAGTATATATTCCTTCCCAGTATTATAGAAAGAAAGGTTTTTTCGATTCGCATTTCGTCGGTTATTATACGTGGATATTTGATATTAAAAAAGGAAAACCAGGAAATATCACGCAACGTTAATCAGTCATTTTATCAATTGAATCCTCGGAAATAAATTCTTCATTGCAATTCGTACATTTATTAACCGTTTTATAATGAAGGGGATAAGTTGAAGTGAAAAGTGATGTAATAGCTGAAAGCAATCCTTTAATTCCTTTCATCGATTTATAGTTGGTTATAATAGTGTGAGATTTACAATTAGGACAAACAATTTGGGCATTATTTGCGAACAAAATACTTTTTGCTAAATCTAAATCCGTTTTTAATATTTTAACTTTAATTCCACCTACTGCATTTGAATAAAGAGGAAACACGGTTACAGTATGCTCATCATAGATATAGCATTGTATACCTTGATTTTCCAACTCAATCTTTAATAGATGTGCATCTATGGAATTATCAAATGATTTGATTGTAATTAATTCCATACAAATTCAAGTTTTTAAAGTAAACTATCGATAATTTTATCCATTGAATAACCTTCTGCTTCTGCACGGTAATTGCGAACCAAACGATGACGTAAAATAGGTTTAGCAACCGCCTTAACATCTTCAATATCTGGAGAATAACGACCATTTAATGCTGCATGACATTTTGCACCAACAATTAAGTATTGAGAGGCACGTGGTCCTGCTCCCCAAGTAATATAATCTTTTGTCAATTGTGGCGCAAATTCAGAACCAAAACGTGTTTTACCAACCAATTTAACAGCATATTCCATTACGTTATCAGCAACAGGAATTCGTCTTATCAACGCTTGATAATCCATTATTTGTTCTGCAGTAAGAATATGTTTAAGCGTTACATTTATATCATTTGTGGTTGCTTTAACAATTGCAAGTTCTTCAACATAACTTGGATAATCAACCCAAATATTAAACATGAAACGGTCTAATTGAGCTTCAGGAAGGGGATAGGTCCCTTCTTGTTCAATAGGATTTTGAGTGGCTAAAACAAAAAATGGAGCTGGCAAAATATAATTTACCCCGCCAGTTGTAACTGAGCGTTCTTGCATCGCCTCTAACAAAGCAGATTGCGTTTTTGGTGGCGTTCGGTTAATCTCATCCGCTAGAATGATATTTGAAAATAAAGGTCCTTTGATGAATTTAAAATTTCTATTCTCATCCAATATTTCTGAACCAATAATATCCGAAGGCATTAAATCTGGTGTAAATTGAATTCTATTAAAGCTTAAACCCAAAGTTTGTGCAATGGTGTTCACCAACAACGTTTTTGCTAATCCAGGTACACCAACTAAAAGGCAATGTCCTCTAGAAAAAACAGAGATTAGAACCTGATCGACAACTTCATCTTGGCCAACAATTACCTTATGAATTTCGTTCTTTAATTCTTTATAATGTTCAACGAGCTGATTAATGGCTGCTGTATCTGACATGTTTATTAATTTTTCTTTGTTAAAGATATAATCTATTTGCTTAACCAGTTATTTTTGAATGCACAATTTTGATAAGATAAATCTATTCGAATATATGCATTCCCAATTTTTGCTTTTACCCAATTGTTTATTAAACGTTGTTTTTTATCGTTTTCAGCTGCACGTTTAATCAATGCATAGTCTTCTTTTAGGTTCGCAATATGAGGTTCTGTTCTGTTCATTAGGCGAACAATTCTAATTCCTTGTTTTCGGTCATATATATTTATATACATATTTGGAGATGAAAATTCACCTTTTTCTAAAGCATCCGTTAAAAGAAAAATTTGCTGATCAACTTGATTTAAATCCTCCATATCCCAAGTTTGTTCTCCTGTAATTGGATTAGTTATAATTCCTTTATTTTGTTTTGTCATCTCATCATTTGAAAACCGAATTACTGCTTCATCCCAAGATATTTTTTTAGTTGATAACAAATCAAAACACGAATCCATAGCTATGATTGATTTCTCCAACTCATTTCCATTAAATTCAGGAACAATTAAGATATGTTGACAAATATAATCATCTCCTTTTCGGTCTAAAAGTTTAACGATATGATAGCCATAACTTGTTTCAAAAACATCTGAAATTTGTCCAATTGTTAAAGAGAAAACTGCAGCTTCAAATGGTGGAACCATCATTCCTCTCGAACCTTCAATTTTACCACCTTGAGGAGCACTTCCTGGATCCATTGAATGGATTCTAGCTTGTGTATCAAAACTTTTCCCGCTTAATATATTTTCTCTAATACCCTCTAGTTTTTCAAAAGCGGCACTTTTATCTGCTTTCGTGATTTCAGGATAATGCACAATCTGTTGGAAACTTAGTTGTGCATTAATAAACGGTATAGAATCTTTAGGAATCGTTGCATAAAAATCCTGAACTTCCTTAGGAGTAACCGATAAATCAGCGGAAATTGTTCTTTCCATTTCTTCAGCAAGTAACCTTTCTTTGATTATTGGTCTAAATTCTTCTTTAATTTGCCCCACAGTTTTTCCATAAAAGGCTTCCATTTTTTCGCGACTTCCAATTTGTTCTTCTAAAACACGTAAACGGTTTTCCATTTCCGAATCAACTTGCTCGTCTGTAACAACCAATGAATCTAATTTCGCTTGATTGATCAATAATTCTTGATACATGAGCTCTTCTAACACTTCACAGTCCATGCTCATTCCAGCTGCCATTCCAGCAACAATAGCTTGCTGTTTCTGAGCTTCAATGTCAGACAAAAGAATAATGTTGTCTCCAACTTGAGCAACAATTTTATCGACAATTACACCTTCACTTTGACCAAATAAAGAAGTGCAAATGAAGAGCGATAGACTACAAATTAATTTTAATGTCATGTTTTTTGTTTGTGTTTTGTAACAATTTTCCTGCAATTTCTTCTCTCATTGTATTTACTCTTTTCGAAAGAATAATTTCTCTAATCTGAGGTTTTAAAAAGTCAAATGGAGGAGCCGAATCTTTTAATTTATAATCTAAAATATTTATAAAATAAGTGAATTCATCATCCGAAAAATAAGTTTTCATTCTGTTAAGAACGATGTTGTCTCTATTATAGTTTTTTAAAGGAATATCTTTTGTTAAATCGTTAAAATAAATCCATTGCTCATCATCGAAATAAAAATTTTCAGCATAAAGTTTAGCATAAGAATTCATTTTAGAAAGATCTTTATCATTTTTTAACAGGTAATGATTGCTTATTTCTTTTTCAAATTGCGTGCCTTTTGGAAGCTTTAAGTATAAGGCTTTTACAAGGTAATCTTGTAATTCAAATTCATCTTTATGTATACTATAATAGCTTTTAAGTTCCTTTTCAGTAATTACAGTATCTAATTGCTTAGAAATTGCATCTTCTTCTAAATAATATTTGGATAATTCACCAGCAAAAGCTTGAGCCCGCATTTCAACGAGTTTTGAACGAGATGGATCTAAATTAATTAATTCAAGACGCAAAGTTTCTTGTTCTACCCATTGTTTCACAAATTGTTCTTTGGCCATTTTACTGTTGACATCGTAACCTAAATGTTGCATGAATACCAATGCATCACTTTCTGTCAGTTCAACATCATCCACTTTAGCTAATACTTTATCACCTCCAGTGCAAGAACAAAGTAGTGTAAAACAAAACAGGCTGACGACAATGCCAGCCTGTTTTGTAAGATATTTAGCTTTATTTACCAAATGAGTATAGTACTGTATCGTAAATTTTTACAGCATGTTTTTTATTTAATTCTTCCAACCACGTTTTTTCAAGATAATTTTGATAATCGGAAGTTGCAGCACCTTTTGCTTCGTTAAACTCTTTGTTTTTAGGATCAAGCTTTTCAGCTACTTTTACGACATAAATTTTTCCGTCAAAAAGATATGATTTATTAATTCCAATATTCAAATTTTGATTTTTCAAAAAGGCAGTTTGTTCTGTGTCGAATTTATTTGTTCTAACACGCAAGTTCAATTCACTTTCTTTGTTTATCAAATCTAAAACGTGTTTTGAATTAATTGTATCATTTTTAATCATTTTCGAAACTTGATCTGCAATCTGTTGATTGCTGCACTCATAAACAATCGCATCCAAACGATTTCCCCACATATATTTAGAACGATTCTGTTCAAAATATTCTTTAAGACCAACTGTGTCTTTCATTGCTTTGTTCCATACCTTATCTGACATAATCTCATAAAGTAATATTCCATCATGATATTCCGTGATTAAGGCTTTAAAATCGGGGTATTTACCTTCTAATTTCGTCTCTTCATAACCAAGAATTGCTTCTTTTTCCCAACTTTTAAATTGCGATTTAACCGTTACATTGTTTTCATCCTTTCGAACGGAACGGTAATTTGTTTCAAGATAATCAGCAAAAGCTTGTTGGCCAAATTTTTGTCCGTCAAGAATGAAAAGCGGTTTGTCTGAGTTTAATTTATCAGCATTCCATTTTCCAACATAATAGTTTGTGTCTAAATTTTGAACAAACCATTTTATACTTTTCTTGGATTTATCTTGGTAATTGTATTCTTTTTTCAATTTACTAACAAATGAATCTTGCGTTTTCTTAGATCGTTCATCGCGATTAACCTTATTTAGCAATTCTTTTTTCATTTCATCAAAAGACTTCACATCATTCCATTCCAATCTTTTTATAATATGGTAACCGTAATCCGTTCTAACTGGAGCACTATAATCACCATTGTTTTTTAGATTAAAAGCAGCATCTTCAAATGATGGAACCATTCGAGTTGTTGAACCTGTTCCAAATGGAGGAAGTTCACCACCTTTTTGATTTGAACTTGGGTCATCAGAAAATTCCTTTGCCATATCTTCAAATTTAGATCCAGCTTGCAATTTTGCATAGATTTCAGTGATTTTTTTCTCTGCTGCAGTAAATTCTTCTTCTGTACCAGTTTTAGGGACTGCAACCATAATATGAGCTGCTTTAATTGTTCCTCTTGCTGGACGCTTATCTGTAACTTTAATTATATGATATCCAAAGCGTGTTCTAAATGGATCAGAAACAGTTCCAACACCAGTATTATATGCTTTGTCTTCAAAAGGATAAACCATTTGGAAGGCATTGAAATAACCCAAATCTCCACCATTATTAATTGCTGACGGATCTTCAGAACCATTTTTTCCTTTTGCCACTGTTGCAAATTCTTCTCCTTTTTCAATGCGTTTTTTTAAACCCATTATTTTATTATATGCAACTAAAGTATCCGCAGGAGATGCATTCGATTCTATTCTGATGAGAATATGAGAAGCTCTAACTTCCATTTTTGTTCTATCGTATGCCTCTTTGACTAATTCCTCATTTTTAGCTGCATCAACCAAATAGGGAAGTGCTAATTGCTTGCGATATCCTTCCAATTCTTTGCTCAACTTTGGAATTGTATCATATCCTAAAGCTTCTGCTTCAGCAACCTTTAATTTGAATTTAACAAATAACTGCATGTATTCATCTAGGGCAGCTTTGTCGTATTTTGGATCAGTATTGTTCTTTAAATATATTTGTAAAAACTCTGATTTCGTAACAGGTTTACCATCTATTTCCATTAAAATTGGATCTTGTTGCGCTCTAACTCCTAAGCTCAATACTATTCCAAATGCAATTAATAAATTCTTTTTCATTTGAGTTTTTTGTTTAATAATGACGTCAAAAATAATTTTAACGTTGAATATACAATTTTATTTAACGTTTATTTAATACTATAGTTGGGTGCTTCTCTTGTAATTGTAACATCATGTGGATGCGATTCTCTAACCCCAGCGGAGGTTATTCGAACAAATTTAGCTCCTTTTAATTTACTAATTGTTGCAGCACCACAATATCCCATCCCGGCTCTTAATCCTCCCGTGATTTGATACATTACCTCCATTAAATTCCCTTTATAAGGAACACGTCCTGAAATCCCTTCAGGAACTAATTTTTTAATATCATCTTCAGCATCTTGGAAATAACGGTCTTTTGAACCTTTTTGCATCGCTTCCAAAGAACCCATTCCGCGATACGACTTGAATTTTCTTCCTTCGTAAATGATTGTCTCACCAGGCGACTCTTCAACTCCAGCAAACATTGACCCAACCATAATTGTATCTGCTCCAGCAGCAATAGCCTTTACAATATCTCCTGTATACCGAATTCCTCCATCAGCAATAACTGGAACACCAGTTCCTTCTAATGCTTTCGCTACTTCATTCACAGCAGATAATTGAGGAACACCAACACCTGCGATAATACGAGTTGTACAAATGGATCCTGGTCCAATTCCAACTTTTACGCCATCAGCACCAGCTTCAACAAGATATTTTGCTGCTTCAGCTGTAGCAATATTCCCAACGATTACTTCTAATTTTGGATGAATTGCTTTAACTTCTTTTAATTTATCAACTACTCCTTTAGTATGTCCATGAGCTGTGTCAATCACAATAGCATCAACGCCAGCTTCAACCAAAGCATTGACACGTTCAAGCGTATCTGGCGTAACACCAACCGCAGCTGCAACACGCAAACGACCATATGAATCTTTGCAGGAATTAGGATACATTTTAACTTTTATAATATCTCGATAAGTGATTAGTCCAATTAATTTATTAGTTGAATCAACAACTGGAAGTTTCTCAATTTTCTTTTGTTGCAGAATATCTTCAGCTTTTGATAAATCAGTCCCATCTTCGGTTGTAATAATGTTTTCTGTTGTCATTACTTCCCGAATTGGACGGTTCACATTTTTTTCAAAACGTAAATCACGATTCGTAATTATTCCTTTTAATTGTCTATTCTCATCAATAACAGGAATCCCACCAATGCCATTTTCTTTCATCAAGTTTAATGCATCTTTTACAAACGCATTTTCTGAAAGTGTAACAGGGTCTAAGATCATTCCACTTTCAGAACGCTTAACCTTTCTTACTTCTAAGGCTTGTTCAGCAATTGTCATGTTTTTATGCACAACTCCGATTCCTCCCTGTTGTGCAATTGCAATCGCCAATTTTGCTTCAGTTACAGTATCCATTGCAGCCGAAAGTATAGGCGTGTTTACCTCAATATTGCGCGTTAATTTGCTTTTTAATTGAACATCTCTTGGAAGAACCTCTGAATAAGCAGGAACTAAAAGTACATCATCGTACGTTAATCCTTCTTTAATATTATCGATGTTAGAAAGTGACATGTGAACCTATTTTTTTAAATAAATTCTTGCAAATATAGTGTTTTTTTTGTGATTTATTAAGCATTGGCATTGTCAATTTTTAATCGACATCAATTTGTTTTTCTTTTGTTAATTTATTCAAAAAGTTTTTGATGATACATGAATAAACACTATTCTTGTTTAACAAAGAAAATTATGTACAAATCGTTATTTATTCTCTTATTTTCATCACTTGTTGTTGCATATGCTGCTCATTCTCAGAATAGCAGTCAACAGCAAATTGATTCCTTAAAGTTAATTCAACTGTCAGGTGTTGTAATATCAGAGGGAGATTTAACTCCATTGTCTTATACCACGGTTTATGACAAAACATCGCAAAGAGGAGTGATAGCTGATTATTATGGTTTTTTCTCGATGGTAACTTTTCCAGGTGATACCTTATTGTTTTCTGGATATAGTTTTAAAACATCCACTTATATTGTTCCTGATACCTTAAAAGAAAATAGATATTCTATAATTCACATGTTGCAAAAAGATACTGTGAATCTTCCTGAAGTTACTGTTTATCCTTGGCCATCACGTGAGGATTTTGCGCGTTCCTTTGTTGAAATGCAACCTTATGATGATGCTTTACGCAGAGCACAACGCGAATTGTCTGGTGAAAGTTTGGCGTTTGTTGCTGCAAGAATTGAAAATGATGCATCTCTAGCATCAGGATATGCCGCTAATCAGCGCTATACGAAATTGTATACGAATGGTCAGCTTCCTGTAAATAATTTATTGAATCCATATTCTTGGGCTAAGCTAATTCAAGATTGGAAAGCTGGAAAATTATCGAAACAGTGAATTTAGTCGCTAATTACAAGTTATTAGTTAGTGGTTACAAATTCGAATTTACGTGTAATTAGTTTCAAGTTAGTTTTAGAATTCGAGAAATTATATTGGTTCAAAACTAGCAACTTGTAATTCGCAACTACTAACTTTTTTAATTAACTGGGTAACACAAAAAGTATTTCTCAACTGGATTCGCCAAAGCCGAAATATTCAAATTGTCTGATGCTTTACTTAAATCAATGATTTCGCCATTTTTCATGAGCATATTGATGTTTTGCTTTTTCTCATTATAAGCATTGTTCCTCAAAATATCCGAATAAACAAAGAAATCAACTTCGTCTTGACTTAAATCAAACTGTTTGGATACAAATTCTTTTTCTTGTTGAATTCTTTCAGCAGTAAATGGCTTTTTAGAGATTTCAATTTTAAACAAATCACGATTTACCAATCTTTTCGCCAATGTTGAAAGAACTTTGTCGGAGTGATTTTGCCAAACTTTTATCGCTCCAAGTATGTCGTAATCATCC
>CANNKP010000020.1 GCA_947505255.1 Flavobacteriales bacterium
ACAGAAGCTTCACTTGTTGGAGTAAGACTTTTATGCGCTTCTTCATTTCTGATTTTTAGAACTTCTTTACTTATTTCAATTGTTTCATTTGAGAAATAACAATTCGAAAAGCGCTGCCAAACATAATTAATGGCTAATTCGTTTGGATGAACGTGATCTGTCTTAAAAAAACGATAATCCCTTAATTCATCCATGACGATTTCAAAAGATGGGAAATAAGCACAATTCATTTCTTTTTCAAGAATTCGAACAGCATCTAATAAAATTGCTTTGCTCCAATTATTTTCAATTAAACCATCCTTAATGTGTCGAACTGGACTCACAGTGAAAATAATTTTAAGTGAAGGATTAAATTTTAAAAGAAGTACTAAAGTTTCTTTCCATTCTTTAACGATGTCACTTTGTAATGAAAGTTCCTTTGTGAAATTAGAAGCTGGAAATTTATGGCAATTTGCAACTAACAAATTATTTTCAGTTAACCGATATCCCCAACTTGTTCCAAATGTCACAAAAAGATGCGTTGCACTTAAAAGATTTTCTTTCCAATCTGATCGTGCTTTTTGAATATTTGCAATTAATTCGTTGGGAGAAAATCCAACGATAGAGCTACTAGCGTCCCAGGAGAAAAACAAATCATTTCGTTGGATTATTCTTTCTGAAAGAACTTGATCTGATACTATTTCATTAATAAATCGACTTAAAGCTAATGGATGAAAAATTGTTCCGAAAGGATTTGATTGAACCTTAAAACCTTGATATTTTGCTTTAACTGCAATTTCATCTGAAAAACAACTTCCTAGAAATAGAATATTTTTTCCATATTCAATTTTTGTTGAGAATTCTGGAATGTCAAAAGAAAGTTTAAATTGATCCGTCATTTAGTTCATTAACGCTTTCGCTGTTTCAATGGCAGCATCGGTTATTTGTTCTCCACTCATTAAGCGTGCAATCTCTTCCACCTGTTCATTTTTTGTCAAAATGCGCACTTTAGAAATCGTTCTATCTCCTAAAATTGACTTCTCGACCTTCATGTGATGTTGGGCTTTTGCAGCCACTTGTGGTAAATGTGAAATTGCTATTAATTGAAAATGGCTTCCCATTTTTTGCAGAAGTAATCCAATTTTTTGGGCAACATCACCAGAAACCCCCGTATCAATTTCATCAAAAAGAACGGTAGGTAGTAATTTTCTTTCGGAAATCATTTTTTGCAACGCCAACATTACGCGAGATAATTCTCCACCACTTGCCGCTTTTTCAATCGGAATAGCTTCTATACCTACATTTGCCGAAAAAAGAATGTTCACATCTGTCTTTCCAAATTGATTCATTTCATCTCTTAACGACAACTTAAATTCCAATTTTGTTTGAGGTAATTTAAGTTCTTCTAAACTTCTTTGTAATTCTGTTGAAATTGATTGGACAGCTTTCTCACGCTCGTTATGCAGCGAAATCGCTTCTTTATTTAATTCATTATTTAATAAATCCCATTCAATTTCCAACCTGTTAATTTGATTTTGAGTTTCTTCTGAATCAAGTATATCAAATTCCAAATTGTTTCTAAAGTGAACCAAATCTTCTTGGTTTTGAAGGTTATGTTTCTTTAAAACATGTAAATAACGATTCATCAATTCAGTCAGCGCTTCAATTTTACCAGGATTAACTTCGAATGAATCGATTGAATTATTGGCTTCTAAAAAAATATCATTCAGTTCAATCGCCACCGAATTTATTCGTTCATGAAGATTATTTATGTTTTCATCTACATTTTTAATTCGATTTAAGCTCGTCAGAATCGAACGAATTTGGTCTGAAATTTTATTATCACCTCCAATTACATCAGAAACGGCATTAAGCGCAGTTATTACACTTTCACTATTTTCAGCTTTTCTTAATTCTACTTCAATTTGGTCAAAATTCGTTTGATCGAGATTAAGAATTTCCAATTCATCTAATTGAAATTTATTATAATCACTTTGTTGAAGCGATTTCGACAGATTCAATTTTAACAATTCTAATTCACTTCTTTTTTCACTAAGAACTTTATAATTCTTAGAAAATTCATTTCTTTTATTAGTAAGGTTTGCCAGTGTATCAACAATATCTAGCTGATGACTTTTACTCTTTAATTCCAGCGTATTGTATTGAGAATGTATATTCACTAAATGACTCGTTAATTCTTTTAGCGTATTTAATGAAACGGGCGTATCATTTATAAAAGCTCGTGATTTCCCATTTACATTTATTTCTCTTCGTATAAATGTTTGAGCAGCATAATCAAGGTCATTTTCAATAAAAAATTGTTCGAGATTATACAAACCCAATTCGAAATCAGCCTCTACTATAGCTTTATCTGAAATGGAACCAATTACAGAAAAATCTGCTCTTTCACCTAAAATTAAATTTAAAGCGCCTAACAAAATGGATTTTCCAGAACCAGTTTCACCAGTAATAACGGTATAACCAGAATTGAAAGATAATTCAGCGTGATCTATCAACGCAAAATTTTGTATGCGTAAGGATTTTAGCATTATTCCAGAATTGCCTGATATTTAGAGGAATTAGCAGGGTCTAATCTTTTCAATAATGTAACGATATCAGTCTTGTCTTTTACTTCTGCATCGTTGTAGAGATTTTTTAATTCATCTAATTTTGCTTGGACAAAGTTTAAAAGATTTATAGAATTTGGGCGCGTCGCAACAACTTTATTTAATTTGTTTAACGCATCAAAAATAGCTTTTCTTCCAGCAATTTTATCATCATACAATTTATCAATACCTTTTCGATGGTATTCATAATTACACTCTCTTAATGGCTCAAACAATTGATGCAAAATATTATCTACTAAATAAAATCGGTTCCTTTTACCCGATTCATTTGATTTCCAACCTGGTGCATTTGAAGATTGTGCATTTGATACAATTGACTGCGCTTCATTAAAATAAGGTGTTCCACCCTTCAAAGCGAAAGAATCATAATCCATTCCAATAATAAAGTAGGCATAGAAAGCCAAAATAGAAGTTAAGTTATCTCTAAATTGATTGGGGGCATAGATTAAAACTGCATTTCTAGAATAAGCAAAAGCAATATCATCATCTTGAAAATTGAAAATTGTAGTATTATAAGATGAACTAAATGCAGGTCGTGAAGATTGGATTTGCATCGAACCAGAATATGTACCTGAGGAAGGAATAGAATTAATTTGAAGTTGAATTTGACAGTTAATTCGCTCTTCTACTTTAAACTTATCTTTTGTCCATTGAGTAGTATTCATCATGTCATAAATTGTCTGTTTCAATTGCTCAAAAATTTCTTTTTCAACAGTTGTAACCTCCAAACGAGCATCGGTAATAATACTAACTTGACAATTTAATTCTTGTGCTTTAATCGATGTGGATAAAACAACAAAAAGTATTAAAGAAACTATAAATTTCATTTTTTGAGATTAATCAAATATTCAACAATATCTTTAGCCACTTCTGACTTAGACTTTAACTCAAAATTAGTTAAATTATTGTGATTGTCCAACAGAGTTATTTTATTCGTATCACCAGCAAAACCAGCACCTTCATCTGATAAATTATTCATCACGATTAAATCCAAATTTTTCCTTTCTAATTTAGACTTGCCATTTGCAATCATATCATTTGTTTCTAAAGCAAATCCAACTAAAATTTGATTTTCTTTTTTTACAGAACCAGCCCACGCTAGAATATCTGGATTTTTAATAAACTCAATAACGAGCGAATCATCATTCTTTTTTATTTTCTCGTTTACTACATTTTTTGGTCTGTAATCTGCCACAGCAGCGGAGAAAATACCAATATCCATATTATCCCATACAGATTGAACTGCATCTAACATTTCGACAGCTGTTTTTAAAGGTATTAATGTTAAATTTTCGTGTTTTAAATTGATAACTGTTGGACCACAAATCAGTGTTACTTTTGCACCTTGATTTAAACAATATTCAGCTATTGCGAAACCCATTTTTCCAGAGGAATGATTACCAATAAATCTTACTGGATCAAGCGCTTCATATGTTGGGCCTGCAGTTATTAATATCTTTTTTTTGAATAAAGATTTGCTTGCAAGTTGGGATATGAAATGGTTAGTAATAGCTTGAGCAATTGTTTCTGGTTCTGCCATTCTACCTTCTCCCTCTAAACCACTTGCTAATTCACCATTTTCAGCTGGGATAACAATTACTCCATCTTTTTGAAGTTGTACTAAATTTCTTTTTGTAGTTGGATGAGCATACATATCCAAATCCATTGCTGGAGCTACAATTACTGGCGCCTTCATTGAAAGATATGTTGCTAAAACAAGATTATCACAACTTCCGTTAGCCATTTTTGCTAACGAATTTGCGGTTAAAGGAGCAACAACAAATAGATCTGCCCAAAGGCCATATTCGACATGATTCGTCCAAACGCCTGTTTCTTTGTTCCAAAACTCAATACCCACAGGATTTCCAGAAAGTGTTGCTAAAACTAGGGGACTTATAAAATCAGAAGAGGCAGGAGTCATTATACATTTGACTTCTGCCCCTGATTTTTTTAATATGCGAACAAGGAATGCGATTTTGTATGCAGCAATACCTCCGGTTATCCCAAGAAGAATGCGTTTTCCTTGCATGATTTATTTTTCTTCTGGCATTCTTACGAACATCTTATCTTCCAATAATTCTTGCATTGCCATAGCCACTGGCTTAGGTAATTTCTCATAGAACTTTGAGATTTCGATTTGCTCACGATTTTCAAAAATTTCTTCTAAATTATCAGTAGTTGAAGCAAACTCTTGTAATTTCTGTGTTAACTCTTCTTTCAGCTCTACACTGATTTGATTAGAACGTTTAGACATTGCTACAATTGACTCGTAGATGTTTGCTGTATTCTTTTCCATATCAACTGTATCTCTTGTTACTGTTGAACGCTCTGCTGTACTATTTTTAAAATTCATTTTAATTTATTTACCGTAATTAAAATTTTGAAGCTCCTTATTCATTTCATCACTGATGTCGTTGACCTCACTTTTGTAAATAGAATTAGGGTATTCATTGACAAAAGTACGATATCTTTCAATAGTTTCTTCAATTCTTTCTCTTTTTTTATTCTCGATACTATTGATAGCTAGAAAACGAGAGTTTTTTATTAAAATATAAAATATTTCTTCCTTGTAAATTGAACGAGGATAATCTTCCATAAAAGTTAATGCAGTTGTTACTGCTGCGCGATAATTCTCAGTTTTCGAATATAATTTTACAGCATCATAATTCTTACCTTCAATTTTAAATCTCAACTTATCCATGATTTGATTACAAGAATCAATCAGATTTGAAGTTGGATATTTATCAATAAATTGCTGTAAATTATTTATTGCCAATTCAGTTTCGTTTTGATCTAATGATTTTTCAGGAGAATTATTCACAGAGCACATAGCTGATAGAAAAAGACATTCCTGCGCTTTTGGACTGAATGGAAAACGTTGGGTAAAAGCCCCGAGATAATAACCAGCCATATAATAATCCTCTACTTCATAATACGATTTTCCAATCCTAAAGTAGGACAACTCCCCTTCTCCAGTTTTCGGCATACGCTGATAAACTTGCTCAAAAAGTGTTACTGATCGCAAATATTGTTTGTCATTAAACAAATCATTTGCTAATTGAAACTTCCGTTCATAATCATCACCTTTTACAACTTTATTGTAATCAGCGCATGAACTTAAAATAAAGTAACCGAAGCAAATAATTAATATATTTTTAAATAATGTCATTCTTATAAATTGTTTTAAATCTCAGCAATATATCATTTATTTCACGCGTAAACTTCTGCCTATTTGCAATGTAGTCGTGGGTCTAATCCCATTAAGTTGACAAATTTTTGAAATTGACGTATTATTTCTTGATGCAATATTTGATAACGTATCTCCAGATTTTACTTTATGATATTTTTTTTGAGCAGTTTGAACAACTTTTACAACTTCCACTGGACTTTCTCCTTCATCTAATGTATCAGTAGGTTTTGCTCCTGGTCTAAATAAACCTTTGTGAATAAATAAATTATCATCCTTACAAACCCTTTTTTCAAAATCAATTACTTCTTCTGGATTCATTGCCGCATCATAAAAACGCATTTCAAAATGCAAATGAGAACCAAAGGAATGTCCTGTATTTCCGCCTAATCCTAAAATATCGCCAGCCTTTACATCCTGATCTGGAACAACCAATAATTTACTCAAGTGAGCATAAAACGTTTCTAAACCATTGTAATGTCTAACAATAACCAAATTCCCAAAACCTCCATCGTTGAATTTTGCATATCTAACTTTTCCTGACCAACAACTTCTAACAGTATCGCCTGTTTCTAAATCTAAATCAATTCCACTATGATGTTTTCCACTTCTGTAACCATAACGAGATGTAACAATACCATCAACCGGAGATCTAAATTCACTGTGAACATCCTCTAGAACACACAACCATAAAGTATCTTTTAAACGTGAAAGATCATTTTTTCTAGCCGAAGTATAACAGGTATTATTGTCCCAAGTTTGAATATAATTCAACGTTGAATCCTTTGTCATCATTCTGTACATACGTGGATTCAATACACCGTCAAATCCCTTATCTTTTTCATATTCCCAAGTTCTATTAGCATATATAAACATGCGACCATTAGCAGTTTCTAAGGTATCAAGTATCTTTTGAGCATGCGTTGAGAAAATGGAAAGAAAAAAGAAAAGAATGGAGAATAACTTTTTTATCATAACAAAAATCTTCGTGGTAATTTTAAATAAAACACCATTATTTATCTAGTTTTACGTCCCAAATATAAGGAAAACAATAATTATTTAACTACATCCATTACTAAGACATTGTAAAAAATACTTTCATTTGGCTTTACAAAATCCAAATATCCTTCGTTACCATAGGCTTCCGAAGGTGGAACTAAGACATATAATCTATCTGACTTTTTAGCATTAATTAACGCTTTTCGCAAACCAGGAACAAGTCCATGATCTGCTAAACGATATGTAAATGGCTTGTTTGTTCGGAACGTATTTACATACATTGCATTAGAAGGAGTACTTGCCATCCCATGAAAAACAATACTTGTTTTATCGCTGAATTTCATCTTATTATCCTTGTTCTCTTCAAGAATCCATACTTTAGTGCCATCAATAATTCTATCAGGCTTTTCTTTTTTCAAAACTCTAATATACAAAAGATTATCTGCATTTGGAGGAATTAACCCTTCAACACCTTTGCTTCCTCTAGCTAATTTGCTTGGAATTAAGACTCTTGCGAAGTCGCCAACTTTCATTTCTTTTAATGCTATTTCCCATCCTGGTGTTTGCAATCCGAAACCTAGTAAAAATGGCAAAGACTCTTTGTTCAACAAATGATTTCCATCCACTTCTGTTCCGTCTTTAATTTTAACTTTATAGTCAATTGAAATAAGATCTCCTTCAATTAAAGTTGAACCTTGTCCTTGCTCATACCATTGAATAGAAATACCATTAGGTAGCTTTTTCGTAGCAACAACCTTGTGCTCTTCATCTAAAATATTTTTTGTTTTTACTGTCTTCTTAACAATAGGATTGCTAGTAGTTTTAACTCCAGAGGTATCACAAGCGACTAATAAAAAAGTCATATAAATAAAAAGTCCTATTCTCATTTTCTTAATCCAATTAAATGTAAATCAACAACTATTGTTGTTAACGGTGGTATTTTATTCAAATCTCCAACCAAACCATGTGCTAAATGACTTGGAATAATCATTTTAACGTGATCGCCAATTCTCATCTTCTTTATCCCCTCTTGAATACCTGTTTCAATTTCACTTTTATCAATTACAAATTCTTGATATTCGTCCTCCTCAGTTTTATAACATTCAGTTCCATCAAGCAATGAAATAATCATCTCAACTTCAGCTGTCAATCCAACCTGGGCAAAGTCACCAATTCCTTTTTCCAAATAAACATATTGAAGCCCAGAACCTGTTTTAATCATATCCCAATCTTTATGCTGTTCCAGAAAAAGATTTATTTCAATCTCTTGTTCTAAAGCTAAATCCTTGTTGAATTCTAAAGATTTTTCTTTGTTCCAATCGATTTCTTTTGGCAATTCATTAGTAGGTTCACCACAAGAACCAAAAATAATTAGAGATATGAAGATTAAAAATCTTTTCATTTGAAGTATTCTGGAATTAACGATTTAAAACGTTCAATAGTATTATTCATTGGTTCAAAACTAATACCACCTGCGGCATATTTATGTCCACCTCCTTCAAAATTTTCTCCGGCCAAAACGTTTACAAAATAATCTCCTTTTGATCGAAAAGAAATTTTCACTTGTCCATCCCTTTCTGCAAAGAAGGCTGCAACTTGAATTCCCTCAAGCGATAACGCAACATTTACCAAGCCATCAGTGTCCCCTTTTTGGTAATTATACCGATTCAATTCTTCTTCTTTTAAGGAAATTATAGCGACAGGATAATCTTTTATTAGTTCTAATTTTTCACTTATAGCAAAGCCACGTAATTGCAAACGGTCTACTGTATTTGTATCCATTACTTTTTCATGAATCTCATGGTGCTTTACTCCTGCACGAATTAATGCAGCTAAAATTTCGTGCGTTCTAGGTTGAACCGAAGGATAACGGAATGATCCAGTATCTGTCATTATTCCTAAATAAATTGGGACTCCAATTTTCTCATTCAATAATTCTAAATTTCCAGATTGATCAATAAGTTCGAAAATCAATTGAGAAGTGGAACAAACAGAAGTTTCTGAAACAATAATATCACAAAATTCTGATGGATTCATGTGATGATCAATCAACACTTTTTTGGCTTTTGAAGCAACTAAAAACGGCTCCAAGTCAGTACCAACTCTATCTGCAGAATTGTAATCTAGACAAAATATTAAGTCAGCATTATCAAATAGTGCTTCTGCTTTTTCTGGATTTTCTTCAAAAAGTACTATATCATGAGCACCTGCAACCCAATTTATATAATTAGCGGCTTTATCTGCATGACATACAACTGGTTTTTTGCCTAAACTGATTATAAAATGGTACAAAGACAATGAACTTCCTATAGAATCCCCATCTGGTGATTTATGAGAAGAAATTAAGATATTCTCTGATTTTTTAATTAATTCAACAATTGCTTTGTATTTTTCCATTGAGGATATAAATTCGTTTTGTTTTAAATGTTACACGTTTAAAAAAGGAAAAGGTCCTTCGACCCTTCGATAAACTCAGGAGAGTCCAGCTCAGGAACCTTTTACTTTTTACTTTTTACTTAAAATTTCATTCGTCTCTGCTGTAATTCGAGAGCGTAAACCTTCAGAAACAGGATAAAGCGGTAAACGCATATTTTCTTCCATAATTCCCAAAACGTTTAATGCCACTTTAACTCCACCAGGATTTCCTTCTTCGAAAAACATTTTGGTAATTGGCAGTAACTTATAATGTTCTTTTCTTGCATTAACAAAATCCCCAGCTAATGAATCAGTTACCATTTTAGAGAACTTAGTTGGAAATGCATTTGCAACAACAGAAATTACGCCATCTGCACCAGCTGCTATTAAAGGCAACGTTATCGCATCATCACCACTTAAAATACCAAATCCTTCTGGTCGAAATTGAATCAATTCCATAATTTGCTCCATGCTTCCTGAAGCTTCTTTCATTGCTACTATGTTGTCAATTTTAGACAGTTCAAGAGTGGTTGCTGCCGTCATATTTGACCCAGTTCTGCCTGGAACATTGTATAGAATAATTGGCAATTTAGTGCAGGATGCGATGTATTTATAATGTTCAATTATTCCGTTTTGGATTGGCTTATTGTAATACGGGCTAACAGAAAGTACTCCATCAACTCCTGTAGGTATTTTCTTAAATAATTCACCGATTTCAATTGTATTACTGCCTCCACAACCGTAAACTATTTTCAATTGGCCCTTATTTTCTTCAATTACAGCCGCTAGAATTTCCATTTTTTCGGTCTGACTTAACGTAGGAGATTCACCCGTCGTACCTTGAACGACTAGGAAATCAATTCCACCATCAATTTGATAGCGCACCAATTTGCGAAGAGCATCAAAATCAATTGAATTATCTGCCTTGAATGGAGTAACCAATGCAACTCCTGAACCTGTAAATGGATTTATCATATTAAGAAATTTTCTCTAGTGTGTTTTTTGCAAAGTTAATGATTTCAAATGGGTTATTTGAGTTTGAATCTATCTGAATCGTGAAAAAATCAAAAGAAGTATTCACCCCTATTTTACATTTATCACCGAGCGTTGATAGCACTTTTACTAATTTTTTATCTTCAATTTCCAAACAAAGCAAAGTGTCATATTTTTGTGATAAAATTGATGTTAAATTCTCATCTTTTATTTTTCCAAAAAAGTTAATGTCATTGGGTGAAAGAAAATGAATTAATCGATGTTGCGTCAATGTTTCCTTCTTGACTGATTTTGGAATCACAACAATTAGCTTCAAATCAACAACATTACTTTCATTCAATGACTTATCTAAAGCTGAGCGATATTCTTTATAATTCTCTTCACTGCGGTATGGAAAAACAACCACCAACCTTTTTATACCAGACCAAACATTAGATTTTTCGCTCATTTTCAATTAATTAAACAATTGAATAAATTCATCTTCAGAAAGAATTGTAATTCCAAGGCTTGAAGCTTTTTTCAATTTTGCTGGCCCCATATTTTCACCTGCCACTACAAAATCTGTTTTAGAAGAAATTGACGATACATTTTTCCCCCCATTTGATTCAATAACTTCTTTGATTTCATCGCGTGAAAAAGTATTAAAAACACCAGAAACGACAAATGACTTCCCTTCTAATTTATTGGTGGAACCTTCTTTCTCTTTTATTTCAAATTGCAGTCCTGCTTTAATTAGTCTTTCAATGAGGAAACAATTATCCTCATTCAGAAAATAATTTTGAACTGAAACCGCAATTTTATCTCCAATTTCATCAACATTGATCAATTCTTCAAAACTTGCAATTTTTATATTTTCAATCGTTTTAAAATGTTTTGCTAATTTCTTCGCGACAGTTTCTCCTACAAAACGAATCCCAAGAGCAAATAATACACGCTCAAAAGGGACTTTTTTAGACGCTTCCAAACCGCTAATGATATTATTAGCTGATTTGTCGGCCATCCTATCCAATTCAACCACTTGATCAAATGTTAAATCATATAAATCAGCAATCGTTTTGATCAGACCTTTTGCGTATAATAAATCCACCGTTTCAGCACCCAAACCATCAATATTCATAGCTTTTCGACCAATAAAATGTTCGATTTTACCTTTCATTTGTGGAGGACAAAATGTATCATTAGGACAATAATGTTGCACTTCTCCTTCTCTCCTAACTAAAGTTGTATTGCATTCAGGACAGTTACCAATGAAATTTACGAAAGAGGTTGACGCATCTCTTTTCGATGTATTTACGCCAACAATTTTCGGTATAATTTCTCCTCCTTTTTCAACATAAACGTAATCACCAACGTGTAAATTTAATTTTTCAATTTGATCAGAATTATATAACGATGCTCTTTTGACTGTCGTTCCTCCGAGTTGAACTGCTTCTAAATTAGCAACTGGCGTAATAGCGCCTGTCCTACCAACTTGATAAGAAATCGATTCTAATTTGGTTTCTACACGTTCGGTTTTGAACTTATAAGCAATCGCCCAACGAGGTGATTTTGCAGTGAAACCAAGTGATTTTTGTTGTGCGTAATTATTCACTTTTATAACAACACCATCTATTTCAAAAGGAAGTTTGTTGCGTTCTTTATCCCAATAGTGGATGAAATTCATGATTCCATCGATGGAGTTTACTTTTTCAATGAATCTATTTTTTGAAACAGGAACTTTAAATCCCCATTTACCAGCTTTATCGACAGACTCAAAATGCCCATCTATCGCCAAATCATTACCATAAACTCCATATAAATAAGAGTCTAAAGAGCGTTCAGCAACAACTTTTGAATCTTTCATTTTCAGTGTTCCAGAAGCAGTATTTCTAGGATTTGCGAATAACGCTTCATCGCTTTCTTCCCTTTCAGTATTCAATTTTTGAAAACTTTCTAAGGGCATAAAAATCTCTCCTCTAATTTCAAAATCTAATGGAAAATCACCTTTTAATTGTAACGGAATCGTTTTAATAGTTTTAACATTTGTTGTTACATCTTCACCTTGAGTTCCATCCCCACGAGTAACGGCTCTTGAAAGAAAACCATTTTCATACCTAATTCCAATTGCTACCCCATCATACTTTAATTCACAAACATATTCCAAGTCACCTTCAGAAAGTTTTTTTAATCTATTTTCCCATTCAATAATTTCTTCTTCAGAATAAGTGTTCGAAAGAGAAAGCATTGGAAAACGATGGCCAACGGTCTCAAATTTCTTGGTGATATCTCCTCCAACTCTTTTCGTTGGACTATATTCAAAAGCGAATTCGGGGAATTGGATTTCAAGATCTTGTAATTTTTTCAATAACAAATCAAAATCGTAATCAGAAATAAATGGCATATTTTCAACATAATACAAGTGATTATGCTTATTTATTTCCTCAGACAACTTCAGAATTTCTTCTTTGGCATTAAAATTATTCATACCGTGAAGTTACGGCTTTTGTGCCTTTAACATTCTATCCTTACCTTGTAAATCTTTCCTCAATTGGATGTTAACAAACCCCAAATCTTCTAAAAGAGCAGTGGTTTCAATAGCAAAACGTTCATGAATTTCAAAGAACAATTTTCCACCGGATTTCAAATAAACAAGTCCATTTTGACCAATTTTTCTATAAAAAATCAAGGGATCATTATTTTCAACAAATAAAGCCATGTGAGGTTCAAATTCTAATACGTTAGCAGACATTTCCAATTGATCGGAATGTGGAATATAAGGTGGATTTGAAACCCAACAATCAAATGAATTTTCATTTTTGGTTGGAATTGGATTATTTGTTGTTGCATCCAAAAGAATTGTTTCAATATTTAAACCTACAAATATTGCGTTTTCATTGGCTAAGTCAATCGATTCTTGAGAGAAATCAGTAGCTATAACAGTTGCGTTTTTGAAATGTGATTTCAACGCTAATGCAATGCAACCAGAACCAGTGCAAATATCAGCAAGTTGAAATAATTCGGAATTAGCATATTCTTCGGAAATCCACTGAACCAATTCTTCGGTTTCTGGACGTGGTATTAATGCGCGAGAATCCGTTATTAATTCCAATCCAAAGAATTCTGTTAAGCCAATTATATATTGAAAGGGTTCGTTATTTAATAATCGTTTAACGATACTTCTAAAATACAATAAATCCGATTCTGAGAGCAATTGATCGTCACACAACATATATTCCACTCTAGAAATCTTTAACCGCTGAATAATAGCTTCCTTGAGCATGAAATTAAGTTCACTTTCAGAAAACTGACTGTTTAGTCGATTTTTGAAATAAGCCTTCACAGCTTTAATTGTATTTGTTTGAACGAACACTTTTTTTTATCAAAGATACTCGAATCAACAAAAAAATGAGCTTGTATTATGAGATATATTATTTCAATAAATCCTTCTCCATCCAAATATCGCATGCAAAATGACCAGAATCACCCATTGGTTCTTTCAAAAATTCAAAACCTAAATTTTGATATAAACTCACTGCCTTATTTAATTCTGGCAAGGTTTCTAAATAAAGTTTCTTGTAACCCATTTTCAATGCAGAATCAAAACAAATTTCCATCAGTTGATAACCTATCCCTTTTCCTCTTGCCGAAGAAGACACATATAATTTAACCAATTCCGCATAACCTTTTGGCAATCCTGTAGTTGGAAAAATCCCACATCCACCAATAATTTCACCATCAATTTTCGCTATCCAATAAACACTTCCAGGTATTTGAAAAAGTTGAAATAATGCGTCTGTTGTCGGGTCAGTATAAACAGTCCCAGGTTTGTCAACTCCATGCTCTTTTAAAACTGAACGAATTACACTTGCAATCTGCACATTATCCTCCTTGGAAATTTGATGGAAACTAATCCTCATTTGTAATCAACCTAATTTTTAGACTTAAAATAATAGGTATAACCAAATCCAACGATTAAAAAAGAAGTAACTTTATTAAAATCAGCTGGATTATATCCACCAAAGGTTTCAAGGCCAATTAAATCTGGACGAAAACCGAAACCTTGAAAAGCATAAGAGACAACTAGACGATAAGAGGATCTTTCGTCTGCAGTTAATATCAAGCCGAAAGATGGTTCTAAATAGGTTGAATTCACTTGAACTGGATTTAAACCTAAAGAATCATTTCTGTCCGTTACAAAATAATTTTGAGTGTAGCCAAATTTCAATCCAATTTCAGTAGCAAAATGTTCTGTATGGAATCTTTCCCAACCTGCTTTAACGAATATTCCTCCTGAGTGCATTCCCCCATATGTTGGTTTAGGCACTTTAAATTCATTGATTGCAAAATAAGCGTAACGAACACCCAAACCTACGACAAATTGTTTGTTGAGTTTATATTGATAGTAAGGAGCAACATTCACTAATCCTTGCATAATATTTTTAAAAGGTTTATTCACAAAACCATTTGGCAATCCGAGTTCAATATTAAAGGTGTGCTTTGGATTAATTACTTGAGCATTCAGCAAAAAAGCCGAAAAAGAAAAGAGTAATATAAAAAGATATTTTACCATGTCAATTAAACGTGAAATTAATGAAAAAATTGAAATCACAAAAAAATAACCATTTCACACTTTTTTAATCAACTAATTTCATTTGCTTCAAAAGAAAAGACGCATTCATATTTTGACAAATTCCTTCTCGAATTCGATAATCAAAAGAAAGTACATCTCCCGTAATTGTAGAATCGAAATACATGTTTTTAAAGGCCAAATTATCGTTTGACAAATTACACAAAGAGAGATCGTGCGTTGCGATTACTCCTTTTGCATTTAAACGTTGCAATTTTTGAAGAAATTTCGCAGAACCAATCTCTTTATCTTTTGAGTTGGTTCCTTTTAATATTTCATCCAAAATAATAAACACATTCTCCCCTTTTTCAATTGCATCCATTATGAAACGAAGTCGTGTCAATTCAGCATGAAAGTAAGAACTTTCGACTGTCAAATCATCTGAAGTTCTCATGCTCGAATACAATTTTAATTTCATCATTTCACAAGAATCAGCAAGCACAGGAAAGCCAGCATTAGCGCAAATATTTGCAAGT
The DNA here is from genome assembly GCA_947505255.1 of Flavobacteriales bacterium. Classification (GTDB taxonomy): domain Bacteria; phylum Bacteroidota; class Bacteroidia; order Flavobacteriales_D; family Crocinitomicaceae; genus M0103. The sequence goes on from CANNKP010000020.1 coordinate 15,283, forward strand.
CCAAGACTCCTTAAATAAGTGCTTTTACCTGCCATATTTGGACCAGTGATGATCATGAAGTTTTCATTATTCTTCAGCGAAACGTCATTAACAATACGTTTCTCTTTAAGGACAAATGGATGTCCCAATCCAATGATATTAATTTGTTTATTTTCATCAAATTTCGCAAAAACAGTTTCGGGGTAATTAATCTTATAAATTGCGCCTGAAATCCAAACTTCAAGTTGCGCCAATTGTTCCTCCCATTTACCGAGATGATTTTCATTTTCAATTCGCCATTTCTCCCATTGATAGAGTACTAGATAATCCCAAGCCAAAAAGAAATTCAGAACGGTTCCAACAATTAAATTCATTCGAACATCCATTCTACCTTGAATTTTTTCCAATTCATTTAAAGAATCTAACAAGTTGGTTTGATTAGAAAAAAGTGAATCGCGTGTTTTATTAAATTGCTCAGAATGAATTGCCACTTGACGAAAAAGCAACAACTGTCGTTGAAACATTTTAACTTGATTTGAAAAGGAGGTGACTTTGGTAGAAATGCTATTAGCAACTTTTAAATTTCTACCAACTAATGCGAAAACCAACATTATATACAACCCAAAAACAGAGCTAGTAAGAATGTTTAATGAAAAAAGCAGCGTAACAGTTATTGATGAAATTGGAATTAAGAATCTAAGTGTTTTTGAATAGAAACCTTCAAAAACCTTATTTTCTTTTATATTTTGAAATTCTTTTTCCAGATTTTCAGATTTAAAAACCATTCCTTCAACTAAAAATTCCTGACACCAATCAGGCTGTGAAGACAAATCCAAAATTGCTTCATTTGTTAATGAAACGAATTCACTTCCATCCATCAATTGTGCTGCTAACAAATCAGATCCTTTCTTTGAAACAGTTCTATTTATCAATTGAAAAAAACTCTTTTTCCCAAAAACATCCATGTCAAAAGCAAAAGGATGTTGCGCATTTTTGTATTCGCTTCCTTCTTTGAAATTTGACCAATTGCCATTTAAAACTTCCAATTCATTTTGATTTAATTCAATCAATAGTTTGAATTTGTTTCGCACGTATTTAGCATTAACTGAAAGATGAACTAAAAATAAAAACAATACTAAAAAAATGACAATAGGAATAAGAACAACCACATTTCCCCAAAACATATAAGCAGATAACAAAACACAAACGAACGCTATCAAACGAAATGTTCCAATTAATTGATGATGTCTTTTCGCTTTAAGATATGCATCTTGATTGCTTTTTATTCGTTGCTCGTAATATGTCTTATTGTCCAAAATATTAATTTTCTTTTCGTAAATTTAATTAGAAATCACACATTTAAACTTAAGTTTCAATTTCAATTCAATTCAAACAATAAATTTCATTAATTTTAAAACGTGAACGGAAAAATAGACAGATTAAAATTGGCCCATTTCGGGAATCTTGAACTTCTTGCTAAACAAGTTGTTGAAGGATTTATTACAGGTTTACATAAAAGTCCTTTTCATGGGTTTTCTGTTGAATTTGCTGAGCACAGATTATACAATAAAGGAGAATCAACACGCCATATTGATTGGAAATTATTTGCTCGAAGTGGAAAATTATTCACGAAAAAATATGAAGAAGAGACAAATCTTCGTTGTCAAATAGTTATAGACTGCTCAAGCTCAATGCTTTTTCCAAAAGATGCGGAATTGAATAAATTTGAATTCTCAGTATATGCTGCGGCATCTTTGATTGAGCTGTTAAAACGACAAAGAGATGCGGTTGGAATTTCCTTGTTTACGGACAAACTTGAGTTGCACACAGCTGCAAAATCATCCATGACTCATCACCGATATCTCTATAGTGAGTTAGAAAAACGGATGACAAATTACTCTGAAACAACGAAAAAAGACACCAATGCTATTCAAGCAATTCACGATGTTGCCGAGTTATGTCATCAAAGAAGTTTAGTTGTTATTTTCTCAGATTTATTAGATGATCCAGATAAATTAGATGAATTATTTCAAGCGTTACAACATTTAAAACACAATAAACACGAAGTAATATTATTCCATGTAGTTAGTCAAAAATTAGAAGTAGATTTTAATTTAGATAACCGACCTTATAATTTGGTTGACATGGAAACTGGTGAAAATTTAAAACTTCAACCCGCTGAAATAAAGGAATTCTATGTGGATTCTATTAAAAAATATTTTAACGAGTTAAAAATGCGTTGTGCAAATTACCAAATTGATTTCATGCCCGCTGATATTGATAAGGGTGTTGATCAAATATTATTGCAATACATGTTGAAACGACAAAAATTATTTTAATCTTATTTTTTTAGTTAAATATTTAAATCGATAACAAATCTATATTTTCTCTTTAAAACACTTAGAATTAATAGCATTTTGGAAAACAGACTTAAGAATTAAACTTGCTGAACATCTTTAATCATGAGCGATTATTGATTGTGACGAAGAGAGAAAACTCACAAAATAATTCCTCTGGCCAAATGGAAATTAACAGAAGTCAAAAATGAAATTGCAAAGCACACTATTCAATACAATTTCATAAACGAGATAAAGAATTTGTAAGAATTAACTAGCAACCTTTTAATAGAATCGATAAAAGAAGGTGAATATTACGGAGTTGGGCTATGGTGCTGAGAAAGAATGACAAAAGGAATCTGAATTATAAACGCGACAAATTGAATTACGAATTACGAATTATTGAGCATGGATTATTTAGATCAATTAGAAGCTGAAGCAATATATATTCTTAGGGAAGTTGCTGGCCAATTTGATAGACCTGCGTTACTTTTTAGTGGAGGAAAAGACAGTATTTGCTTAGTTCATTTAGCCTTAAAAGCTTTTCGACCTGGGAAATTTCCTTTTCCTCTAGTACATGTTGATACTGGACATAATTTTCAAGAAGTATTGAATTACCGTGATCAAATTGTAAGTGAAATCGGTGAAAAATTGATTATAAGAAAAGTTGAAGATACAATTATTCAAAGAAATCTTCAAGATGGGAAAGGAAAATTTCCTAGCCGAAATGTACTTCAGACCTACACATTACTTGATGTAATCGAAGAATTTGAATTTGACGCATGCATCGGTGGTGCAAGAAGAGACGAAGAAAAAGCAAGAGCCAAGGAACGAATTTTTTCAGTTAGAGATGAATTTGGTCAATGGGATCCTAAAAAACAACGTCCCGAAATTTGGGATATTTATAATGGCAGAGTTGATAAAGGTGAAAATGTCCGCGTTTTTCCGATTTCAAATTGGACAGAATTAGATGTTTGGAATTACATCAAAAGAGAAAAGATTGAACTTCCTTCTATCTATTTTACGCATAAACGTGATTGCCTTATAACGGAGAATGGTCAATTAATGAATATCAATCAGTTTATCCAACTTGATGAAAACGATACAATTGTAACTAGAAATGTGCGCTATAGAACAGTCGGCGACATGACGTGCACTGCTGCAGTTGAAAGTGTAGCTTCTTCAGTTGATGAAATAATTGATGAAATTACAGAAACAAAAATATCAGAACGTGGTGCAACAAGAATGGACGATAGAGCTAGTGAAGCAGCAATGGAAGACAGAAAAAAAAATGGCTATTTTTAAGTCTGAATTCCCATATCGACTATCGCTCGAAGTCCGTTCGACTATTTTTAATTATAAAAAATGAAATTGCAAAACAAATGAAACTTTTAAGATTTTTTACTGCAGGAAATGTTGATGATGGAAAGAGTACGTTGATTGGCCGCTTATTATATGATAGCAAATCTATTTCAACAGATATCCTTGAAACATTGACAAAGCAAAGTAAATCTGCAGGATTTAATACTGAAATTGATTTGGCATTACTAACAGATGGGTTGAGAGCAGAAAGAGAACAAGGGATAACAATTGATGTTGCGTATAAATATTTTACAACGGACAAACGAAAATTCATTATTGCTGATACACCAGGACATGCTCAATATACAAGAAACATGTTTACCGGAGCATCTAATACAGATTTAGCGATTATATTGATTGATGCGCGAAATGGTATTACGGAACAAACCAAACGACACAGTATTATCACAGGAACGTTGGCAATTCCTCACATATTAATTTGTGTCAACAAAATGGATCTAGTTGACTTCAAAGAAGAAGTATTTGAACAAATAAAAAAAGATTATTTAGCATTTGCAGAGCCGCTCGGAATTAAAAAAATATCGTTTATTCCTGTCAGTGCTTTGGCTGGAGATAATGTTGTGAATAAATCTGAAAAAATAAATTGGTATAAAGGTACTACCCTATTCGATTTTTTGGAAAATGTTGAAATTGATCATGAAGAAACTTCGAAAGAAAGTCGTTTCCAAGTCCAATATGTGATTCGACCTCAAACAGATGAACTGCATGATTACAGAGGTTATGCAGGAAGTATTTTAAGCGGAACTTTTCGAAAAGGTGATAAAATTTCCATTTATCCTTTAGATAGTCAAACAACTATTGAGAAAATTGAAAAAAATGGACTTGAAGTGCACGAAGCTCATGCTGGAGAACCAATAATCATCCATTTATCAGATGATTTAGATGTAAGCCGAGGAAGTACGATTTTACCTTTTAATCAATCGATTCAAAATGACAACAATATTGAAGCAACAATTTGTTGGATGGACAATAAATCCTTTCAAAATGGTCAGAAATTAATCTTCCAACAAAATAGTTTTACCAGTAAAGCAGTGATTAAGGAAGTAATTGGAAAAATCAACATTCACAGTTACAAAGTCGAAGAAGGTGAAGGTCAAATTCAACTGAATGAATTGTGCAAAGTACATATTAAAACAGCAGAAAATGTAAGTTTTGATTCCTATAAACACAACAGAAAAACAGGTGCTTTTATTTTGATAAATGAGAATACGAATAATACAGTTGCGGCTGGAGTGATATTATAATGCTTATTTTTTTCAATCTTTATGCGCCTCATCCAATAAATCTAGTACTGTTTTTACCGGACTGAACGTTACATTTGGAACTTCAACAAAAATCGTGTTCCAAAAAGCCATTCCGCCATTCCATAAACCTGGAAGTTCTATAAAACGTATTTTTTGACCATGGTGTTTTTTGTGAACGATAAAGTACTTTTTATCATCACAAAATTCATTTAGATCAAGGTTTTTTCCTTCTAATGAATTTGGTGAAGCCGCAATCAATACTGGATTAAAATGGGTACTTTGAATCAAAATTTTATTTTGATCAGCATTATTTGAAATCTGAGATTTTTCTACAATTTGCTTTGAAATTACTCCTTGGTCATTGATCCAAAAAGGTCCACCACCAGGCTGACCTTCATTCTTCACCATTCCACAAACTCTAGTTGGTCGGTTCAACAACGCTTTGATTTCTTCAGTGGTTGAACATTTTTCAATTTGAGAATCAGAATATCCTTGGTATTTGTTATTTATTCCTATTAGAGATTCTATCGTAGGATTTAAAAACACTTTCAACGCGTCTTTCTTAAACTGTAACAAAACACCACCTAATTCTTGCCACGTAACTAATGCAATTGCAGTATTTTTTGGATGCTGAACATTATCAATGTTTTTTATGAAAATAATTTCATCGTTTATTTTATTTAAATGGGATAATAACGCTCCATGTCCAGCTGGACGAGAAACAATTTCATTTTCATCATTTAAAAAAACTTCGCCATTTTCTTTGAATGCAATGGAATTCGTTTCAACAGATTGCTCAGAAAATGATGTTTTGGAGGATTTAATTGATTGAATTGCATTTTGAATTTCATTTTCATAAGCCAATTGAATCGTGAAATGAAACGACAAATCAGTTTTTCCTAATTCAGCCCCCTGAATAACCTGCTCTTGAAATGGATTTAAAATCTCAGTTTCATTATTATGGAATGGAATCAATCCTTTTGGTAAATGTCCAAAATTCAAACCATCTTTATCTAATAAATAAGCAACTATTGCTTCAAACGAAATAGATTGATTAAGCAGAACATTTTGCATTTCTGTTGGAATTTGTTTGAAAAATGCAAAATCAGAAATTGAATTTAAAAATCGTTCAACATGGCTTTTATTCTCATTATTCGGTTCATCTAAAAAATCATGTAAAAATTGAAACATTCGAGATCCTGAACCTGAAGCTGGAATAAAAAAACTTACTGAAGCGGTATATTTTCGATACATTTTAGAATAATTTTCCTTTTCAGCAGAAGTTAGCCGCAAAACTCCTTCACCAATTCTGCATGGCTCAACTAGCTCTAATTCAGGATTATGACTAAATACTTTGTTTTTTTGCTTTAGAATTTCTACTTCTGTGAACTGATATTTCATGAATTGGAGAAAGTTTTCTTTAATTTGTATTGTGAATTTAGCTCTCGAATATATAAAATATCGTTGGAACTCCAAAGGAAGACATGGAACACATTCTCCTTTTGTTTATGATTTTGTAGATAAGTGCATGCAAATTTCACTCGATGAAAACTTTCTTGAAGAGCGTGAAAAATTGTTCAAATCTTTAAAATCAGATAATCGAGCAATTACAATTGAAGATTTTGGCGTCGGTTCAAAGAAGCTAAGTAATGAACGCCAGATTTCTCAACTATTTAAAACAAGCTCTTCAAAAGGAAAATATGGTAATCTACTTTACCAACTTTCAGCATTTTATAAACCGAAACGTATTTTAGAATTTGGAACATCGTTGGGGATAGGATCGATCCATTTTAGTAAGGGGAATTCAGACTCAATCATTGTAACCGTTGAAGCTTGTCGCGCAACAAGGAATGAAGCATTAGGGAATTTCAGTAAATTGAATTGCAAGAATATTGAAAGTATCCATACAACATTCAGTTCCTTTTTAGAATCATATTCTGGAGAAAAATTCGACATCGTGTTTATTGATGGGCATCACGATGGCACAGCATTAAAAAACTATTTGGAATTATTAAATCCGCATACTCACAATGACACTCTGTTTATACTTGATGATATTCGTTGGAGCAATTCTATGTTTTCTGCTTGGAAGGAAATTTGTAATTCACAAGATTACCACGTGACAATGGATTTATTCAGAATGGGGATAATACTAAAACGAATGCAACAAGTGAAAGAACATTTTGTGGTGACCATTTAAGGCGGTATCATTCCTTTGATTTTTTCAGTCAGTTTTCTCCAATTTTCGAATTCGAGAATTCGCGAATTCGCGAATTCGCAATATTACGAACATTCTTAAAATCTTAGTTCAAAACTTATTTTTCAGCACTTCAATAACATGTTTGAACCTCGAGAAAATACTCTTAAGATAAAATCATTAACATTCTAAACCATTCTTTAAAACGATGCTGTCAACAAATCAAAAACAGCTGGTTGAGAACTTGCAGCTTGAGAAAATGAGTTTGTAGAACTTCCAATAAATATCCCATCTGGATGATCTGAAACAGCTCCAGTCAAACTTGAGGAAGCATCAACTCTAGCATCTGTGGAACAAGCATACCCAGCAGAGGCAACAGATGGTGAAGGATTAGAAATAGTCAATTCGTCATCACTAGGAGTCATTTCAATAGTACTTTCATGCACTCTTGTCAGAGGTGATTCCGTTATGTTTTCATCTAAATTCTCAATAATCGTTTTATCTTTTTCAGTAGACAAAACCTTTAATTCTTCTTTGGCAGTTGGCTCCTCAACTTTTGCTAATTGGGGAGTTGATTCAATTAATTTATTATTTGAAACAAAAGGATAAACTAACAAAAAGAGTAATCCAATTGCCGCAATTTGCATCAAGGGTCTTCTTTGAATTGGTTTATCGGTTGGATATAAAACAGAAAAAACTGTATTGTACCAAAATACCGGTGGAATCTTGCTATGTTTTTGAGCAAAAATAGCGTCCAACGAATTTTTCGTTTCAGCTCTTGGAGTCATAATATGAGCCGTTTTCATTTCCTCAACTCCCAAAAACACCAATTTCAATTGATCAAATTCCTCTTCAGTTGAACACCATTCTTTCAATGATTCCCTTTCAGAAGAAGACAATTCAATAAATTTTTTATCTTCAATTATATCTACTAATTCCTTTTCCATCTTTATCGATTTTCTACAGGATTAAACTCTTTTAAACTTTCTGCCAAATATTTTGTTGCATAAAACAAGCGCGATTTTACAGTCCCATCACTTATTTCTAACACTTCAGCAATTTCTTTTATAGATAGGCCTTCTAAATGTCTTAATGAAAAAACTTCTTTGTGTTTATCATCTAGTATTGTCAAACTCTTTTGAAATGCTTCTTGAAAAAATTTATCTTGCACTTCATTCATTACATTCGAATTTTTATCAGATAATGAAAAATGATTATCTAAACCATTCG
>CANNKP010000021.1 GCA_947505255.1 Flavobacteriales bacterium
AGCAACAGCAAAAGGTGCCTTTTCATTGATTGGTGGAGGTGATTCTGTTGCTGCAATTAATAAATTCAAGTTGGCTGATAAAGTTTCCTATGTTTCTACTGGTGGTGGAGCAATGCTCGAATATTTGGAGGGAATTGAATTGCCTGGAATTAAGGCGATTCGAGAATAAATCGTATTTTGATTAAAATTGTTTTATCTTGTCTTTAATCTAATCGATTTTTAAAATGATTTCATTAGGAAAGGAAAGGAAAGTTTATCTTAATTACCTTTTATTAATACTTTTAATTTTTCCAATTGTCTTCTTGAAATTGGGAAGTTTTCACATGAGATGGTGGGACGAATCCATGTTTGCGGTGAATTCCTATGAAATGATGCACAATGGAAAATGGTTTTCGTTGTATTATGATAATTTCCCTGATTATTTTAACACAAAACCCCCATTAACCAGCTGGTTACAAATTTTAAGTGTTAAATGTTTTGGATATACTGAATTTGCTGTTAGATTTCCATCAGCCTTGGCAGCTTGCTGTTCGGTTTTAATTTTATTCAGATTTACAGCCAAACATTTTGATTATTTATGGGCATGGATTGCCGCATTAATTTTGTTGACTTCTTATGGATTTGTGCATTATCATACTGCCCGAACAGCAGATTCAGATTCGTTACTTACTTTATTTGTTTTAGTTTCAAACCTCTATTTTATTGAATTTATTCTCACAAAGGAAAAAAGGAATGTCCTTTTGTTTTTCCTATTTATTACATTGGCTGTTTCAATAAAATTATATGCAGGTCTTCTATTTATTCCAGCATATATTATCGTTTTAATCTACAAAAAGCACTTCAAGGCATTTACTATAAATTGGTATTTCATTTTAGGAATGCTGTTTTTTGTTTTTTCAATTGGAAGTCTTCTGTATTTGCGAGAATTAGATGCCCCTGGATACTTAAATGAAGTCTTTTTCAAAGATGCTGGAAGAATGACAACTGTGGTAGAAAATCATTCGCAATCAACCTTCTTTTATGCAGATAACTTGTTCAATTTAAGGTTTTCAATTTGGTCGTCTTTCTTTGTTGTAGGTGCCTTATTTATCTTTTTTAAAGATGAAAATCAATATACCAACATTCTAAAAATAGTCTTCTTGTTTATTGTCGTTTATCTGATAATTATCACGATTTCGGTTACCAAATTAGATTGGTACGATATGCCACTATTTCCATATCTAGCTTTAATTGCGGCTTATCCAATTTATTATTTAGTTCAACACATCAAAAAAGGAGAAAAGCATTTAAATTTTTTGAAAAAGAGCATGATTGTAACGCTCCTATTTCTCTATCCTTATTTAATTCAATTTAGTAAGTCACAAGGAAATTCAATCAGTGACGGTGAAATCAAATTAGAATCAAAAGAAATGTATCTTTTCAATAAAATTAAAAAGAATGAATCTTTAAATGGATTAAAAGTATTTCACCAAGGATGGAATGGGTCTTTGTTGTTTTACAAATATAAATTAGCAGCAAAAGGACAAAAAATTGAAATTGTGTATGATATTTCAACCCTTTCAGTGAATGACAAAGTTCTGGTAAATAATGACAGCCTTAAAACAATTTTAAAAAATTCATTTAAGTGTATTTGCATCGACAACACCCATAATGCCGAGCTTTTTGAGATAAGTGCAAATATGTGATTGAATAATTTTATTTTTCCGCCTCCTGTAACTTTTTTGTAACTTGCTAGTCTAATACGAAACCGCTAATAAGATGGTTTAATTGAAATAGGAGTATTATGCCGAACGACTTTCTGTTGGCTTTTTAAAAGCCTTACATGAAAGCGATTCGGTATAACATCGGAACCCAAAGATAAAATGACTACCAAAGAATACAACTTGGCGATTGATGCGTATTCGGACAACATCTACCGATTCGCTTTGAAGCATCTCAAAAATGAGATGTCGGCTAAGGATGTGGTGCAGGAAACATTCATGAAAGTGTGGGTCAAACATGAAGAAGTTGCATATGAAAAGGTGAAGTCATATTTGTTTACAACGGCGTATCATGCTATTGTAGATTGGGTAAACAAAGAAAAAAGAAACGGTGATTTTGAAAAAGTAGAACATACAGCGACAACTGAGTTTTCTATTTCCTTCGATTTAGATAAAATCTTGAATGAAGCATTAGATAAATTACCAGAAATACAGAAAACGGTTGTTTTGTTGCGTGATTATGAAGGTTATAATTACGCTGAAATTGCGGAAATAACAGCATTGAGTGAATCACAAGTGAAAGTGTACATTTTTCGGGCAAGACAAGCTTTGAAAGACTACATCAAACGATTAGAATTAGTTGTATAAAGGAATTACAAATTACAAATTACAAATTACAAATTACAAATCCTGAATAATAAATCCCAAATAGACAGCATGAAACGCATTAGCATATATAATTACGAAGCTTTTTACCTTGATTTCCTAGAAGGGAATTTGAGTGAGGAAGATGCTACGTTGTTGCTTGCGTTTTTGGAGGAAAACCCGCATCTGAAAGTTGAGGACGAAGAACTGCCAATTTATGGATTTGAAAACGCATCTTTAGATTCATCATTCAAAGCAAATTTGAAACAATTGGTTTTCAATGAAACTGCAATAACACTCAATAATTCAGAACAATTTCTAATAGCAGAAACGGAAAATTTATTGTCAGAAGAGAAGAAAGCTGAATTGACTGACTTTGTTTCAAAACACCCGGAATTGATTCAAATACAAAAAATATATGCTGCAACACATCTTCTTGCAGATAAATCTATTGTATTTGCAGACAAAGATTCGCTAAAACAATCCAAAAAAATTGTGCTTTGGCCTTTTATTTCTTTGGCCGTTGCGGCAAGTGTTGCCATATTATTTTTCTTGTGGAATTCAACGTCAAATGGGATTACTGATAACGAAACTGCTATTTCGAAATTCAACGAAATAAAAAAAGTGCCTTATCAAAAAAATGAGCAAATTAAAAATGTTCCAAACAATAAAAGTCAAAAAACAGAGTCCGATTCTTTTGTTCCTGTGTTTGAAAATACCTCGGACGATATAAATTTTGCCGCTGTAATTCCAGAAAAGAAAGCGAATTTCTTTATTAAAAGGTTGATTCCTCGAGATCCTAAAGAGTTAAAAAATAATGCTCTCTCGTACGATATTATTGAAAATAAAATGGCTTATACTCATGTCGACCAGCGAGTAAATGAAGAACCTTCTGATTATACAATTCTTGGATTTAATGACATGAATAACCCAATCAGCCCAATTACAAATCGTTTAGCAAATGTTGTAAAACAAGAAGTAGATTTTAGAACCGCTAAAGCAACAGCAAAACGCTCCGGTGGTTTTTATCTTAAAATTGGGAAACTGGAGATTTCACATCGTACCTCAAAATAATTGAAATACTATTCAAAAAATGGTGTAATCCCTACGGGATAAAAATTTACGCAAATTAAAATTTGCTAGAGCTATTTAATCCCTAAGGGACATTCATTTAATCTCATGTAACTGATCACTTTTTTAACTCTAAACTATCACCTCATCACAATTCGACACTTCGATAAACTCAGTGGAGTCCAGCTCAGTGCATCGCTCATCACTCATCACTTATCACTTTTGCAACTATCAACCCTCAAGTCACCGCATTTATTTAACCAATTTCTTTTATATTTACACTTCGCCGTAAAATGAAAGAAACATCCTTCATAGATCAGAATAAGGAGAAGTGGACTCGCTTCGAAAAACTCTATGCCTCAAATTCTCATGACCCAGAAGAATTAAGTAATTTATACATGGATTTAACCGATGATTTAAGTTATGCCCAAACATTTTATAAGCGAAGAACAGTTAGGGTTTATTTGAATCAACTGGCCCAAAAGATTTTTACAGGGGTTCATAAGCAAAAAGGCGAATCGCTCAAAAAACTCATTACGGTTTGGCAAATTTCATTGCCTTTAGAAATTTATCGCTCACGAAAAAACTTGCTATTTGCTCTATTGGCGTTTATGGCATACTGTTTTGTAGGTGTTATTACAACGCATTTTGACCCTGATTTTCCAAGAATGGTAATGGGTGATGGATATGTTGAAACAACCTTAGAAAATATAAAAAACGGCAATCCATTGGCCATTTATGAAAGTAATGATCAACTAAGTATGTTTGTTCAAATTACAACAAATAATATGAAAGTGGCATTTTTAACCTTTTTCATAGGCTTTTTCTTTACAATTGGAACTCATATTCTAATGTTTTATAATGGGGTTATGCTTGGTGCCTTTCAGTACTTCTTTTATATGAAAGGATTGTTAATCACCAGTTTTTTAGGAATCTGGATTCATGGATCCTTTGAAATATCAGCAATAGTTTTGGCTGGTGGAGCGGGGATTACTGCTGGAAATGGATTGTTGTTCCCAAAATCATATACACGATTACAATCGATGCAATTATCTGCGAAAAGAGGATTGAAAATAATGATGAGTTTAGTTCCATTTATCATTGCAGCAGGGTTTTTAGAAAGTTATGTGACACACAATTACCAAGATTTGACTGAATGGTCGAAATGGGCTATTATTTTTGGGTCTTTTGGAGCTATTTTGTTCGTTTATGTTTTTTATCCGATTTATATTGCTCGAAAATATCCTCATTTAGTGGATCAAGAGGAAACAGCCCCTTTTCGTAAACCACTGCCTTTTATTTTCTTGAAAATTAGAACTATCGGGCAAATCTTGTCCGACTCTTTTCAGTTCTATAGAATGTACTTTCATAAGTTTGGTAAAGTGATTTTAACACTGGCTCTTCCTTTAGCTATTGGTTTAATCTATCTTCAAGATAGTAATCGTTACTCAGAATTAATGTTCCAATATTGGTACGATTGGTCTTCTCAATTGTCAATCATGATTGGATATGATTTTCATTCTCTTCAAGATATACTTGTTTGCATTGGTTGGTCTTTCATTGTTGCTGTAATTTTTTCAGCAGTTTTTTGGTCGATGAAAACAGGTGATGAGCCTTTTTCATGGCAACGTTATTTTCAGTATTGTAAAAAAAGATTTTTACCAATTTGGTTAGGCAATTTGTTTGTAGTGGCAATCGTCTTTTGTCTTCCTTGGTATTTGTTAAGCTGGCTTTTTGTCTTAATTCCGTTTTTCTATTTGATTGGTGCAACAATGGGACTAGATGATGCTTCATTTGCTAAGCGATTCAAAAAAGGGTTTACTTTTAGTAAGAATCATTTTGGTAAATCATTGTTGGTGATTGTTCTTTTGGTTGCATTTGTGATGATTATTTCGCAGCCTTTTGCATTTGTTTTTAGTATTCAAGAGACTTATCAAAATGAACCAATGATGAAAGATTTCCTCGATATGTTGTCAGAATTGGCCAAAAGAATTGGACGAGAATTCACAGATGATTATATGGTTGTAGGAAACGTTGTTCGACAATTGTTTTACGTATTATTTTTCCTTGGTATTGTTCCTTTAGTGGCAATTACCGCAGGATTAAGTTATTTTTCTGAAGTTGATAAAACTGAAGCTGCTAGCTTGAAAAAAGGGTTTCAGAAATTTGGAAAAAGAAACCGGTATCAAGAAAAACAAGTTGATTTTGAATAGGTTAATTTTTTCCATATCGTTTGTTTTTTTAGCACTTGTCTGTTTTTCGCAAGCTGATGGAAAAGACCTGAAAAAGAAAGTATGGAAACAAGAAAAAGAATACCTAAAATACCAAAAGAAGAAAAATTATAAAGGTCCCGAAGATTGGTACGGCTCAAGCCCATCCTCATTAAAGGAGGAAGAGAATAATTATACAACTACCAATAATGGAAGTAGTTCTCAAGGAATTCAATACAATCCTCAACAAATAAAACAGAATAGAGAAAAGCAATTTGGCAAGAATTCTGGTAAAAATGGAGGAACTTTAGGAGCCGACCCTGAGATTCAAAAACCGGAACCTATTACTTTGCCAGACATTGATCCACCTAATATTGACGGACCAGATTTGCCTGATTTTGATGGCCCAACTATTCCGATTTCATTTTGGAAAATCCTGTTATTTAGTGCTTTAATTATTGCTGTCATAATTTTACTTTATTGGTGGCTTAAAAACAAACAACCTTCAAATAATGCAGTGCTTCAAGATATTCAAAATGATTGGAATCCAGAAGTGATAACTAAAACTGAACTCGAACAACGACTAGAGGAAGCATTAGAACGGGGCGATTTTAGAGAAGGAATTAGAATCTATTTTACATTCATTTTGAAAGAATTAATCCGTAAGAATTGGATTCAATGGAAAAAAGATAAAACGAATCACCATTATTTATTAGAATTGACAGGAAAGCCCGTTAATGATATTTTTAGAGAATGTGTTCGAATCTATGACTTAGTTTGGTACGGTGAATATGAAATTGATAAGGATATTTTTAACCAACTTCAACCAACATTACTAAAGTATTATAAATCACTCAATCCTTCGAATGAATAAACAAACGAAAATAGGGTTGGTGGTATTCATCTTGGCATTTGTCGCGATGGTGGTATGGCTATTAGGCAATCCAGTCTCTACCGTCAAAAGTATAAGAAATCCATACGTTTCTGAAAATTGGGATGTACAATTTAAGTCGAATGATAAGGATCCATATGGACTTTTCCTTTTTGATCAACTTTTGCGCGCTCATGTGGATTCAGGTAAAATAATTCAACCAATTACTGATTGGATTCAATTAGATTCTATTCTTAGCAAAAAACAAAATGTTACAATGCTATTTGTTGGAAATAGATTTGGTCTTCAAAATCGGGAAATAGATACAATATTAAGCCGTGTTAAAACTGGAAGTGACTTGTTTATCAGTTACAACAAATTGACAGAAAATTTGATTGAACGCTTTTTTAAATCGTATGAAATTAGTTACGATTATGCTGATAGCGTCAACATTTTCGTTCAACGGAACAAATTCCCAATGTATTACATCTATCAAAATGATACATTAGCGCATGAATGGAAAGCATTTTCTTCTATTGAACCCATAGATTCTACTTATCAATCGCTTTCGTCCTTCATGGAGATGAGTAATTTTATTCGCATAAAATTGGGAAAAGGATCTATTCTTCTTCATACAAATCCAGAAGTATTTT
The DNA here is from genome assembly GCA_947505255.1 of Flavobacteriales bacterium. Classification (GTDB taxonomy): domain Bacteria; phylum Bacteroidota; class Bacteroidia; order Flavobacteriales_D; family Crocinitomicaceae; genus M0103. The sequence goes on from CANNKP010000021.1 coordinate 7,151, forward strand.
TCAATTATCAATTAAAAAGACCAGAAGGTTATCGTTATACTTCATTCGTGCTCAATAATCTATCAAAAGAAAAACAAGTTTATTTGTTAGAATTAGGTAGACTATTGGATGAAGAGAATTTAGATGATTCGCTTTTGGATGATGCAGAAGGTGATGCTGAGAGAGAAGATAATAGCTATTTGAAATTTATACTTAAAAGCCCTGCTTTTATAGTAGCGTTGGGATTGATATTCTTAGGTTTAATATTATTTATGCTTTTTCGAGCAAAACGGATGCAGCCAATTGTTCCTTATCTTACCAAAAAGAAAAACATGTCCCTGGCTTTTGCTGAAACAATTACTTCAATATATTTAGCAAAACAGCACCCGCTTGGAATTCTTCAAGTTCAACGTAAGAATTTTTATGATGCTGTGAATAAACACTTTTTCATTGATATTTCTCGCCGAACGGAAGATCGTGAAAGAGAAATTCGAATTTTAGTTGAGAAATCTACTTTGCCAGAATCTGAAATTAGAGATTTATTGCTCTTATTTGAGCCTACAGCAAAATCAGTAATTAACAATCAATATATTGTTGAAGTTGCAAAAAAACAACGGGCTTTTTATTTGCAAACTGGGATGATTTCATTTAAAATGTTGGAACGAATTGAAAATCAAACATTTTTAATTCAACGTAATTTATGGATTTCTTATCTACTTTTGTTAAGTGGAATTTTTGTTATTTTACTCGGATTCTATTACTTGGTTTCAGCTATTGGAATTGGAATCTTGCTCTGGCCTTTGGGAGTATTAATAACAGCAATAGGAATTAGAAGATTAGTGAGACCATTATTAACTATTGATTTTGAATCAGTTAATTACTATCCTATTTTCGGGAAGAAAAAAGTATTATCGATAAAAGATCTTTTGCATATTTCTCGCATAAATAATGGAATTCAAATGCAATTCACAAACAATAGAAAAATAACGATAATAAACCTTGAATTAAACGGCTTTGATAAAACTCAGCTAGATAAATTTATTGCTAAACACCATCAATTAGAAGTAGGATGAATGAAGAAATAAATAATACGGAAGGGCAGGAGGAAAATGATTTTTCCAAATACATGCCAAATGAATCGACCGAAAATGAATCGGTTAATCAACCAATTGAACCAGTTGTAGCAAAAGTAGAACCTGATTCTTATGGATTTGAACGCCAAAATCCTGATTTGGTTTGGGTAGCATCGAAAGTAAATGATGTGCGCCTTGAACTTTCTCGCTTTGTTATTGGTCAACACAACATGGTTGAATTAATGATTGCAGGAATTTTTACGAATGGACATCTTTTATTGGAAGGGGTGCCTGGTGTTGCAAAAACCTTGTCTTCAAAAGTAATGGCGAAAGCGTTGGATGTTGATTTCTCAAGAATTCAATTTACACCCGATATGATGCCTTCTGATGTTCTGGGAACAAGCGTTTACAATATGAAAGATTCAACCTTCTATTTTAAAAAAGGACCAATTTTTTCAAATATTGTATTAATTGATGAAATAAACCGTGCCCCAGCTAAAACACAAGCTGCTTTATTTGAGGTAATGGAGGAACGTCAAATTACGTATGATGGAACAATGTATCCAATGAGTTTTCCTTTTTTAGTGGTCGCAACTCAAAACCCAATTGAACAAGAGGGAACATACAATTTACCTGAAGCACAATTAGACCGTTTTTTATTCAAAATAAAGTTAGATTATCCTGAATTACATCAAGAGGAAGAAATTCTTCATAAGTTCAAAAACAGTATTAAAGCGCCAGATTTAAATGAGGTTAAGCCTGTTTTTAATGCAAATGAAATTCAAAAAATTCAAGATATTGTTGGAAAAATAATCATTGAAGATAATTTGGTAAAGTACATTGCGGCAATCACGCATAAAACAAGAAATCACGGCAAAATTTATTTAGGAGGATCTCCTCGTGCTTCACTTTCAATCCTCAAATCTGCAAAAGCAATTGCAGGTATAAGAGGCAGAGATTTTGTAACGCCTGAAGACATTCAGTTTGTCGCAAAACCAGTGTTAAATCACCGATTAATACTTACTCCTGAAGCGGAAATGGAAGGAATCTCAATCGAAGATGTAATCGACGAAATTATTCAAACGATTGAAGTTCCTAGATAATAAATGAGGGTTCTTTCTGCCATATTTTTAACGCGGTTTTTCTTCCTGCTTTTTGCTGGAATAATACTTTTGTTTGCAGCATCGTTTGCTGTTGAATCATTATTTGTTGTGGGAGAAATTTCTATACTTGGACTTTTTGGCTTGACCTTGTTAGATGCGCTTCTAACATTTACAACGAAAGAGCCATTAGTTGTAAAAAGGAAGGTGCAAAACCGATTGAATTTGGGAGATATAAATGAGGTTGAAATAAGTGTTACCAATCAATCAGCTCAACCAATATCCTTTCTGTTGCATGAAGGATTCCCAGTTGAAATGCAAGAACGTTCAAAGGTTTTTAAAGCGTTTTTGAAGCCACATGATAAGCGGAATTTTACGTATGAATTTACCCCGAAAGAAAGAGGAGAATATAAATTTGGAAATGTATTTCTTTTAGTCTCTTCAGTTTTTAATTTGATCAGTCGGAAAATCACAATTCAAGCTGAAGAACTAGTAAAAGTTTACCCTTCAGTTCTTCAAATGAAAAAATTTGAATTATTGGTTTTTCAGAAACAAAAAACAAGTTCTGGAATCAAGAAAATTCGACGAATTGGCAATACAAGTGAATTTGAACAAATTAAAAACTATGTTCAGGGGGATGAAGTAAAAACGATCAATTGGAAAGCAACTAGTAGACGAAATGAGTTGATGGTGAATCAATACCAAGAAGAAAAATCCCAACATATTTACTGCATTATTGATAAAAGTAGAAACATGCAAGTTCAATTTGAAGGATTAAGCATGTTGGATTATTCAATCAATTCAACCTTGGTTTTTGCTAACATTGCACTAAGAAAAGGTGATAAAACAGGACTAATTACGTTTTCAGATAAAATCGGCTCACAATTACCCGCAGATAAATCTGGTGGACAAATGCGCCGAATTATTGAAGAACTTTACAATCAAAAGACACATTACCTTGAACCGAATTATGAATTGTTGTATCAATCGGTCAGACGAACAATCAAAACACGTTCTCTTTTAGTATTGTTCACTAATTTTGAAACAGAATTCGCAATGAGAAGGGCATTGCCAATGCTAAGAAGATTGAATCAAAAGCATGTTTTAGTAGTCGTATTCTTTCAAAACACAGATTTACAAGAACTTGCTTTTCAACAGGCGAAAAATATTAGAGAGATTTATCAATCTACTGTTGCAGAAAGAATGACATCAATGAAAAGTAGAATTACTCAGGAGTTGCAGAAAAATGGTATACAAACTATTTTGACTTTGCCCTCAGAACTTTCAATAAATACGATAAACAAATACCTTGAACTAAAAGCAAAAGGTTCGATATAAAAAAAGGTCGACTAGTGCCGACCTTTTCAAATTTATTATTAAATCTTATTGTTGCTCAAGAGTCATGATTGTAATTCCTCCTCCACTATCAACACTTTTCAATTTCATCATTTTGCTTTTCAACATAATAATTGTTTGAGTATCTACTGTTGTAGAACCTGTTGCTGTCATTAACAAAGCTGTTTTATCACTGTTAAAGGCCCAAGTTCCTGGTTCTGTAGTTGTAAATCCACCTGAAGTAAATGAAGTAGTATAAGTATCATCCTTCTTAATAGAGATTTTAACAGTTGGATATAAACTAATAACCTCTGTACCATTATAAGTAACACTTGTTAACGCCCAATCATTTATTACTCTTGACTTTGCAGAAAGTAAAGTGAATTTTGAACCCTCCTCGTATTTACCACAAGAACTTACTACTGCCGTTAGCGCCAACATAGCTACTAAACCTAAACTAAATAATTTTTTCATAGAATTCATTTTTAAATTTAGACACAAATTTAGGGAAAAGTTTGTTACGGATTTAGTAGATACGGTTATTTTTTATAAGTCATATTTTTTTGAGTTGAACCTTTCACTTTGAGATTTAAAATTATCTTTGTTAACCTATGTCACAAGCAAGGAAATACAATAAGTATGAATAGAAATGAAGATCTAATAAATCGTCGTGAATCCTCGCATTTGGGTGGAGGAAAGACACGAATTGATAAACAGCACCAACAAGGTAAATTAACCGCTAGAGAAAGATTAACGGTATTGCTTGATGAAAATTCTTTCAATGAAATTGGACAATTCGTTGAGCACAGAGCAACAACTTTTGGCTTAGATAAGCAACATTTTCCTGGTGATGGAGTTGTTACAGGTTTTGGAACAATTCATGGTCGTTTAGTGTATGTCTTTTCTCAAGATTTCACCGTACTTGGAGGTTCTTTATCAGAAACACATGCTGCGAAAATTTGTCGTGTGATGGATTTGGCAATGAAAAATGGTGCTCCTCTTATTGGAATCAATGATTCTGGTGGTGCGCGAATTCAAGAAGGTGTTGTTTCTCTTGCTGGTTATGCTGATATTTTTTATCGAAATACAAGAGCTTCTGGTGTGATTCCGCAGATTTCTGTAATCATGGGGCCTTGTGCGGGTGGAGCAGTCTATTCGCCAGCATTGACAGATTTTGTTTTCATGGTTGAAGAAACTTCTTATATGTTTGTAACAGGACCAAATGTTGTAAAAACTGTGACGCATGAAGAAGTATCTTCTGAAGATTTGGGTGGTGCAAAAACACATGCTGAAAAATCAGGTGTCAATCATTTCATCGCTGCAAATGATGTGGAATGTTTGAAAAAAGTGCGAGATTTAGTGACATATTTCCCTCAAAATGCAAATGAATTACCTCCTCAACCAAAGCAATTTGAATTTAATACGTCCAAACTAGAATCAATAAAGCACATTATTCCAGAAAATATTAATGTTCCTTATGATATTAGAAAAGTAGTTGATTGTGTAATTGATGATGCTAGTTTTCGTGAAGTTCAAGAAGATTTTGCAAAAAATATTGTAGTTGGTTTTGCCCGTTTAGAGGGAAGAACATTAGGAATTGTTGCAAATCAACCGGCTGCTATGGCAGGTGTTTTAGATATTGATGCATCGCGCAAGGCAGCGCGTTTCGTGCGGTTTTGTGACTCATTTAATATTCCACTTTTGGTGTTTGAGGATGTCCCTGGTTTCTTGCCCGGAACAGAACAAGAATGGAGAGGTATAATAACACATGGCGCAAAATTATTGTATGCTTTTTCAGAAGCAACCGTTCCAAGAATAACAGTTATCACAAGAAAAGCTTATGGTGGCGCTTTTGATGTAATGAATTCAAAAAACATCGGTGCTGACATGAATTATGCTTGGCCAACTGCTGAAATTGCAGTGATGGGAGCGAAAGGAGCAGCCGAGATTATTTTTAAACGAGAAATCGCAGAAGCAGCAAATTCAGAGGAAAAATGGAAAGAAAAAGAGGCTGAATATGCTGATTTATTTGCTAATCCATATAGAGCAGCTGAACGTGGAATTATTGATGACGTTATTCTACCCGAAGAAACAAGATCTCGTCTGGTGGCAGCGTTTAAAATGTTGGAAAATAAAAGTGAAACATTGCCTTTCAAAAAACATGGTAATATTCCTTTGTAAGTATTTTTACGTATTTCTTAATTTTTCAAAAGACCGAACCGACAGATTATATTTAATAAACTATATAATTGTAAACCAAAATTTATATCAATGTTAAAATTTTATTCTGCAAGTACCCGTATTATTAATACCCGAAGAGGTGTTCAAGAATGCTTAGAGTCCTCAATGGGGGATGATTTCGGAAAAAGTAATTTATTAATTTTTCATGCATCAATTGGCCATGATTTTCAAGAATTAGTGGACGAAGCTAAAATTCTTGTTCCTAATGCACGTATTCTGGCAGCTTCTTGCTGCGGAATAATTGGAAAGGAAGGCGTTAGTGAATCGATGAAAGATATGGCTTTAATGGCTGTGGAAGGAAATGAATTCGCTGTTGCTTCCTGTGATCAAATTTTTGGTCACAATTCCTATGAAAAGGCATTAGCAATGGCGCAGGATTTGAAAGCTCAAAACCCAGCAATTAATATGTTGTATTTCTTGGCTTCTGGAATTGATATTGCAAATGATCTTTGTATTAAGGCTTTTGAAGAGGTTTTTGGTGCTGACACAACAATTTTTGGTGCTACATCATCTGATAATATGAAAGGATTTATCAGTTTTCAGGCTGTTGATGATAACGTATATGAGCACGGTGCTTATGTGGTTGGTTTTGCAGATCCGACTTTAAAAGTTGAAACGCAAGCAACTCATGGTTTTGTCGCTATTGGTGAACCATTGATTGTTACAAAATCAGAAGGGAATATTATTAAAGAGTTCAATGGAAAGCCAGCATGGACGGAATATTTGAATCGTCTAGGATTGAATAATACGGCTGATTGTGGTGATACTATTCCGATTGGAGCGTTAGGTGAAAAATTATCAGCAGAATTAGCGGTGGAATACGGTAACCAACATTTACTGCGCGTTGTTACGAAGCATGTTGGAGATGATATGTATTATGCTACTGCAGCTTGCCCAGAAGGAACAAAATTGTGGTTAACAACGCGGGATGAAGAACTAATCTTTAGTGAGATGGACCGTCTTGTGTCTGATGTAATTGAGCGAATGGATGGAAAAAAAGCAGTTGCGGTATTTCATGCAGACTGTTTAGCAAGAGGAAGATTTTTATTCAATAGAATTATTAAGGAGGAATTAGTGGGCAAAATGCAATTCCCTTTTTATGTTGATAATGAATGCCCACCATGGTTAGGAATGTATGGTTTTGGTGAATTCGCTCGTTTGGGAGGTAAAAATACATACCACAATTATTCTACGGCACTTTATGTTATTTACAGGTAAAATAGTGCTTATTTAGCGTTTATGGAAGTAGAGTTGGGTTATGATGAATTGTTTGCTAAATATGCTGAATTACAGCTTAGGGTAACGCGTTTTTCATCTACCGAACAAGAGCTAATCAATGCACGCGATAGACTTGATCAAGAGCTATTATTATATAAAAAGCTAAGTGATTTTAATACCGAAGCTTTAAAAACAAGTTCAAAAGTTGAGTTTTTACAAAAAGTTGTCGAAACAATAATCGATATTTTTGAAACAGAAATAGGGATAATTCACTACACTTCAAAAAGTGGTTTATTTGAAGATAAATTTTTTATTGAAGGTGCGCGAAAATCTGAACATCAGCATCTGCTGGAAGATTTATGTGCCCTACCTGCTTTAGAAAATGAATCCAAAGAAGTAACAATTTATTCGTTTATATCCGAAAATATTCAAGCAAGTTCACTTATTGATTCTTGTTTAGTGAGCTCAAAAATTGAAATTAATGAGGATGTACAAATTGTACTTGCAGCAATTATAACTAAAAGCAGAGCGCCAATTTATAATAATTCATATGATAGACATAAAACTATTTTTTCAGTTTTTGCACAACAAGTAATCGCATTACTTTCAAATATTTTAATCCTTAAGGAAAATAAGGAGCAAATGATTAAAATTGCAGAATCAGAAATTGAATTAAAAAAACTTTCTTTCATTGCCACAAAAGCGAAAAGTGGCGTTATTATATCTGATAATCATGGAAGAATAGAATGGGTAAATGATTCATTTCAAACTACAACAGGATATTCTCTGGAAGAAGTGATTGGTAGAAAACCGAAGGATTTTTTACAATATGAACCAATCACAAATAAGGAAGCTAGAGAACAACTTTCTTCTTCACTTGGGCGCAAAGAAAACGTTGAAGTCACCATCTTGAATGTCGCAAAAAATGGGAAAGCATATTACAATCATTTGGAGATAACTCCCATTTTTGATGAAAATGGTAATCATACTAATTTCATCGCCTTACAAAAGGATATTACTGCAGAAGAAACATATAAGAACGAATTATTAAAAATAAATTCTCGTTTTGAATTGATTACAGCAAGTTCACAGATTGGAATTTGGGAATGGAATCCAGCAACAGGAGAATCAATCTATAATGATATATTAATTGATTTACTTCAATTATCAAAAGATGAATTAAGTCGTGCCTATGAAATTTTTAAATCGGCAATTCATCCGTTGGATCTTGAACAGGCAATTCGCGAATCTGACCTAGTAGTTAGCGGAAAACAAGAGGTAATTAATCATGAATATAGATTGATACTGCCAAAGACGAAGGAATTGAGATATATTCAAGCAATGGTTGTTTCTGAACGCGATCAATTTGGAAACGTTATTAGAATTATGGGCTCCGTCAAAGACGTTACTCAAAGTTGGCTATTTGAAGAAAAATTAATCGAAAAAAACACAGAATTACAAAAAATTAATGGGGAACTTGATCAATTTGTATATAGTGTTTCTCACGATTTAAGATCACCACTACTATCTATTAAAGGCTTACTTTCATTGTTGGATATCACACTCAAAAATGAAGCTTTAGTAAAACAATATTTAGGACTTATCGGAACAAGTGTAAATCGATTAGATGAAACTATTATAGAAATTTTAGATTATTCCAAAAATTCTAGAACAGATTTGGTTCTTGATGAATTAAATCTTCACGCGTTAATCTCAGAAATTTATGAGGATTTACTACATGTCTCTGAGATAAAAATTGATTTTAGAATAGATTTTGAAGGATCACACATTATCTTTTTAGATAAGTTTAGAATATCAACAGTTTTGAAAAATTTCATTTCAAATGCCATAAAATATAGAAAAACAACTATTCCTAATCCTTCAGTTTATGTCCATGTGAAAAACTCGGATGAGGGTGTTGAAATCACAATAACCGATAATGGCGAAGGAATTTCTAAAGAAAATCAAGAAAAAGTTTTTGATATGTTTTTCCGTGCATCAAGTAGTAGTTTTGGTACTGGGATTGGGCTTTACATTTGTAAAGAAATAACAGCAAAAATGGGTGGTAACATTAATTTAACATCAGAACTTGGTGTTGGGACAACTATTAGGTTATTTTTACCAAAATTGAATTAAGAATATGGAACGATTTTTATTAATTGATGATGATGACATAATAGGCATCGTTCACCCTGCAATAATTCATCAAGTGTTTCCTGAAAGTGATGTTACCTTAATTAAATCTAGCACTGAAGCATTAGATTATTTAAAAGATTTAGAGGAAGCAAATTTCCCCGCGCCAGAAGTGATTTTTCTTGATATCAACTTGCCAAAAATGAATGGATTTGAATTGTTAGATCAATTATCTGAAAAAGATCTTGCCTTTTTAAAAAATACGGAAATATACATGCTATCCTCTTCAATTGATAAAAGGGACATGGAAAAGGTGGAGGCAAATAAACTAATCTCGGGCTTCATTGGAAAGCCTTTATCAATGGACTTGATAATAACTAAATTTTCAGATAAAGGAACGCAAGAAAACGTATAATGGTCTAGCATTAAAACCAATTGATTTTTTTAAATGTTCGAATAATATTTAGTTCACTTGTCGAATCATAGGTTCTAATTATCTTTGTTTTCAAATTATACAATTTTTTACATGTTTAGAAGTCACACTTGCGGCGAATTACGCCCTTCACATATTGGCAATGAAGTTACACTGGCTGGGTGGGTGCAGCGCACACGTGAACTTGGAGGAATGACCTTCATAGATTTACGTGATCGTTATGGTATTACACAATTGGCTTTGAATTTAGAAGATAATGCTGAGTTGTTTGCTCAAGCAAATAAACTGGGACGTGAATTTGTTTTGCAAGCAAAAGGCTGTGTAGTAGAGCGTTCTAGTAAGAATAAAAATATGCCGACCGGTGAAATTGAGATAGTTGTTTCAGCATTAACAGTCTTAAATAGCGCCAAATTACCTCCTTTTACAATTGAAGACGATACCGATGGTGGCGATGAATTACGAATGCAATACCGGTATTTGGATTTAAGAAGAAATCCAATGCAAGAAAAATTGCGTTTGCGAAATAAAGTTGCGCTTCAAACAAGAGTTTATTTAGATTCCCAAGATTTCTTGGATATTGAAACACCATTCCTAATAAAATCTACTCCAGAAGGTGCAAGAGATTTTGTTGTTCCAAGTAGAATGAATGAAGGACAGTTTTATGCTTTACCTCAGTCTCCTCAAACGTTTAAGCAATTGTTAATGGTTTCTGGTTTCGACCGGTATTATCAAATTGTAAAATGTTTCCGTGATGAAGATTTGAGAGCCGATCGTCAACCTGAGTTTACTCAAATTGATTGTGAAATGGCCTTTGTGGAACAAGATGATATCCTAAATATGTTCGAAGGACTCATAAAGCATCTTTTTAAGTCGGTAAGGGGTGTTGAGCTTGTCGAAAAATTCCCAAGAATGGATTATGCAGAAGCAATGGCTCGTTATGGTTCAGATAAACCAGATATTCGGTTTGAAATGGAGTTCGTTGAAATGAATGACGTTACAAAAGGAAATGGTTTTGCAATTTTTGACGATGCTGATGCTATCATTGCAATTAATGCAAAAGACTGTGTTGAATATACAAGAAAACAGATTGATGAATTAACTGAGTGGGTGAAAAGACCGCAAATTGGAGCAAAAGGGCTAATCTATTTACGTTGCAATGCAGATGGGACATTCAAATCGTCTGTAGATAAGTTTTATTCTCCAGAAGATCTTGCAAAATGGGCAGAAAAAGCAAACGCACAGCCTGGAGATCTACTTTTCTTAATGAGCGGGAATCTTGAAAAGACGCGTAAGCAGATGAGTGAATTGCGCCTTCATTTGGGAAACGAATTAGGACTAAGAAATCCAAATGTATTCAAACCTTTATGGGTAATGGATTTTCCATTATTGGAATGGGATGAAAATAGTGAGCGCTATCATGCGATGCATCATCCATTTACTTCTCCAAAACCAGAAGACATGCATTTGATTAATACCGATCCAGGGAAAGTTAGAGCAAATGCATATGATTTAGCAATGAATGGTGTTGAATTAGGCGGTGGTTCTATACGAATTCACGACAGAGATTTACAGTCGCGCATGTTCGATTTGTTAGGTTTTACAAAAGAAGAAGCTCAAGCACAATTTGGATTCTTAATGAGTGCATTTGAATATGGAGCGCCTCCACACGGTGGTTTAGCATTCGGTTTAGACCGTTTAGTTGCAACCATGGGAGGTTCTGAATCAATTAGAGATTACATCGCCTTTCCAAAAAACAACAGCGGACGAGATACAATGATAGATGCACCGTCTCCTTTGCATGAAGACCAAATGAAAGAACTAGGCATTAAGCTTAGAGGATAGAATAGGAAATAGTTATCTGCACCGTAATAGTTTACCAAGTTTCCGAACACATTATATTTGAAAGTATTTCACTTTCAAATAGTAAGGCTCAATAAAACATGGTTCTTTCTCCCAAAATATAGTTCTAATTCGGCGGATTTAAAGCGCATTGTATAATTAGCTTGGGACCCATGTGCAGAAATTCAGAAGAAATTTGGAACTGTTTGACGACGAAGGAGGAGTTTTTCAAATTTCCTGAATGAGGCACTAATGGGTAAGCAAATTATGCACAGCGCGAGGGCTCTTTTTGTTACTTTTTTAGCTCTTGAAAAAAGTAAAAGAACTATTATATATGACATAAGTTGAAATGGAGGGCACACAGATAACATTACCCTATTTCAAGATTTTTTTGCGCTAATAAGATTTTTCGAGCCAAACTATTTTTATATTTACATAAATTAACTTTTTTATTCAGTTAGCTTCAGGGTATGGCTGTAACCTCACAGGTAACTTAATTAAATCCCTTTTTTATCGTTTAATTTTATGAATCAGTATACAGAATACATTGGCTATTTGGCCTCAGCAATTGTTTTAATCTCCTTTTTAATGGGGAAAATAGTTTATTTGAGAATTATCAATACGATAGGATGTGCTTTTTTTATTTTCTATGGTATTTTACTAGATTCTAAGCCAATTATAATCACCAATGCGGCTATTGTATTAATAAATATGTATTACCTCAATAAGAACAAGAAATCAAATTAATTTTTAGTGAGTAGTAATCGCTATTATACCACTATACCACATGATTAATTTATAACCCCTTTAGGGGTTAAAATACGATAGGATGTGTTTTTTTTATTTTCTATGGCATTTTACTAGATTCTAAGCCAATTATAATCACGAATTCGCCTATTGTATTATTCAACCTATATTATCTCAATAAGAACAAGAAATCAAATTAATTTTTAGTGATTAAGTAATCGCTATTATACCACATGACTAATTTATAACCCCTTTAGGGGTTAAATGTTTTTAGCGCTGGATGCAATCCAGCGAAAAAACATTAAATAAATCACTTTTTGGCATTTTACTAGATTCTAAGCCAATTATAATCATCAATGCGGCTTATTTATTAATCAACCTATATTATCTCAATAAGAGCAAGAAATCAAATTAATTTTTAGTAATTAAGTAATCGCTATTATACCACATGATTAATTTATAACCCCTTTAAGGGTTAAATGTTTTTAGCGCTGGATGCAATCCAGCGAAAAAACATTAAATAAGTCACTTTTTGGCATTTTACTAGATTTTAAGCCAATTATAATCACGAATTCGCCTATTGTATTAATCAACCTATATTATCTCAATAAGAACAAGAAATCAAATTAATTTTCAGTGATTAAGTAATCGCTATTTTACCACTATACCACATGACTAATTTATAACCCCTTTAGGGGTTAAATGTTTTTAGCGCTGGATGCAATCCAGCGAAAAAACATTAAATAAATCACTTTTTGGCATGTATTTTTAGTTAAAATCATGACAAAAAGATTTTGTGGTAACAAACCGACGATTCAATTCAGTGATTTCAATTACATTTGTTTATCAAAATTGATTTTAAAATGAGTTCGCATCAAGGAAATTTAAAAATTTACAACAGCTTATCAGGTCAAAAAGAAAAGTTTGAGCCTATTCATTCAAGTTTCGTTGGAATGTATGTATGTGGACCGACCTTATACAGTGAACCGCACATGGGGAACATGCGAACGTTCATCAATTTTGATATGATCTTTCGTTACTTACTTCAATTAGATTACAAAGTGAAGTATGTTCGAAATATTACGGATGCTGGACACATTACAAATAGTGCTGGTGATGAGGTTGATAGTATCGGTAAAGCTGCAAAATCAGAAAAAATGCAATCCTTGGAAATTGTGTATAAATACAATGTGAAATTTCAAGAATTGCAGCGCATTTACAACTTATTACCTCCAAGTATTGAACCAACTGCAACTGGACATATTCAAGAACAGATCGAGCACATCGAGAAAATTATTGAAAATGGTTTTGCTTATGTGGTAAATGGTTCTGTCTATTTTGATGTCAAAAAATACAGTGAGAAATTCGAATATGGGATTTTGAGCGGCAGAAAAGTTGATGAATTGGCTGAAGAGACTAGAACCTTGAATGCGCAAGGCGAAAAACGTTTTTTTGCTGATTTTGCACTTTGGAAAAAAGCGAATCCTGAAGATATGCAAATCTGGCGTTCTCCTTGGGGAAATGGAAATCCAGGGTGGCATATTGAATGCACTGCGATGAGTACGAAGTATTTAGGCAATCATTTTGATATTCACGGTGGTGGGATGGATTTGAAATTTCCACATCACGAAGATGAAATAGCACAAAATTGTGGTTCACTTGGTTGTACTCCAGCAAAATACTGGATGCATGCCAATATGCTCAATGTGAATGGTCAAAAAATGAGTAAATCCTTGGGAAATTTTTTCTTACCAAAAGAAATTGTTGAAGGAACAACAGCATTATTCGATAAACCGTATAGTCCAAACGTGATTCGCTTTTTCATGATGCAAGCGCATTACCGCAGTAATTTAGATTTCACACAAGATGCGTTGAATGCTGCAGAAAAAGGGTTTTCTCGCTTATTAGATGCACTTCAATTAATTGATAAATTAACCGTTTCTCCAACTTCTTCCTTTGACGTAAAAGACTTAATTACAAGTTTTTATTCTGCTATGGACGATGATTTTAACGCGCCAATCTTGATAGCAAATTTATTTGAAGCTGCAAAGCGTATTAATTTGATCAACGATGGAAAAGACACCATCACAAAAGAAGACCTTTCATCGCTTTCTACTGAAATGAAGCGTTTCCTCCAAGACGTTTTGGGAATTGAGATAGGTGTCACTAACAGTGATTCCAAGCTTGCTCCAGTGATGGATTTAGTAATTGATTTGCGTCAACAAGCACGCGACAATAAAGATTGGACAACATCTGATAAAATCCGAGATGGTTTAGCAACTGCTGGAATCGTGATTAAAGACACAAAAGACGGTACAAGCTGGAGTTAATAGCAAATATTTTTATTGAGGATACTGAAATTTGCAACCTTTCGTTTTTAATAAATGATTGAAAATCAATTATTTTTATATACTTTTGTTTAAATCAAGAAACAATAAATATGAAAAAACATCTCACTTTATTTTTATTAATTCTATCAATTTGTTCTTGTGCAACTTATAATCAAAATAGACTTCATTACTCAAAAATTCAAATAAAAGATACAGAAAAAGTTAATGTTGTTGAAATTGAAAGTCCTGCTATTGGGAATAATCAATTGTTGACTAGAATAGACAGTCAAAATAATACAGATTATGCTTTAATTTCTAATGATGTTTTTGTAGAAATTATTAATCCAGAAAACATTTCATCTGAAATAGATTGTGATGCACTTCTTTTAAGGTCTGGAGAAGAAATATTAGTAAAAGTAATCGAAATTGGAACGCAGGTAATCAAATATAAAAAATGTGATAATTTAGAAGGACCAACTATCTCAGTTCTAAAGAACGATGTTTTTATGATTACATATTCAAATGGAACAAAGGATGTTTTTATAGCGGAAACAAAAAATAATGATAATAATCAAAATCAAGGAACGAACCAAAATAATTCAATAGATACAGTAGCTAAAACAAATGGTTTTGCAATTGCTAGCCTTATTTTTGGAATTATGGGTATAATACCTATACTTGGAATAGTTTTCGGGGCAATCGCAAAACACCAAATAAGAAATAATCCAAGAATGTATGCAGGCGAAGGAATGGCAACTGCAGGTATAATTTTAAGTATAATTTGGCTTGTTCTTTTGATAATAATTTTACTACTTTTTAGTCTCTAATATTCTATAATTATGACATTTAAATTAATCTTATTCATTTTCTGTTTCTATAATTGTGGAATAATTGACGCCCAAACTTGTGATATTCTTATTTTAACTAATGGTACAGAGATTGAATCTAAAGTTGAGGAAATTCGAATAAATGAGATTGCCTATAGAAAATGTGATAATCCTCTAGGTCCATTATATGTAATTGAGAAAGAGAAGATTTTTATGATTAAATACAAGAATGGAACAAAGGAAGTTATTAGCCAAGTGATAGAGACCTCAAAAGAAGATCCAGTGTCTCAAAAAAATATTTCTAATAAAAAAGAACATTCATTTTTGGATTTTTCGATGAGCATTGGTAATTCAGGGTTTAGTGGTGCTGATAACAACAATTATGGTACTTATGGTTATTATTCTGATTCTTTCATTTCCACCAGTAAATCTTTTGGTGTGAGTTTAAGATTTGGAAATAAATGGATGCTAAATGAAATCTCAACGTTTTACCAACTAGGATTGCAAACAAATTGGATCCGATTGAGAGCCGGACTTTCTAAAGAGACTAAAAGTTACAGTCAAGGAAATATAAATTATCACCAAAATAGAGTTTTAGATATAACTTTTTTAAACTTAGGAATTGTAAATAGATTTAAAATTGGGAGTAATTATGGCATTCAGGTGAATATAAATTTTGGGCCGAATTATTTTGCTCGAGACGGTGGGGGTTATGATAGCGGTTTTGGATTAATTATTAATCCAGAAATAAAATTCGAGTTCAAAAAGTTATATTTATGTTATGATTATTCAACTTCTTTAATCAATATTTATAGACAGAATAACTTTAATAATCCCTTTATTATTAATAATAAATTCCAACATGTTTCAAATATTTCAATAGGAGTAAATTTTTAAATGTGGAGAATATATTTGATTCTTTGTTAAAGAAAGATCAACGATGGAAAAGACACCATCACAAAAGAAGACCTTTCATCGCTTTCTGCTGAAATGAAGCGTTTCCTCCAAGACGTTTTGGGAATTGAGATAGGTGTCACTAACAGTGATTCCAAGCTTGCTCCAGTGATGGATTTAGTAATTGATTTGCGCCAACAAGCACGCGACAATAAAGATTGGACAACCTCTGATAAAATCCGAGATGGTTTAGCAACTGCTGGAATCGTGATTAAAGACACAAAAGACGGTACAAGCTGGAGTTAATAGCA
>CANNKP010000022.1 GCA_947505255.1 Flavobacteriales bacterium
AATTAATAATATTTCACCATTATTTTGAGGTGCAAAACCTAAATTTGAATTTATAATTCCTTTAGCTATTTCGTTTAACATAGATTTTTCCCAAGGTTGAACGGTAATAGTTCTAGCATCCATCGTTGTAATATTTGCCACTTGTTGAATAGCCGTCATCGTTCCATAATAATCAACCATTACACCATTTAGCATAGAAGGAGTAGCCTTTCCGGCTCTAATTTTCATCAATTCAGTTTCAAGATGCTCTATTGACTTCGCATTCGATGATTTAAAATCATCATATATCATTTGTAAATCCTCAACCATGTTCTAAATATATTTTTTGCTAAAATAATAATTTTTAGTTTCGAACAATTGTTCCAACTTGTTCCCCATCAATCAATTTTCTCAAATTACCTGGTGTATCCATATCAAAAACAATAATCGGTAAATCATTTTCTTTACACAAAGTGAATGCCGTCATATCCATAACACTTAATCCTTTTGCATAAACGTCATCAAAACTAATCATGTCGTATTTTGTTGCAGTAGGATCTTTTAATGGGTCTGCGGTATAAATCCCATCAACTCGTGTGCCTTTTAGAATTACATCAGCATTTATTTCAATAGCTCTAAGTGATGCTGCTGAATCAGTAGTGAAAAATGGATTACCAGTTCCAGCGCCAAAAATAACAACTCGACCTTTTTCTAAATGTCTCATTGCTCTTCTTCTTACATAAGGCTCTGCTATTTCCTTCATTTCAATAGCCGACTGCAAGCGTGTTTTAATTCCAGCAGATTCAAGTGAAGATTGCAACGCCATTGAATTTATCATTGTTGCTAACATTCCCATATAATCGCCATGTGTTCTATCCATCCCTCCCTCTTCAGCTTGCACGCCTCTAAAGATATTTCCTCCACCAATTACAATTGCAATTTCAACTCCTAAATCATGGATTTCTTTTATTTGACTAGCATATTCTGCCAAACGATTGTTATCAATTCCAAATTGTTTATCTCCCATTAGAGATTCACCACTTAATTTTAGAAGTATACGATTGTATTTCATGATTTTATTTTTTGGATAAACAAATATAAGGAAATTGGTCGAGAGGAATTCATAGCAAACTCATTCTTAATTTTTATTTCAAAAAAAAGGCTACCAGTAAACCGATAGCCTTAAATTATATTCAAGTATTCTTAGCTTAATGAAAAGCGCTTAAATCCTGTAACTGTCAATCCTTTTTCTGTAGAACCTAAAAACTGTTCAACAGTCACTTTGTTATCTCTAACAAATTGTTGGCTTAACAAAGTGTTGTCTTGGAAAAATTTATTCAAACGACCCAAAGAAATTTTATCAGCCATTTCAGCTGGTTTTCCTTCTTGTATTGCCAATTCTTTTCCAATTTCGATTTCACGTTCGATAGTACGAGCATCAACACCATTTTTGTCCAACGCAATTGGATTCATTGCTGCAACTTGCATTGCAACTTGTTTTCCTGCGTCTTCAGCTGCATCAGAACCACTATTTAAAGCTACTAAAGTTGCCAATTGATTTCCTGGGTGATTGTAAGCTACTACTTTATCAGCAGACATTGTAGCAAAATTAGACAAATCTAATTTTTCTCCAACCATACCAATTTGATACGTAATTTTTTCGTCTACTGATAATTTATCATCAAATGGCAAAGCCTTTAAATCATCTATCGAAGCAGGCATGTTTTTCGAAGCAATATCAACTAGTGATTGAACGAAACCTCTAAAAGCATCATTTTTTGCAACGAAATCTGTTTCACAATTTAATGTTAAAACAACACCCGTTTTTCCATCTTCAGAAGCTTGAGCGATGATAACACCTTCTTTTGCTTCATTTTCACCGCGCTTTGCAGCAATTTTTTGTCCCTTTTTACGTAAAAGATCGATTGCAGCTTCGAAATCTCCATCTGCTTCAACTAATGCGTTTTTACAGTCCATCATTCCTGATCCTGTTTGTTGACGTAATTTATTTACATCTGCAGCTGTAATTGCCATAGAATATTATTTTTTTATGAATTAATCGTTGTTTTCTTCAGTAGAAGCTTCAACACTTGGTGCTTCTTCTGTTGCTTCTGCTTCGACATTCTCAGCAACCGCAGCTGCTTCAGCTACTACTTCTGCTTCGACAGGCTTAGCAGTTTCTTCAGTTACCACTTCTGCTTCAACAGGCTCAGCAACCGCAGTTTCTTCAGTTGTTGCTTTAACATTACCAACTCTTTTTCTTGTTGTTGGTTTTGCTTCAGTAGCTTCTTCGGATCCTTCTTGCTTATCAGTTTCTTTTGTATTCTTGCGATCTTCTAAGCCTTCTTTGATTGCTCCACAAATAGCATCTAAAATCAAGGTAATTGATTTTGTAGCATCATCGTTTGATGGAATAGGGAAATCAACCAATTTAGGGTTTGAATTCGTGTCTACCATTGCGAAAGTTGGGATATTCAATCTTTTTGCTTCATTTAAAGAAATATGCTCTTTCAAGATATCAACAATAAATATTGCAGCTGGCTGACGAGTCATGTCAACGATTGAACCAAAGTTTTTTTCCAATTTGTCACGTTGACGTGTTTTGAATAGACGTTCTCTTTTGTTCAATGTCTCCCAAGTACCATCCGATTTCATTTTGTCAATTGCTGACATTTTACGAATAGACTTTCGAGTTGTTTGAAAGTTTGTTAACATACCACCTGACCAACGTTCTGTTACGAAAGGCATATTTATTTCAGCTACTCGTTGAGATACTATCTCTTTCGCTTGTTTTTTTGTTGCTACGAAAAGAATCTTTTTACCCGATTTTGCAATTTGTTTCATTGCCGCACAAGCTTGATCGAGATGTGCTATTGTCTTATTAAGGTCGATAATGTGGATACCTTTTTTCTCTTCAAAGATATACGGCGCCATTGCCGGGTTCCATTTTCTTTTCAAGTGTCCGAAATGAACACCAGCTTCTAATAATTTTTCAAAACTAACTTTTGACATTCTTTTTTTTTTAAATTGTTTACATTCCTTTAATAGATCAACATTTAGAGGGTCACAACAAAGTTGCGAGGGTACACTAATGTTTGGATCCTAAACAGCGTTAAATAAATTTTAACGTTTAGAGAATTGAAATTTCTTACGTGCTTTCGGTTGACCTGGTTTCTTACGTTCAACCATTCTTGGATCACGTGTCATCAATCCTTCTGCTTTCAATAATGTTTTGTTTTCTTCAGCAACTACAACTAAAGCTCTAGAGATTCCTAAACGAATCGCTTCTGCTTGACCGTTGATACCACCACCGAATACATTCACTTTCACGTCAAATTGACCTTCTGTACTAGTGACTGCGAACGGTTGTTCGATTTTTGACTGAAGAACAGCAACTGGAAAAACTTCTTTGTAGTCTTTCTTATTTACGATCAATTTACCCGTACCTTTTGAAAGGTAAACACGAGCAACTGATGTTTTTCTTCTTCCTAATGTATTAATTATTTCCATACTCATTATTTGAATGTATCT
Organism: Flavobacteriales bacterium; assembly: GCA_947505255.1. Classification (GTDB taxonomy): domain Bacteria; phylum Bacteroidota; class Bacteroidia; order Flavobacteriales_D; family Crocinitomicaceae; genus M0103. The sequence continues at coordinate 3,511 of CANNKP010000022.1, forward strand.
AGGTTAAAAACTTCAGGCTTTTGAGCCTCTTGTTTGTGTTCCGTACCCGTATACACTTTCAAGTTTGTAAATAATCTTCTTCCAAGCGTGTTCTTAGGTAACATACCTTTAACAGCTTTTTCAATTAAACGCTCAGGATGTTTTCTTAACATATCTTGAGCTGAAGTAAAGCGTTGTCCACCAGGATATCCAGTGTAACGTACATACTCTTTGTTGACAAGCTTAGCGCCTGAGAAAGAAACTTTCTCTGCGTTGATAACGATAACGTTGTCGCCGCAGTCAGCATGAGGGGTGAAATTCGTTTTGTGTTTACCACGAATGATTTTCGCCACTTTACTCGCTAAACGACCAACAGTTTGGCCTTCAGCATCCACAACAAGCCACTTTTTATTAGCGGTCTCCTTGTTGCCGGAAACGGTTCTGTAACTTAATGTATCCACAATTTTACATTTATTAAAATAAGACAATATCCCTAAATTCGGGGTGCAAAGATATAACTTCTAAACTTTATTAACAAACGAATTTTGAAAAAAGAATTTAGAAAAGTTGTTTGAAAGAAATTACAGCCAATAAGCGATTCAAATAATAGCTTTTATTTCTTTTTAAATTCATTGATTGCATTCACCGAAAAGTCACTTAATATAAGCTTTCCGCTGATACTTGCTCTATCTGAAAGTAGTTGGTCCCAATCTTCGGTTCCTTTCCAAAATATTTCTTTTAATAAAGTCATAGCTTCTGGATTGGATTTAGCTAATTTTTCTGATAATTTTTTAATTTCAACATCCATGTCTATGGAATTGTCAAAAACATCAACATATAATCCTTTTTTCTTTGCCCAATCTGCAGATCGCCATTCGGTGGCATTAATCGTTAATTCACTCATTGCTGAGATTCCAATTTTCCGCTCAACAGCAGGTCCAACGACAAAAGGCCCAATTCCAACTGCTAACTCAGACAACTTAACATCAGCTGTTCTTGTTGCCAAACAATAATCTACTGATGAAGCGAGCCCTACTCCTCCACCCACAGCTTTTCCCTGAATACGACCGATAATAAATTTTGGTGCTTTTCTGCAAGCATTAATGACGTTTGCAAAACCAGAAAAGAAAACTTTACCTGTTTCTAAATCATTGATTGAAATAAGTTCATCAAAACTTGCTCCAGCGCAAAAAACTTTATCACCGATCGATTGAAGAATAATTACTTTAACCGCATCATCATTTCCTAAATCCGTTATCGTTTGTGCTAATTTTTGAAGAATCTTCCCAGGAAGAGAATTACTCAAAGGGTGACCAAACTCTACAGTTGCTATTCCATTAGAACAAATAGAATACGCTACTGAACCTTGATTTATTGCTTCTGACATATATAACTGAATTGCTAAGTATCGAAAATGGTTATCTTCTATTGAAAGGTTTTTTCTCAAAAGGTTGTTTTTCAACTTCAGCTTTTTTTACTGGTCGATTTCCTTTTGGGGAGGCGATTTTCACATCTAATTTTCGACCATTTATTTCCATTCCATTTAATGCATTTATTGCATTTATTGCATGATCTGTGTCTTCCATTTCGATGTATCCAAAACCCTTTGAACGTTTTGTATCCTTTTCATACACTACATGTGCATAAGTCACAGGACCAAATGCTGAAAAAGTTGTTTTTAAATCTTCTGAGGTAATTTCCCAATCAAGATTTGCAATGAATAAATTTACCATTTACCTAAATTTGTGAGTAAAACTCACGTTTTAAAATTATTTTAAAGTGAAACTATCCGTACCTATTAAGTTACCGTCACAATAAATTTTTACCTTATAATTTCCTTTCAATGCATCTTCACCTTTAAGGTCATAATAAATTGAAAGATCAATACGTTCGTTTTGATAATCAATTTCTTTCTTATCAGAATAAGCTATGTTCCCCAAATCTGTTTGAACAGTATTACTTGATTTCGTCTGCATCGTTTTTCCGTCAGGATTAATAACCTGCATATAAACCACCTTTTTACCAGAAGGTGTAATTGGATTTTCTGAAATTGTAAAACTTGATTTAATTTGAACAACTGAACGTGCATGATTTGTTACTTCAGCAGTATTGTTTAATTTCATTTTTAGTCCAACGGAACCAAAACCAAACGCTTGTAATTTAGATCCTTTCTTAACTTGAGCTCCTTTTTCTTCAGCATCTAATTTGAACATGTCTCTTTCCTCCTTTGTTGTATTCAAAGTAGTTGTTGTTTGATCCAAATCTGAAGTAAGTTTTAAGTTCAATGTATTCAATGAATCAATTTGAATTACATAGCCCTTCATGATTCCTCTCAAAGTTTCATTTTCCTTTCTCAATTGAAATAACTGAGAAGCCGACATATTCTTGTTTTTATTAATTTGATCAATTAAAGATTGAATTTTTTCTTTTTGAATATTTAATGAATCAGCTTTACTTTTATCCTTTTCAATTAAAGCATCATATGTATTTAACATATTCTTGAAATCCGTTTTCAAATCGTTCGACATGTTTCCAACATAACCAGACATCATTTGATTCATTCCTTCCATGTCAGATTTCAACAATGTTGTTTCGTTCATGCAATCATTCAACTGGCTATTCTTCTTAGACCAAAGATATGCCATTATAGCAAGTCCAACTAACAAAGCAAGTATAATTACAATGAATACTCCATTGCTTTTTTTTTCCGTAGATGCATTTAATTCTGACATAACTTTTTTTTAATAAACAAATGTATGTATAGATTTGCTCTCAAAAAAATGTAATTCACTTTTTTACATTTTTTTACCAAATCATCGAAATACATTATTCGATAAGCTTTAACCTAAACGCTAAATTTAAATTGAAGTTACAGTGTATGAAAAACTTTCCATTATTTGATTAGAAAGTAATTTTTTACACGCTTCTTCAACTTTACTTTCTGCAACTTCCATAGAGGCTGCCTCTACGAATAAGCGCACATGACGTCCAATTCGAACGCCATCAATTTCTCCTAATCCAATATTTTTCATGCTGTTTGTAACAGCTTTTCCTTGTGGATCTAAAAGCGCGTCCAATGGCATAACGTCTATTTCAGCTTTGAATTTCATTTTTTTCTGTTTTAAAATACTTGTTTTCTATTATTGATAAAATCAATTGCAAAAATACAATTAATGGGATTGCCCAAACTAAAAATAGAGCAATTAATATTACACTTATTAACAAAAACGAGAATCTAATCTCATTACCATGCCACTTGAAGTTTTTAAATTTTAAAGAAAACAATCGGATTTCTGACACCAACAAAAGGCTCATAAAAACAATTAATACAACCAAAAAATACGAATTAAAAATAGTTCCAAAAATTCCTTCGCTGAATTTCCATGTGTCAAATTCTAACCACAGAACCAATGGAAAGAATGTGAAAAAAATAGTGTTTAAAGGAGTTGGGACGCCAATAAAAGATTCGGTTTGACGTGTGTCAAGATTAAATTTTGCCAAGCGAAACATAGACATAAATGGAATAAATAAGGCTGCAAATGGTAAATACTTTATTGAAGCATCCATGTTGTTGGGTACCCCATAAAAAACAGCATTCACCCAATTGTGTATTTGAAAATTTACGTAAGAAGGGAAATTCATATCAAAGAAAGGCCCATCAATATATATTGTTGTAATTATAACAACCATCATCAATATGCCTGGTGCTAAACCAAAAGTTACCATATCAGCCAAAGAATCTAGCTGTTTTCCAAATTCACCAGAAACATTTAGTTTTCTTGCCAAGAATCCATCAAAAAAATCAAATAATCCGCCTAAAAAAATGGCAAATGGAGCAATATCAATTCTTCCAGCAAAGGTTAAAATGATTGCCACAACGCCACACATTAAATTTGCTGCGGTAAAAAGATTGGGTATATTGAACATTGTATGCTATAATATGTTAATTTAACTTTGCTTAATTAGCAAATTGAACTAGATTTACATTTAGTAAAATTGCAAAGCACTACAAAGAACACAATTTTTTAATAAAAATGATGTTATTAAGGTCTATTTTTCTATTTAAAAACTCTAGAACTGTGAATTTTTCTTCAACTTTCATCTTTACATTAATTGTTTCTATCTCCTTCGCACAAGAGGATAACGTAGCTCCAAAATATTCAAATGAATTCTTAGCAATTGGAATAGGTGCAGATGCGCTTGGCTTAGGCAATGCTGTGGTAGCCCAAACTGGGAATGTAAATTCTGGCTATTGGAATCCCGCTGGTTTGACAAAAGTCACCAAGTGGTTAGAAGTCGGAATGATGCACTCTGAGTATTTTGCTGGAATTGCGAAATACGATTATATAGGTTTAGCGCATGCAATTGATGATAAAAGTACTGTTGGTTTCTCAGCAATACGTTTCGCAGTAGATGATATTCCAAATACGACTCAATTAATTGATAATTCTGGAAACATCAATTATGATAATATCTCCACCTTTACTGCTGCAGATTATGCTTTTTTGTTTTCATATGCCCGAAAATTAAAAATAGAAGGATTAAGCGTCGGTGGGAATTTTAAAATTATTCATCGTAAAGTAGGTGATTTTGCTAAATCTTGGGGGTTTGGACTAGATGCAGGAGCACAATATCAAATTAAAGATCGTTGGAAATTTGGTATTATAGCACGTGATATTACATCTACTTTCAATGCGTGGGTTTTCACATTGGATCAGCAAACTCAAGAAGTTTTCTTAGCTACAGGAAATGCACTTCCTCAAAATGGGCTTGAGTTGACATTACCTCGAATTATTTTAGCGAGTTATCGCAAATTTCAGCTTGGTAAAAAAGGAATTTATGCTGCCAGTGAATTGGATTTAGATGTTACAACTGATGGTAGAAGAAATACATTGGTTCGAACAGGATTAATTTCAGTTGACCCTCATTTGGGGTTAGAATTTGGTTTTAAAAATTTCGTTGCAATTCGAGGAGGAATCACCAACATGCAATATGTGAAAAACTTTGATGACACAAAATCATTGAACATTCAACCAAACATTGGAATTGGGTTAACTATTAAAAACTTCCACTTGGATTATGCGTTCACTGATATTGGCGATGCGTCTGTTGCAAGATATTCGCACGTTATATCTTTGCGAATTAAGCTCGATAAACCGAAAAACATGAAGCAATAATGAAAATTAAAATCTACATACTACTAATTCTTTCCTCCTTCGCTTCGCAATTTACTGAAGGTCAAACGTATGGTAATGAGTGGGTCAATTACGCTCAAAAATATTACGCTTTTAATGTTTATACCACTGGGATTCATAAAATAGAGTATACCACCTTATCGAATTCTGGAATACCAATTGGATCGTTTTCAACTCAAAACATACAATTATTTGGCAAGGAACATGAAATTCCATTGCATATAGAAGATGGAGGTGATTTAACAATGGATCCAGGTGATTACATTTTATTTTATGCCGAGCAAAATGACGGTTGGCTCGATTCTACTTTATATGATACTCCAAGTGACATTGGTAATCCTAAATACAGCTTATACAATGATACCATTCAATATTTTTTCACTTGGAATAGCTTAACAACGAATTTGAGATTTACTGTTGAATCAGATTTAGCATTTTCAAATTATACACCATCCAACTATATTTTGTTTGAGAAATATCAATCCAATTCATCCTCTTATAATGAAGGTGAAAAATCATCTGATGCTTCTAGTTCTTTTTTTACTTCTGGAGAAGGATGGGGAAGTTCACCTGTCAATGGTGCTTCGGGATATGTTTGGGATTGGAGTTCAATACCCATTGAAAATGTTTATCAGGGCATTGATGCGCCCTTAGTTCAATATCGAGCGGTGAGTGTTGGTGTTTCAAATGCAACTTACACGGGTTTAGGGAACCACCATTCTTTGCACACAATTGGATCTTCTAATTACGTAATTCAAGATTCTGTCTTCATTGGCTATAAAGCCATTCATATTTCAAAATCTTTTCCAGCAAGTATTTTACCTGCAAGTGGGGGATCTAATTTTAAAGTTTCAATTATTGGAGATCAAGGTGCTCTAACTGATTATCAATCGATTAATTTTTGGTCATTTTTATATCCTCGAATTCCTAATTTATCTGGAGCAAACAAAGCAATTTTTAATGCAGAAAATAATTTATTAGGCAGCAAAATACGATTAGATCTAACAAATCTTTCAACTAATAATCCGTTGGTTTTTATTTTAGGTGACACACCTCGCAAAGTTTCTTTAACAGCCAATGGAGGAAATTATAGTATTTTGTTTCCAAATAGTAGCAATGGCTCTAAGCAAAAAGTTATTTACCAAGAAAATAGTACTGTATTTTCTGTAGTAAATTTAGAAGCCGTAAATGGTTCAGGTTTATTTACCAATTTCGATCTTTTAAGTGCCGAAAAGGCTTTGTTGATGATTTATAATCCTGCCTTGCAAGCTGCTTCGGTTGATTATGCTTCTTATAGAATGTCAGCCGCTGGTGGTAATTATAATGTAATTCTAGCCAATGCAAATGAACTCTATCAGCAATATGGCGGAGGAATTAAAAAACACATCAATGGTATCCGCCGATTTTCATTTCACATATACAATTTAGCTATCACTGATAAACCAGTTGGTTTGTTTTTAATGGGGAAAGGAATTCGTGAAGCAAATGTTGGAGGAATCACATCTACTGGTCCGGGTTCAAGAACAAATCCAACAAATTTTGCAGGTTCAATAATTCCATCCTTTGGTCAACCATCAAGTGATGCATGTATAACATCAAATTTACCTGGTACTACTCGTTGGGTTCCATTGATACCAACAGGAAGAATTGCAGCTAAAACAAATCAAGATTTAAGTGATTATTTGGAGAAAATAAAACTTTATGATTTAGAACAAAATCCCTTATCTGTATATAATTCAGCAACAAAAGATTGGCAAAAACAAGTTTTACATTTTACGGGAGGAACCGATGCAAATCAACAAACTACTTTTCAAGGTTATATGCAATATATGAAAGGTATAATTGAAAATCAATATTTTGGTGGGCATGTATCTACAACGATAAAATCAGATAATAATCCTTTAAATCCATCTGAATTAAATGAAATAATGACACGGATTCAAGATGGCGTTTCAATAATTTCTTTTTTTGGACACGCTGCGGCAACAACTTCTGGATTTGAAATAAACATTGATGACCCATCAAATTGGAACAATGAAGGAAAATATCCATTGGTAATTACAAATTCATGTTATAATGGGAATATTTTTCAAAATGGAACTTCAAAATCAGAAGAATTTGTAAATATTCCAGATTATGGTGCCATTGCATACTTAGGAACAGTTGGATTAGGATTTGCAAGTACTTTATTTCAATATTCTAGTGAATTATATAAGAATATAAGTGCCCTTAATTATGGAAAGACATTAGGTCAACAAATAAAATCAACCATAGGAACAATTGAGTTAAATGGAACAAACAATTTGTTTAATGAAAGTACCTGCACTCAAATGGCATTGAATGGTGACCCAATGCTGAAAGTAAATCCACATCAAAAACCAGAAATTGAATTAACAGAGCAAGGAGTTAGTTTCTTACCTCAAGATTTAGACTTAACCGTTGACAGTATTGAAATGAGAATTGCCTTAAAAAATCTTGGTCAATCAATTATCAGTAATTTTTCTGTGGATATAACTAGAAATTTTCCTTCATCATCTATCGATTCAGTTTATACTTTCTTTGTTCCAGCGCTTCATTATACTGATACGCTTGTTTTTAAAATGCCTTTACAAGCGAATATAGGAATAGGAATAAATACATTTACGATCAAAGCAGATATTCCAACATTCATTGACGAACAATACGACGAGTTAAATAACAATCAAATAATCAAAACATTATTCATTGATGTTGATGGAATTATCCCTGTAGTTCCTTATGAATTTGCCGTAGTACCTAATGATAGTGTTACGGTAAAAGCGTCAACAATAAACCCCATTGCAGCATTCAATTCATACAGATTTGAAATTGACACCATTGATTTTGAAGGTTCACCAAGTCCTTTTCATAGATTTGCTATAGTTTCGGGATATGGTGGTGTAAAAGAAGTGAATCCATCTCAATGGTTTTTGAGTAGTTCTGGAAACCCTTCTGCATTGGTTTGTGCAGATAGTTCAGTTTATTTTTGGAGAGTTTCTGTTGTAGATCCAATCCCTGTATGGCGAGAAAGTTCTTTTCAATATATTACAGGAAGACAAGGTTGGGGTCAAGATCATTTTTATCAATTTAAGAAAAATGGATTTATAGGGATAAATTATTATCGCCCTTCACGGAAACGATTATTTGAACCAAATAATAAACAGCTCACCTGCGAAGTAAAATCTTCTACTGCTATTCCAACTATTTATTATAATGCTTATTCAATCGATAGCCAAGAAAAAGAATATGGTATCTGTTCCTATACCCCATCGTTTTATGTCGCAGTTGTTGATCCAATAACTTTAGAACCTTGGGGAACAAGATATGGCTCATCTAATCCAACCCATAATTTTGGAAATGCTAATGATAATGGCGCCTGTAGACCTAGAGTTGAAAACTTTTTTATTTTCCGTCAAAATGATCCAACTCAAATAACAAACTTCCAAAACATGATGGCAGCAGTTCCTGATAGTCATTATATTTTGGTTTATTCTCCTATGACAACCTTGTATGATCAATGGGACGTTTTAGCACCATCGTTGTACACAACGTTCCAAAATCTAGGCTCAGATAGTATTGTTCCTGGTCGTCCAAATCTGCCTTTTGCGTTTTTCTGTAGAAAAGGTGATCCGAATACAGTTGTTGAATTATATGCTCAAATGGCTGGTGAAGACCTTCATTTAGAAGGAGATTTGATCGGTTCGGATTATTTAGGACAAGAAAATTCAACTCTTATCGGGCCAGCAGCTGAATGGGGAGCGGCTTACTGGAAGCAGGATTCTTTAGAAATAATTAATACAGATTCAACAAGGTTATATATTAGAGCATTTGATATTTCTGGAGCTTTTCAATTTGAGACGACACAAATTTTTTCTCATAATGATTCCATTTTGAATTTAAATTCAATAGTTGATGCAAGTCTATATCCGTTCATTCAATTAGGAGCTTATTATGAAGACACAGTCAATTTCACTCCTGCTCAAATTGACCGTTGGCATGTTCTATACACGCCACTTCCGGAGGCTGCAATAGATGGCGGCACTGCTTATACTTGGTTACCGGCTACCGACACTTTAAATGAAGGACAAACAGTTCAATTTGCTGTTGATGTAAAAAATATTTACACGATTCCAATGGATTCGTTACTAATTAGTTATTGGGTGCAAGACAATAATCAAGTGAAACATCCTATTGCTTATGCTCGACAAGATTCGTTAATAGTGAATGAAGTATTCAGAGATACGATTAGTTTCTCAACGCAAGGACTTGCTGGTATCAATTCCTTGTGGATGGAAGTAAATCCTTATGTGAATGGAAGTGTTTATATAACAGATCAGCCAGAGCAACAACATTTTAATAATTTGCTTCAAATACCATTCTTCGTAAATGGAGATGTAATAAATCCAATTCTTGATGTTACGTTTGATGGCAGACATATTTTAAATGGAGATATCATTTCACCTGAAAGTCAAATATTGATTTCATTAAAAGATGAAAATCCATACCTCATCATGGATGATATTTCTGATACCACATTGTTTGGAATTTACATAACAGATCCTGATGGTAATCAATCTAGAATCCCATTTATGGATGCTTCTGGCAATACAGTGATGCAATGGATTCCAGCTGAAAGTCAATCAAAAAGATTTAAAATTTTGTATCCAGCACTCTTTACTAAAAATGGCAAATACACGCTTTTTGTTCAAGGTTCTGACGAAAGCGGCAATTTATCTGGTGATTTAGAATACCGAATTACATTTGAAGTGATTCACGAATCGTCGATTTCTTACATGATGAATTACCCTAATCCATTTAGCACAAGTACACGTTTTGTATTTACTTTAACAGGAAGTGAAGTTCCTGATGAGATGATTATTCAAATCATGACTGTTTCAGGTAAAGTAGTTCGTGAGATTACAGAAGATCAAATTGGTACAATTCAAATTGGTCGAAATATTTCTGAATATGCATGGGATGGAACCGACGAATATGGTGATCCTTTGGCAAATGGTGTGTATTTATATACTGTGAAAGCTCAAATTAATGGAGAAGATATCAAACACATGGAAACTGGCGCTGATTCACATTTCAAGAAGGAGTTTGGTAAGATGTATATTATTCGGTAACTAAAAAAATCGACAACTAAAAATCGCAGTATCATCCACCAAAGACAAATCTCCACGCCATTCGTCTAACTTTGAGAATATAAGATTGTTCATGTCTTCCATCTTTAATGGATAATAGCTATGAACCAATTTGACGAGTTTTTCACTTCCGAAAAATTCTTCTTTTTCATTTTCTAGTTCCACTACTCCATCTGTATAAAGCACTATTGTAGTGTTTGGTTTAAGTATCTTTTTACCTACATGGATAAACGGTAATTCGTCTAACATACCCAAACCAATGCAACCTTCAGAAAGCATTTCAACTTTCTTTCCGTTTGTTATAAAAGGGTGATTGTGACCTGCATTGACATACTTTAATTCACGTGAAGTAGCATTGTAATGGGCAATAAAAAAAGTAATAAATTTCTCGCCTTTAGCACTTCTCATCACTTTTTTATTCAATTCCTCTAACAAAAATTCCATTTCAAAACGCTGGTAATTGAACAGCGTTCTTATTGTTGCTTGAAAATTTGCCATCAACATTGCAGCTCCAATTCCTTTACCAGAAACATCGGCAATACAAATCATGTATTCGTCATCTCCTAAAGGAATAAAATCGTAATAATCCCCTCCGACTTCATGCCTTGGAGTATATTTTGCTGAAATGTCCATTTTTCGATTGGAAGGTAAATCTGATGGAAACAACAATTTTTGCATTTCGGAAGCAACTTCAAGCTCCTTTTTGATGCGTTCTTGGATAATGCTCAACCGAGCCATTCGTTGATTCTCGATTGCAACGACGATAATATTTGTCAAGGTTTGGACAAAACTCATGTTCTCCAAGCTTTCTGAAGGAGACGTTTGATCTTTAATAATGTCGGAAAAAAGTAAATAAGCTAATGGTTTATCTTTGTGAAATACAGGAACAATCACATCAAATTCTGTCAATATTTTTGAATGAGAAGATTCAATAACGGTGATTTCTTTGAAACGAAAAAGATCGCGTTGAACATCTATTTCCTTTACTTTTCCTTTTATTCCAATTTTCAGAAGGCAATTCCATTCATCTTGCCTATTAAAAAGAACGAATCGTTTGAATCCTAATTGTTCTTTTAAAATAAACTCATAAATGCGAATCAATTGATCCATTCCTAAATTTGCATTTATGGCAGTCGTAATTTCTAGCAAAGAATTTAATTTGAAATCTTTGAGTTCAATCTGATTTTCTAAATCCTTTACTAGCTTATTAATCATTTTACCAAATTAATTTGAAATTCGCAGTAAGAAATATTCTGATGTAATGCCGATATAGTATGAAAAAAGTTCAATGTAATTGGACTTTATTGAAAACATAATCGGTATTATAATTTATCCAAGATTTTTGGCAATTGACGCACAGCAGCCATTTCTCTGAATTTATCTTTTGCTTCCCCACATGGACTTCCAAAATACGTTTTCCCACCTTCTAAATCTTTACCAACTCCAGATTGAGCATAAACTGTTGCACCTTCCCCAATCGTAATATCGCTTGCACAACCAACTTGTCCCCAAAGAGTAACTCGGTCCTCAATTCTAACACATCCAGCTACACCAACATTGGCTGCCATTAAACAATGTTTCCCAACAACTGTATCATGACCTATTTGAACTTGGTTATCAATCTTCGTCCCCTCTCCAATAGTTGTAATTCCAGAAACCCCAGCATCAATCGTGCAAAGTGCTCCAATTTCGACATTTTTGTGTAAGTGAACACCACCGCATGAATGCATTCGATCAAATCCTTCAGGTTTCTTTTTGTAATAGAAGGCATAATGCCCAATAACAGAATTTGGACCAACAATTACATTTTCATCTATTGTACAATCATCTAAAACACAAACTCCAGGATGAAGTGTGACATTTTTACCAATTTTAACACGGTGTCCAATGAACACATTTGGGTAGATTATTGCACTTGGATCTATTTCACAGTCATCTCCAATTGCAGTTGTTTGAGGCTTATATGGCGCGAAATATTTTGTGAGTTTATTATAGTCATCAAAAGGTGCTTTTGAAATAATTAATCCTTTTCCTTCAGGACAATCAACTTCCTTGTCAATAAGGATCGTTGTCGCAGCGCTCTTTAAAGCTTTATCATAATATTTAGGATGGTCGACAAAAACCAAATCACCTTTTGTTACAACATGAATTTCATTTATCCCAGTTACCTGATGATTCGGGTCTCCAACAAATTCACAGCCTATAATTGCGGCAATTTCTTTTAAGGAATAAGGCTTGTCTAATTTCATTATTTCATTTTTGTTAAAATTACAATCAAAATGCCCAGCTTTTAATACAATTCAATAGACTTTTCCTCTCAATTTTGTTAATAGATAAACCCTAGCATTTTGGTTGTTGAAAATACTAATTGTAGCGGTTTTTTAAGGCTGTTTTTAAGGCTGATCTGGTGGAAATCTGTTTCATTTTGAACCAAATTCAAGAAAGAATGTAACAGTTCTCAAACTTCAAAATATGAAAACTACAAAATTAATTACAACAGCATTTATCCTTTTTTTCTTTAACAGTTTTGGTCAAACAAAAATGATTTCGCATAAAAGTCACAGTGGATCAAACACAACATTTTCAAATTCTATCAAAATGAATTTATTCAATATCGGAGAATCTAATTTCGGAATGGCTCCAGAACGGTTTGTTCGCAATTCCAATTTAGATACAGTGAAATTGCTTTCTCCGCATGTTGCTGTAATGATTACAAGCGAAACTTGTTTTCGCGAAGATTATAGTAGAAATAAAAGTTCGATGGAATTATGGAGTGCTGGATCTGATACAGTATTTGACCATCCTGTTTTTAATTCTAAAAATTCTTTGGATCAAATAAAAACAAAACTTAAAAACGAATACTACTTTAGCAACTCAATAGATAATGTTGTATTTATTGGATTTGAGGGGAAATATGCAACTGTTGATACGAAAAATCAGAATTCAATTGAGACTGAACATTCCAAAATAATCGAAAAAAATAAAGAATTAAAAGAGAATAAACGACCATCACTTTTTATGCTCCTTCTTTTTTCAATACTGTCCATACTATTCAAAACACCTTTCTGATTCATTTAATTTGATGAAACAATTTTCAAAAATTTCTATCTTAATTTTTATTGGATTAACACTTTTTTTTATCCCAGTAACTTGGAATTTATTTCCATATCATGGCGAATTCACGTCAATTGTCTTTAGCGCTATTATAAACCAAATTGCCTATTCGACAAATATTGAAATTATACTCAGCGATTTTTCTTCAGATTCAAAAGGATTGTATGTATTAATTTCTGTACTTTTTATATTTTCCATTATAACGACACCATTAATCATTAAAATTTTCACTTCAAGTCAACTTCAAAAATTCGAGTTTTTTTTAAAAATAATATCAACGTATTATCTTTCCGTTATTTTAATGAAATACGGTTTTGACAAAGTATTCAAAGCTCAATTTTATCTTCCTGAACCGAATATTTTATATACTCCACTTGGAAAACTTGACAATGATATTCTGTTCTGGTCCACAATGGGAGTGTCGCGTTCCTACAATTTATTCTTAGGATTTGCTGAAATCATCCCAGCGATTTTGATTCTTTTTTATAGAACAAGACAGATAGGATTAATGATTTCATTAGGCGTACTAATAAATGTTTTAGCAATTAACCTTTCATTTGACATTTCAGTAAAACTTTTCTCAGCTTTTCTGATTTTAATAAATCTTTATTTACTGATTCCAACATTAGGAATACTTTGGAATCTATTCATTTTAAACAAAGTAATAAGATTAAAAAATCAATTTAATTTTTCAATTCCAAAGTCAACCAAGATTATTATTAAAACCATCGTGATTTGCCTCCTATTACTTGAATCACTATTCACATATTTGAATCGTGGTAATTTCAATGATGATATCTCCAAACGTCCATTTTTACATGGCGCTTATGTAGTTCAGGAATTCAATCAAAATGGAATTATTTTAAATACCAGTAATTCGCCAGTTAAAAGGATATTTATTCACCGTGATGGGTACCTCATTTTACAAAATCAACAAGATGAAATGACAGACTACAAATTGGAAATAAATCAAGTGAAACAAACTTTTTGGCTTACAGATTATCAATTAAATAGAATTGAGATGCACTATTTATTTTCGAAAAAAGACAGTTTAATCGCTATTTCATTTAAGTCAAATGGAGTTATTTCCACAATTAAATCCAAAATGTTGAATTGGAAAAAATTACCTGTATTAAAGTCTCAATTTCATTGGAGTGTTGATTGAATCAATAATTTAACAAATCTACCAATGCAGTTTTCACTTTTTCTGAATTGGTTAATAATTCAGCTTCTAATATTGAATTCAATGGAATTGCTGGCGTATCAACTGAACCAACAATTGAAACTGGGGCGTCCAAGTACTTGAAATTATCACGTTGTATTCTACCTGCTAAACCAAGCGTAAAGGAAGCCTCCACTGATTCTTCAGTTACAAGCATTACTTTTCCATGTTTCTGAGCAACAGCGTTAATCATGTCATGATCCAATGGATTCAAGGTGCGTAAGTCAATGATTTCTACACGACTTTCAAACGCGGATGTAGCTTCTAAAGCCCAATAAATACCTCTACCATAAGTAATAATCACACACGATTCCCCTTTTGTAACCGAAGCTTCAGATGCTTCTTGTACTACTCTTCCCTTTCCAAAAGGGATTATATAATCTTCATCAGGTTCAATTGACATAGCGCCTTCTGTACCAGGTATTTTTGACCAATATAAACCTTTATGCTCTAACATAACGACTGGATTTGGATCATAAAAAGCTGCTTTCATTAAGCCTTTTAAGTCTGCACCAGTTGATGGATATGCAACTTTGATTCCTCTAATATTGGTTAAAATTGATTCAACACTTGATGAATGGTAAGGTCCACCTGAGCCATATGCACCAATTGGGACACGAATAACGCAGCTAACAGGCCATTTTCCATTCGACAAATAATAAGAACGTGAAACTTCAGTAAATAATTGATTTAATCCTGGCCAGATATAATCTGCAAACTGAACTTCAACGAAAGGCTTTAAACCAACTGCTGACATCCCAACTGTTGAACCAATAATAAAAGCTTCTTGGATTGGTGTATTAAACACACGTTCATCGCCGAAAGTTTGAGCCAATGTTGCAGCTTCTCTAAAAACTCCCCCTAAACGACCTCCAACATCTTGACCATAAAGCAATGCTTCAGGATGTTTTTCCATTAATTCTCTTACAGCAAACAAGGCAGAATCAACCATAACGGTTTTCTTCTTTCCTTTTGGTTCTCGTTCACCTTTTTCTTCTGTAATTGGAGTTGGTGCGAAAATAAAATCTGCAATCGAACTTGGATCTGGTTCTTCCGCATTCAAAGCTTTTTCGTATTCCGAATCCACAAATTTCTTTGTGTCTGCTTCAATATTAATAATATCAGATTCATCAACACCAGCATTTCTCATGCTATTTTTCAATTGAGGAAATGGGTCTTTTAATGCTGCTTCCTCTAAATCATCTCGGTACCATTCTTTGCGAACACCAGAAGTATGATGCCCTAAAAGTGGAACTTTTGCATGAATAATAAATGGTCGACGCTCCTCTCTAACGATGGCAAAAACTTCTTGAATTGTTTGATAAGACAGTTCAAAATCACTTCCGTCAATCGTTCTTACTTCAATTCCATTAAACCCTTTAGCGTATTGAGTCATGTCTTGTGCACGTGTCTCAGCAGCATTTGCTGAAATATCCCACCCATTATCTTGAACCAAATAAACGATTGGAAATTGCTTCAAAGCCGCCATTTGTAAAGCTTCTGAAACCTCTCCTTCGGTACACGATGCATCACCCAATGAACAAACGACCACCGGATTTTCACCTCCAAAATCTTCCGCCAATCCTTGTTTCTCCTTGTACTGAATACCCATTGCAATTCCTGTTGTTGGAATAGCTTGCATACCAGTTGCAGAAGATTGGTGCGGGATTTTTGGCATATTATCACGTTTCAAAGATGGGTGACAATAATAGGTTCGACCTCCAGAGAAAGGGTCATCTTTTTTCGCAAAAACTTGAAGCATCAACTCATAAGGAGTCATCCCAATGCTCAATAAAATACTATCGTCTCTGTAATATGGCGAAACCCAGTCTTGAGGTTTTAATTGCATTCCAACTGCAATTTGAATTGCTTCATGACCACGAGAAGTAGCATGAACATATTTAGCAGTAATTTCTTTATTTGCTTCGTATTTTTCAGCCAAAGTTTTAGCGGTACACATGAATGTGAATGCGCTCAATAATGTTTCTTTTGAAACTTTTTCTTTAACTGATTTTGATGTTGAAACTGTTGTTCCCATTCTCCTCTATCCTATTTTATGGATTCAAATATAGTAAAAGCCGTTGAAAATGATTGTGATTTCCTTCCTGCGCATTGAATCATCATGTTAATTCACTCATCAATTGATCAAATGCAGCCTTTAATTCTGCCAATTCAATTTCAACTTTTGAAAGACGTTCTTCTAATTCATTGACATTTTTTCTAGCCGGTTCAACCTGATTAAAATAATCTTCATCAAATGCTGGAACCTCTGAAAATAAGTGACAATATCTTCCTTCCTTTTGACCAGGCTTCTTTGGTAGTAATTGAATAAAAGGAATTTCATAATTTGAAAGATTTTCCAATGTTTGTTGTACTTCTGCCAAATCATCAAATTCAAATAATCTACCTGAATTTGAATTAATTTCTCCCCCTGTAAGTGGTCCTCGTAAAAAAAGTAAACACAAAACTGCAAGTTCAGCTGGATCCAATGGAAAACGAACTGCCAAATTATGACGGTATTTGATTGCTCTACTTCCTCCTCCAATGACATTTCCAGCCATTTGTCTTTTCTTCAATGAGTCAAGTGCTAAAACAACAATTCCCTCATCATATTCAACTACAGGATGCCTTGCCGATTTCTGATTGCAAGCTGTAACCAACGAATTTAACGTCATCGGATAATAGTCTGGTGTAGTTTTGCTTTTTTCAATCATTACACCCAATACGCGAATTTCCTCTGCAGTTAACTGAGGTAAAAGAGTTAATTCTTCCATCTTGAGAAATTAATTTTAAAACTACTTGTTCTCGTCTATGACGTACATTAGAACTTTTTCCATCAAGTGAACACGATCTTTACCTGTTACATTGTGCTTGTGCATTGGGTAAGGAAAGAAATCCATTTGTATACCAAGATCAACAAATTTCTTAATCAAAGCGTAATTATGTTGCATCACAACTACATCATCAACCGTTCCGTGAATCAACAATAATTCTCCTTTTAAATTCCCAGCATGTGTCATTAAACTTGCTTTCTCATATCCTTTAGGATTTTGCTCAGGACGATCCATGTATCTTTCTCCATACATAATTTCATAATATTTCCAATCTGTAACTGGTCCGCCCGCAACACCAACTTTAAATACATCAGGATTTCTAAGCATTAACGAAGTTGTCATGAAACCACCAAACGACCAACCATGAACTGCCAATCTATTTCCATCGACATACGGCAATGATTTCAAGTATTCGACACCGGTTAGTTGGTCTTCCATTTCTAAATCGCCTAATTGTCTATGGATTTGTGATTCAAATGCAAAACCTCTTTCGCCAGAACCACGACCATCAAGCGTATAAACCAAATAACCTTGTTCTGCCATCCAATACATCCATAAATTCGCACCGTCTAACCAAGAATTGGTGATTAATTGTGCATGTGGGCCTCCATAAACATAAACTAAAACAGGATATTTTTTTGAAGGATCAAAATTACTTGGTTTAATCAATCGCGTATATAATTTTGAACCATCTTTTCCGATTAATATGCTTATTTCCCCTGTTCCAATTATAACATCATTCAATTTTTCTTTACTCTCAATTAACTTTTTTGTAGTCTTTCCAGTGGTTGCCCAAATCTGAGCATTATGCGGCACAGTATGACTAGAATAAGCATCATAAAAATATTTCCCATCTGTCGTTACAGAAAACTCATGCGTTCCTTCTGCTTTCGTAATTAATGTTTGTTTTCCTGCCAAATCCACAGAATAGACCAATGTATTTGTTGCATAATCACCGGTTGCCGCAAAATAAATAGTTTTACCATCGTTTTTTGCTGTTAGAATCTCTTTTGTCACGAACTTATTTGCAGTTAATTGTTTGATTAATTTACCCGTAAAATCATAGTAATAAAGGTTGTTAAATCCATCTTTTTCGGAAATCCAAATGAAATTATTTGACTTTTCACTTGGGAAAAATGCTGGATGCTCTGGTTCTACCCATTTTTCATTTGTTTCTTCCAACAATGTTTTTACGAAATTCCCGGTTTTAACTTCGTAAACATTTAACCACATGTGGTTTTGATCACGGTTAACTTCAGCAATCACAACATAATTATTATCAGGCGTAAAAGTTAAATTGGTCAAATAATCATCCTTTTCACCTTTTGGACTAATGAAAACTGTTTTTTTGGTCATTAAATGATAAATTCCAACGCGAGGGTTTTCTGATTTTTGACCAGCCATCGGATATTTAATCGGCATTAACTCTCCCGGTGTTTCATTGATATTCAATAAAGGATAATCGTGAACATTTGTTTCATCCTTTTGATAAAATGCTAAATGTTGCCCATTTGGCGACCAAAACAATCCACCAGTAATGCCAAATTCACTTCGAGCAATTGCTTGTCCAGAAACACTATTTTTATCTGCATTATCCGTGACAATCATTTTTAATCCTTCCACTGTATGGACATATACATTGTTACCGATTGTAAATGCAACATTTTCAGATGCAAGGTGAAAAAGCGAATTTTCAGCTGTTTCGTCCAAAGAATGTATCGTTTTTCCTTTGCTCGTTATAGTATTAAACGAATAAAAATTAACACCATCATTTATATAGAAGTCAGTTGAATTCTTCCATTCTAAACCAAAGAAACTCGACAATTCAGCTCTTCCTAAAGCAGTATTTATTGCTTGAATGGTGAACCACTCTTCATCTTTAGAATTTTTTACTGACGACTTAAACATCGTTTGGTAATTTTTACTAAAAAATGTATAGGAATCAGTATTTGGAATCCATTGAAAACCATTCATTCTATCAGGTCCAAAAGTTCGATATTGATTCGAAACGGCATCTTTTAATGTCAATTCCTTTTTTTGAGCAAAGACAACTGTTCCCAGAATGATTGCTCCAATAAATAATACTTGTTTTAACATTTTCTATTTATTTAATTTTTAAACCCACTCAACTTGTAACTAGCAATTTGTAATTATTTAATTCCTCTTAATCAATTCATTGAAAAAGCTTTCGACTGGTTTTCCTGTTTCATAACATTTCAATACTATTTCATCTAAATCTTCTGACAAAACAGTTTCAGCATCAAATTCCGCATAAAAATACCATTGTTTATTAAAAATCAAAGGTTCTTTCTCTGCTGCCTCTCTTAATTCTTTAGGAATGATTTTATTTTTCTCTCCTTTAATCTCACC
>CANNKP010000023.1 GCA_947505255.1 Flavobacteriales bacterium
TCTATATTGTAACTTAAAATAATTGGTGTAACTTTGCGCCCAAATTCAAATTAGTGGGTCTACCACTATTTAGTATTCAACATAAAAAGACGCTTAAATGTCGGGAATTAAAGGAAATGTTTCACAGGTTATTGGTCCTGTTGTTGACGTAAACTTCGAAAAAGGAGTAGTGCTTCCAAACATATATGATGCTTTGGAGGTAATAAAATCAGACGGTACGCGAGTAGTATTGGAAGTGCAATCACATGTTGGTGATAATTCAGTTCGAACAATTTCAATGGACTCAACGGATGGTTTCCGCAGAGGAATGGAAGTTACTTCAACAGGAAGTGCAATAAAAATGCCTATTGGTGACAAAATCAAAGGACGTTTATTCAATGTTGTAGGTGAAGCAATCGACGGTATCAATATCGTTGATAATTCTGATGGATTACCAATTCACCGTGAAGCGCCGAAATTTGATCAGTTATCTACTTCAACAGAAGTTCTTTTCACAGGAATTAAAGTAATTGACCTTATTGAGCCTTATTCAAAAGGTGGAAAAATTGGTTTATTCGGTGGAGCTGGAGTAGGAAAAACAGTATTGATTCAGGAATTAATTAATAATATCGCTAAAGGTCACGGTGGACTTTCTGTTTTTGCAGGAGTTGGTGAGCGAACGCGTGAAGGAAACGATTTACTTCGTGAAATGTTAGAATCTGGCATTATCAAATATGGTGATGCATTTATGCATTCTATGGAAGAAGGTGGATGGGATCTTGACAAAATTGATTTAGAAGAAATGAAAGAATCGAAAGCAACTTTCGTATTCGGACAGATGAATGAGCCTCCTGGCGCTCGTGCAAGAGTTGCTCTTTCTGGATTGACAATGGCAGAATATTACCGTGATGGAGAAGGTGATGGAGAAGGAAAAGATATTCTTTTCTTCGTTGATAATATTTTCCGTTTTACACAAGCAGGTTCTGAAGTATCGGCACTTCTTGGTCGTATGCCTTCTGCAGTAGGATATCAACCAACATTAGCTTCTGAAATGGGTGCAATGCAAGAGCGTATTACATCTACAAAAAATGGATCTATTACATCTGTACAAGCAGTTTATGTGCCTGCGGATGACCTTACTGACCCGGCTCCAGCAAATACATTTGCTCACTTAGATGCTACAACAGTATTATCGCGTAAAATTGCTGAGTTAGGAATTTATCCAGCGGTGGATCCATTGGATTCAACTTCTCGAATTTTAACAAGAGAAATCGTTGGTGAAGAGCATTATGACTGTGCATCTCGTGTAAAAATCACTTTACAACGTTATAAAGAATTACAAGATATTATTGCGATACTTGGTATGGATGAATTATCTGAAGAAGATAAGATGATAGTACATAGAGCTCGTAGAGTTCAACGTTTCTTATCTCAACCGTTCCATGTTGCAGAGCAATTTACAGGAATCCCAGGAGTTTTAGTTGATATTTTAGACACTATTAAAGCGTTTAATGCAATTCTTGATGGTGAATATGATAAATATCCTGAAGCTGCATTTAACTTGAAAGGTGGAATTGAAGATGTTATTGCTGCTGGCGAAAAAATGTTATCTGAAGCAAACGCATAATTAACGAATTAAGAAGTATTCTTCAACATTAAATCGAAAAATATGCAGTTGGAAATTATAACACCAGAATCAAAAATATTTAATGGTGAAGTAGATGCTGTTCTGCTTCCTGGTTTAGATGGATTGTTTCAAGTTTTAAACGGTCACGCTCCGATTATCTCTGGATTAGCAAAGGGAGAAGTTAAAATTGATTTATCAATACCTTTTGAAAGAAGTGAGTCAACAAGTGAATTAATACTTAATGATTCATCTAATACAAAAGTAATTCGCGTTGCTATAAAAGGTGGAGTTGTTGAACTTTTGAATAATAAAATAATTGTTCTTGCAGAATAATAAAAATTGAACCTATTTATACAGAGGGATTTGGTTAACCATGTCCCTCTTTTTTGTTAAGGTATGTTAAGCATTAAAAAGAGAATGGCGAAATATACGATTGATTGTTTATTTTCGTTCTCATATTCTAAATTTGTGAATGAGTTATTTATCTAAAATAGATCTTACTAAAACGCCGAAACACATTGCTATCATAATGGATGGTAATGGTCGTTGGGCACAAAAACAAGGGCATCTAAGATTATATGGTCATAATTTTGGCGTAGAATCTATTCGAGAAACATTAAAAGCGGCAAAAGAATTAAAAATAGAATATCTTACTCTTTATGCTTTTTCTACCGAAAATTGGAATCGACCGAAAGAAGAAGTTGATGGATTAATGGATCTTTTAGTAAAATCTTTAGCTAACGAAATCAAAGAACTTTCAGATACAGGTGTGCGATTATCAACCATAGGAGATATCGAAGGCTTGCCGCAAGAATGTCAAGATGAGTTGCAAGAATCAATAGAATTAACAAAAGACAATAATGAAATTAATTTGGTGCTGGCGTTAAATTATAGTGCTAGATGGGAAATTATTGATGCTGTAAAAAAAATTGCTTCAGAAGTTAAATCATCTAATTTATTAATCAACGATTTAAATGCAGAAAAATTTGGGTTGTATCTCAACACGAAAAATATTCCTGATCCAGAATTATTAATTAGAACAAGTGGAGAACGCAGAATAAGTAACTTTCTTCTTTGGCAAATTGCATATACAGAATTTCATTTCACAGAAGTCTTATGGCCTGATTTTAAACGAGAAGATTTATACAAAGCAGTTTTAGACTTTCAATCACGTGAACGAAGATTTGGAAAGGTTTCTGAACAACTAACTTAACTACATGAAATTGAAAATTATATTCCAACTTTTTTGTTTTTTCACACTATTCAGAGTGTTTGGTCAAGAAAAAGATACTATTACTGGTCCAATCACAATTGGTGGGCTCGAAATTGATTTTAAAAAGGCAAAAGAATATGAGGTTGGTCCAATTAAAGTAGAAGGAGCCGATAATTTTGATCACCAAGCAATAAAACTAATTGCAGGGTTAAAACAAGGTCAAACAATTTATATTCCAGGAGAAAAGATTTCAAAAGCAATTAAAAACTTATGGGCTGAAGGTTTATTCTCTGATGTCGAAATATTAGCAGATAAAGAAGTTGCCGGCGTAATTTATTTAACAATTAGAGTTGTTCCACGTCCAAAATTATCCCGTTTTAAATTTAAAGGAGTCAACAAAAGAGAAGCGGACAAAGTAAGAGAAGAAATTGCTTTATTTTCAGGTAAAACAATTACTGAAAATCTCATTTATCAAACAGAGAATCAGATAAAAGGATACTTCAGAGAAAAAGGATATTACGCAGTAACAGCTCAAATTAATCGCGTTCCAGATACCCTGATGAATAATTCAGAAATATTTCTAATTGATATTAAAAAAGGTAAAAAAATTGGAATCAAAGAATTAAACATTGAAGGCACCACAAGTATTCCAAAATGGAAACTTACGATGGCTATGAAAGATACGAAAGAAAAGAAACTTTGGAGATTTTTCAAACGATCCAAATTCACTGAAAGTTCTTACGAAAAAGATAAATTGGCAATGTTGAATAAATTCAATACTGTTGGATTAAGAGATGCTTACGTTAAATATGACACTGTTTATCAATTAGATAATAAAAATTTAATCATAAATATTACTGTTGATGAAGGAAGTAAATACTATTTTGGAGATATCGAATGGATTGGGAACACAAAATTCCGTTCATCCTATTTAGATACTATTTTGGGAATTAAATTTGGTGATGTTTATAACAAAAAACTTCTAGACGAACGCTTAAATATGAGTCAAGATGGGCGTGATATTTCATCTTTATATATGGACCGAGGATATCTATTTTTTCAAATTATTCCTGTTGAAACGAATGTAAATGGGAATTATATTAATTATCAAATGCGCATCATTGAAGGAAAAGAAGCGCGTGTTAAAAGAATAATTATTACCGGAAATACAAAAACGAATGAATATGTTATTCGTCGTGAAATACGCACCAAACCCGGTGATTTATTTAACCGAAACGATATCATTCGTACACAACGCGAACTTGCCCAACTTGGCTTTTTCAATGAACAAGGTTTTCAAGTCAATCCAATGCCGAATCCAGCAGATGGAACTGTTGATATAGAGTACGTTGTTGAAGAAAAATCTTCTGATCAGATTGAATTATCTGGTGGATACGGTGGAGCTGGACCAACAGGAAATGGAAGGGTTATTGGTACATTGGGTTTAACTTTCAACAACTTTTCTACTAAAAATATCTTTAAAAAAGGTTCATGGTCTCCTCTTCCGGGCGGTGATGGTCAAAAATTATCGATTAGAGCTCAAACCAACGGGCGCTATTATCAAGGATATAATTTTTCATTTACAGAACCTTGGTTAGGTGGTAAAAAACCAAACTCCTTATCTTATTGGGTTAATCATACCGCTTTAGGAAATGGATATTTACCGACAAATGAATTATATACTGGTATTTCAATAACAGGAATGGGACTTGGGCTTGGACGTCGTAAAAAGTGGCCAGATGATTATTTTACTGCATATTATGAATTAAGCTATCAATATTATGATGTAAGAGACGATGCACGTTTTCCAATTTTCAAGAATGGGTATGCAAATGATATTGCCCTGAAATATGTTTTACAAAGAAGTTCGGTTAGTGCACCAATCTATCCTCAAAGTGGATCTAATTTAATGTTTTCTGTTAAGTCAACTTTGCCTTATTCCTATTTTGAAAGTGATAAAGATTATTCTGGTTTATCTGCCCAAGAACGTTACAAATATTTGGAATACTTCAAATTCAAATTTACAGGAGAATGGTTTATCCCTTTAACTGCAGATAAAAAATTAGTTTTGCGACCACGATTTGGTTTCTCCATAATGGGTGCCTTTACAAAATCAAAGGGAATAACACCATTTGATAGGTTTGCACTCGGAGGAAGTGGCCTTTCAGGGGTTAATCAACTTGGAGGTAGAGAAATAATTGCTTTGAGAGGATATGAAGATAATTCAGTTTCTTCAGCTGCTGGTGATCCAATTATTGCTAAATATACACTTGAATTACGTTATCCTATTTCATTGAATCCATCAGCAACATTTTATGCATTGGTATTTGCAGAAGCAGGAAATACGTTCCCAACAATTGATAAATTCAATCCTTTTAATGTGAAAAGATCTGCTGGAGTTGGTATAAGAGTATTCTTGCCAATGTTTGGTATGCTAGGTTTGGACTACGGTTTAGGTTTTGACAAATTGGATTATTGGTCTTCAGGTTTTGGCGGTGCATCTGACCAATCAATAGATCAAAAAGGGTTTTATCCTAAGTTGAGTTTTACAATTGGAATGAACCTTGGAGAACTTTAATCATTGTCAAACACAATAAAATAACTAGTTTTGGCGTTCGGCTTCAAATTTACACTATGAAAAAGCTCTTATTTGCATTCGTTTTTATCTTTGGCACAGCATTTGTCTTCGGTCAGAAGTATGCGTATATCGATTCTGATTTTATTTTGGCAAGCGTGCCTGAATATAAAGAAGCGAAAGACAAATTAGATAAGTTGGCTGATCGATGGACAAAAGAAATTGAAGAGCGTTATGAAGTCTTAAAAATGAAAAAAGACAATTTTGCTCGAGAAGAAGTGCTTTTGCCCAACGAAGAAAAAACAAAACGTAAAGAAGAAATTGCTAAACTTGAAACAGAAGCAATGGAGATGCAAAAATTGAGGTTTGGTGTTGGTGGGGATTATTTTCAAAAAAGACAAGAATTTATTAAACCCATTCAAGACAAAGTTTACGATGCAATGCAAAAAGTTGCCTCAAAAAGAAATTATAGTTTTGTTTTTGATAAAGCCAATCAAAGTAATTTGGTTTATGCAGACATCAAATTCGATATCAGCGATGAAGTTCTAAAAGAAATGGGAATCACTGGTAAATAATAAATAAAAATAAAAAAAGAAGAATGAAAAAGTTATTATTAGCCCTAGCGGTAATGTTTAGTATGGGAACTGTGATGGCACAGTCAAAAGTGGCACATGTTAATTCTCAAAAATTATTAGACACATTGCAGTCTAGAAGAGATGCAATGAATCAATTGAAAGAATTTGAAGCGAATGGGGTAAAAGAATTACAAGAAATGGAAGCCGATTTTAATACAGCTTTAGCTAAATATGAAAAAGATCGTCCAAATATGTCTCCAACTTTAATCAAGTTTGAAGAGGAGAAATTAATGAAAAAACAACAAGGAATTCAAGACCGTGAAACATCCTTAAATCAAGAAATGCAAATCTATAGTCAAGAATTGAACAAACCAATTTTAGAACGCGTTCAAAAAGCCGTTGAAATTGTTTCTGATCGTAAGAAATTAAATTATGTAATTGATGAATCTGTTACTTTGTATTTCAAAGGAGGAACGGACATTACAGCAGAAGTAATTGTTGAATTATTGCGTTTAGATGCAGAGGCAATGAAAAAATAACAAAACAATTTTGTTTTAAAAGGGTAATCATTCATTTGATTACCCTTTTTTTGTAGTTTTGAATTCGATGAATAAAAAAGGTCCTATTGGTGTGTTTGATTCTGGCTACGGTGGATTGACGGTTTTATCAGAAATTGTTAAACAGTTGCCAGAATACGACTATTTATATCTTGGTGACAATGCTAGATCGCCATATGGTACAAGATCATTCGAAGTTGTCTATGAATACACTTTAGAAGCTGTTAAAGAGCTTTTCTCTAGAGGATGTGAACTTGTTGTCATTGCATGCAATACTTCTTCTGCAAAAGCTTTAAGAACAATTCAACAAAACGATTTGCCAAAAATAGATTCGCATAAACGAGTTCTTGGTGTTATACGTCCTAGTACTGAAGTTATTGGCGACTTAACACAAACTGGGCATATTGGAATATTAGCAACTGAAGGTACAGTTAAATCTCAATCGTATGTTATCGAATTAGAAAAATTTTCTCCTTCAACCAAGGTTATTCAGCATGCTTGTCCAATGTGGGTGCCACTGATTGAAAATAACAGGCACGAATCTGAAGCTGGAAAATTGTTCATCCAAGAAGATATTCAACAGTTACTAGATCAAGATCCTAAAATTGATGTAATCGTATTAGCATGCACACATTATCCGATTATAAAGAAATATATTGAATCAATTGTACCTCCATCAATCCAAATTATTTCTCAAGGGAAAATTGTTGCTGAAAAACTTGATCTTTATTTACAACGACACAAAGAAATTGAGCAATCCTGCTCAAAAAATGGAGATATTCACTTTTTAACAACTGAAAATTCTCTTGATTTTGATAGAAAAGCCTCTATGTTCTTTGGAAAGACTGTCGTATCAGAGCATATCAAATTTTAAAATAGTATATTCTTTTTACACTTATTTCACCATTTTACTTTCAATCGTCCAACCGATTAAATAAGCTCTTTCTTTGGCTAAAGTAGCTTTTTCCCCTTTCCAATTTTGATTAATTGTTTCATTAAAAAGATTCAACCACTGTGTGAAATGCTCTTTTTTTAGTGCCATTTGAAGGTGTTTCTCAGTTACATTTGTAGAATAACCTACCTCGTCCAAAAGCACAAACGCCCAAAAATCAATCATTTTAGGTAAATGCTTCTCAAAATTCAGGTTTTTAAAAAACGGAGAAAGTAAATCATCTTGCATGACTTTTGCATAAAATAGATTTACCATTTTTTCAATATCAGCATGTGTTTTAATGTCGTCCATAAATATGTTCGTTTAGTTTAACTAAAAAACCACTTTATTCACAAGGTACAGATTTCTTGTATTTCATTTGATATTTTTCTGAAACTATATCAACAAAAGCCTTTTTTTTAATTTTAGATTCTGCCCAAGAGATAAAATCAAAATATTCCATTGCTACACCTTCAAAAGAATCCTCTTTGATAGAAGAAAGATCTTTAAATACTTCCATCCAAAGTTCTTCTGCATCAAGATCATTTGCGCATTTTATACGTTTTGAAACGAATTGAATAAAAACTTTTTCAAAAGCATAAAGTCTATTTCTAGATTTTAAGAATCTCAAGGTACTTTTCAGAGAATAAGGGAGAAATTCATTGTGTTTTAGTTCCAAATGTGCTAGCAAATCCAAGATATGGGTATAGGAAAGAATATCTTCGCTTTCGTCCAATTCAGTATCATTCAAAATCGCGTTTATCCATTTTAACGCTCCAGAAAAATCTTTTAGTCCTAATTTTATTGAAGCAATTTTAAATTGAATAAACGCTTTTCGAACAGGAGATATTTTATCGCCAAATAGTTTTAAATTTTTCTCAATGAATCCAATCAATCCATCCGCTTTTTGATATTCACCTCTATGCGTTAATATTGATAATTCGATACTGCTTGTACTTGCGAATAATTTTATTTGCAAATCCTCATTTTGTTCTAATGGATATGTATTCGGGATCTCTTTCAATTTCCTCAAAAAAGTCGATGAATCGATATGATATCCCAATTCTTCAGAGACATAAATAGCATTTGTGAGTAAAGAAAAATAACTATTCAAATTAGATTCTATAACACCTTCACGTTCTTCAAATGTTTTGAGATTTGATTTAATATAGATATAGCTTTTTTCTAAATCACCACTAGCAAACCAATATGCACTTCTAATATGATTATATAAATAGGCAGAATCAAAAGGTAAATCGGCAGTTTGCAAATTTCCGGGTAATTGTTTGTAGATGCTTTTAAACTGTTCCCTTTCTTCATCGTTACGTGCTTTTCCTTTTCGTGAAAGTTGAAAAAATAAATCACTTTTTATTTTCCATAATTGATTATAAAGCTCTAATTGTTTCATAATCCGAGTGTCTGTTTGTTCTATTTCTTTTAAATCGTCCACAGTTACGTCAGAATATCCGTTATTTTCAATAAGTCTTTTCTTTTTTCTCCTTATTTCCATAATAAGCGCGTGTCTTTCATGCTTTTCTGCAAATTTCTGAGCACTTCTTAAAATTCTACCACATTGATCATAAAGAGACTTCGTGTACAAGATTTCAGCGCTATGCATTAATTTATAGATTTGAGCATCAATAGAAGTAGAAGAATAAAAAGCATCCAATGCACCTAGCACATGATCATATAAGCGTTTTTTAGTTATGGAAAACCTATTTAAAAAAGCTTCATTCTTAAATTCTTTAAAGAGTGCTTGCTCATCATATTCATCCTGTTTGGCAATATAATCGAACAACCGAACATAATTATTTTCATCACCAATAGTATGTCGCGATGAAATTAATTTAAAATATCTTTTTTCCGATTTTGAAAGAGATTTGATTAATTCAAACAACCCTTCTTTTACTTTAGTAGACATGTATAAATCCCTTTAAATAAATTACCTAATAACTAATTTAATAAAAGGTTTTTATATAAAATGTATCTATTTTTGAAATGTATCTTTTATTGATTGAATGGGAAATTATTATCATAAAAAAAGCCTTGATAAAACAAGGCTTTTCAAATTATATAATTAATGTCTTTTTCTAGAACTTTCGTCTGGATCACTATTTGGATCTGTTATGCTTCCATCCCCCGATCCAGTTCCTGTTGAAGTAGTTTCATCAGAACCATGAGTAATTACAGTTCTCCAAACAGGAGATTCATCAGAATTATGTGTACAAGGACGAATATTTTCCTTCGTACAAGAAACAGCAAAAAATCCAACTGCAACAACCGCTATGTAAATAACTTTCTTCATCTCTGTACCTTTACGTAAACAAACATATTACTTAAATACTAATAATCCAAATTTTCTACCTGAAATTTTAGTGTAACGCATGTTCCTTTGATTGAACTGTCATTATTTCGTATTTGAACGGGACCATTTATTTCAAAAATTTTATTTGAAAGGATCTTTAATAATTCAATTCGTTTTGTAGTTATTTCCATTCCTTGTGAGCGATGATCTCCGTCATAATTGGTTTTATTACTCATACTTGTTTCTATTCCAACGCCATTATCTTCGATTTTTATTGTCAACATTTCGCCTCGCAATGCTATATCGACAATTATCAATCCTTTTTTGGTTTCATCAGGTAAAATGCCGTGAATAATGCTGTTTTCGATAAACGGTTGTAACATCATTGCTGGAATAATAACAGATTCTGCATCAATGTTTTCCGCACAATTAATCTGGTAATCAAACCTGTCTTTAAAACGCATTGATTCTAGTGACATATATAGTTCGAGTCGTTCCAGTTCCTGACTCAATGAAACAAGATTTCCATCTTCAGATGAATCCAAATTTTTACGGATCAATTTAGCGAAATTCGTTAGAAAACGATTTGCAGATAAGCGGTCTTGGGTATTGATAAAATATTGAATAGAATTGAGTGAATTAAAGATGAAATGCCGATTCATACTAGCATTCAATGATTTTTGTTCTAACGCCAATAAGCGAGATTTATAACCCATCTTTTCTTTTTCATTGTTTTCTCTTTCCCGTTTTAATCTAAACCGAAATATTTTGAAAATCGAGTAAGCCAAAACGATTAAAAGAAGAAGTAAAAACCACCATGTTTTATAAAATGCTTGTTTCACTATAAACTCGAATTTTATCTCTTCAGATACATTACCTTTTGAGTCTACACAGCGCGCATGAAGAATATAAGCGCCTGCAGATAAACCGCTGAATGTGATTGTCGTATTATTATTTAGGGGCGACCAATTATTATCTTGTCCTTCGAGCCAAAACTGAAATTGCATTCCTGGATAATTAGCAAGTGAAATTCCATCCATTTCAAAGGTTAAGTTGTTTTTAGAATAGGGTAATTTCAAATGGATTGGCAAACCATTTTTATCAATTCCTTCTGAATATTTCGAAAACTCTATGTTTTGGTAATTGATCAATATATGTTTCAATATTAACAAAGGCGAAGAGAGGCCTGTATTTTGTTTTAACGGCAAAAAGCTTACGAGTCCAGAAGCTGTGCCAAACCAAAGTCGTCCATTTCTATCAATAAAACTAGAATTCATATTGGTTTCAAGATCTACAACTCCTTCTGCAATTCCATAGTTTACGATAGAAATAGTTTTGTTATCCAAATCGGAAAGCACAAAAATCCCATTATTTGTTCCAACATACAGCTGCTGATTAGCATAATTTAAAAAATTAATAAAATTTGAAGATGGAATTTTTGAAAATACAACTTGTTTTATTTGATTGTTTTTAAGACAAAATAAGCCTTCTTCTGTTGCAATCCAAAGTGAATTATTTACATCTTTTTCTAACGAATAAATCGTTTTTCTAAATTGATTAACAAGTTCTAATCGATTGGTTTTAATCAGATATAATCCCTTGTCGGTCGCACAATAAATATTGTCGCCAATCTTGCAAAAATCGCGAACATTGCTGATTTCCTTATTATTGATTGGTTTGATTTTGCCTTTATCATAAAAAGAGACTCCATTGCTTCCTCCTATATAAAATGTGCTTTGGGATATTTTTAAAAGTGCCGTGATTTTATCACCAGGTAATCCATCTTCGTTGTAAAGCACTTTTGCAACTTTTGTGTTTTTCATTGCAACCAAACCTGATTCGGTACCAAACCAATTAAAACCATCAACATTCAGCAATGAAGTCCATATTCTATCGCTGTTTTCAAGATTAATGGGTGAAATGGTTTTGTTTTTTGTCATTTGCATTAATCCACCATCAAAAGTTCCAATCCAATAATTCCCATTTAAATCTTGATTCATATTTAAAACTAAACCAGATGTTAATTGACTATTTTCATTATAATAAACGAACATTTCACCAGGGAATCTTAAAAGACCTTTCCCTTCACTGCCCATCCAAATATTCCCTTGTTTATCTTCAAAAATGCAGCGAATGATTTCCATTGGCATTCCATTGTTTTGATTGAGTTCAAGGTTGATTTTTCCGTCTTTAATTCGAAATACACCACCATTCGTATTGATCCATAAATTTCCTTTGGAGTCAAACAAACAGCCGCGTAAGCTCAATAAAGTGTCAATTCCTTGTATTTTTTTTACTTTATCATTTGATAGTCCGTACTCTAACAATCCATCAGTAATCGTTGTAATAAATAGTTTATCGCCTTTTTGTTCTAATCCTGAAACTTTATAATCATCCAAACTTTTTATGTGCCTAAAAGTTTTCAAATCCTCGGTCTTTATTACTCCCGCTCTCGTTCCAATATATAAATTATCGTCAAAAATTAGCAAATCACGAATGCTCAAATCATCTTCTTGATAAACTTGTATTTGAGCTAGTTCAGCTGAATTGAAAGCAACTTTCGACCCGCCATTTATTTTTAGCTGAATTAATTGATTCTTCCGAAGTTCAAATAATCCTCCACCGTTAGAAGCCACAATAATTCGATTTTTAAACACGACTATTTCCGAAACAGACGTTGTTTTAAAATCTTGACTAAATGCCCATTTGCTTACTTTATTGTTTTGAATTTTGGAAACACCACCTTCATGACCAACCCAAATTGCATCACCAATGCATTTTATGAGTTTTACACGGTTATTTAAAATACCATTTTCTGTGGAGTATGATTGAAAATCCTTCCCATTAAATTTGGCAAGTCCACCCAAAGTTCCAACCCATAAATAACCTCCGTTGTCTTGTGTTATTGAGTTTACTTGAGATTGAGGTAATCCTTGAGCAGTATTATACGTTAAGAATGAGTAACGCTGTGCACTTGCTTGAATCCCAAAAAATAATATAATAAGAAATAAACTTAAATTCTTTCTCATTTTGGCAATTTCAACATTTTAACAAAATCTGTTACTCGGTTTCTTGCTACTGGTATTCGCAATCCATTTTTCAAAATTGCAAAATGTCCATCTTCATTTACATAATCAGAAAGCATATCTAAATTAATAATATGCGATTTATGTATTCTAAAAAATTTGTTTGAATCAAGAATACTTTCATAGGTTTTTAAAGTGCGCGTATCTAAATATCGAGGACCTTCCTTGAAATAAATTGTGGTACAATTCCCATTTGCTTCTAAATGTGTAATAGAATCATCTTCTACAATTTTTAGCCCTTTGGTATGACTAATAGCAATTCGATTATTCGGCTTATTGCGCAATAATGTATCAGACAGGCTTTTTAATGAACTAAAATAGGTGTTGTAATTTTGTGGTTCGTCTGTAAAGATTTTCTTTGTTTCTTTCAGTTTTTCAACTGCAGTTTGTAATTCTTCTATGTCAATTGGCTTCAGTAAATAATAAACAGCGCTGGCATTAAACGCTTTGATAGCATAATCTTTAAAGGCTGTAACAAAAACAACTTGAAAATCTTTTTCTTCTAATTCATCCAATAATTCAAATCCTTCTGCGCCTGAAGGCATCCGGATATCTAAAAATACAACATCTGGTTTGGACGATTCAATAATTGCTTTCGCTTGACTTTTTCTAGAAGCCTCTCCAATAACCTCAATGTCAGGACAGTATTCCTCAAGCAACATGATAAGATTCTTTCTCGCGAATTCTTCATCGTCGACAACAATTGCTCTAAGTTTCATAGTTTTAGTGTTAAAAGTAAGCATTAAATTTCCTCTATTCGAATATACTCTTTAATACTAAAGTAGTGGCAATTTTATATGTATTTAAAACTACATATTGCTCCTTTAACATAAAATTTACCCCCGATTAATACATCTCAAATACATTTCAAGTTTTTTTTCTTAGGCAAAAGAAAAGTTCATTTATCTTCGAATTATTGAACGCTTTTAACCTACTTGCTTATGCTTAGAAATGTACACTTCATTAAACAAACTTGTTGGATATTTAATGATAACGGAAACTAAGGTTTCCGTTTTTTTTGATGTTATTTTCCAACAAATACGCCTTCAATTTGCGTTCATGGAAATTAAAAAGGCATAGCACAAAAGGGACAAAAACGATTGCGCAAATTAAAATTTGCTTGAGCTACATAGTCCCTACAGGACATTAACCTTTGAAATTCGTGGGAATTCGTGGACAAAAAAGAACTAAGCATATCCAAAGAACCAATAAGGCTCTCATTTTTAAATTCTTAATCATTGCCACAGATGCACAGATTTTACTATTTCACTAAAAAAGAGTGTAAAATAAAATTTGATATTACCTAATAAATTTGCGATTTGGTATTAGCACAAAAGTAATCTGTGCATCTGTTGCATAAAAATTTAGAACCTAAAGATTGAAAGTTATTTCTATTTAATGAAGCCTAAAAAATCAAAAATACTTTTAAGGATTTTCCTTGGGTTTTCAATGTGCGACATGTGCCCAGCATCTTCAATGATTTCATACGAAACTGGAATTTCTTTTAATTCATTTTCCCATTTTTCGGTTGAAATAATTGGATCATGTTTGCCGTGAAGAATTAAAAAATCAGTTGGGTTTTCCTTCACCAATGTTGACTTATCTTTTCTGTTTCTCATTGCTAGAGAAGCATAGGCAATGGATACAGCTTCCATTTTTTTAGCTTCATTTATCAATTCAATTAAGGCAGAATCCTTACGGTTATGACGGTAAAAAAGTCCAGGAATAGCTTCATTGATAAACAAATCTTTCGCTTTTAAAACGATATCTGCTATTCGAACGCGGTCTTTTTTCTTTTCAAATGGATCTTCCCAAAAATTTGAGTTGAGCAATACAACCTTCCTACATTTTGGATCCAATTCTTTTAATTCAAGCGCAACATAACCTCCCATTGAATGACCAACAATGTGGTATTCTTCAAAGTTCAGTTCTTTCAACAATTTTGCAACTTCCACTGCCATGTATCTTATTGAAGGCGATTCATTAGAATCGTTTAAACCAGAATTTCCATGCCCAGGAAGATCAATTAAAATGGATTGAAATGGGGCTTTTTCAAGATCAAGGTAATTCCACATGGTTGTTGATTCTAGAAAACCGTGTAGAAAAACAACAGGGTATCCGTTGCCAAATACCCTGTAATTTAATTTATTTATCAAATTCATTACTCATTCATCAATGTCTCAATCTCTTCTGCTTCCAATGGAATATCTTTCATCAAATTGAAAGGAGCACCAGATTCTTGTACCACTAAATCATCTTCTAAACGAATACCGAGGCCTTCTTCTGGAATATAAATTCCCGGTTCGCATGTGAACACCATTCCAGCTTTAATTGGTTCATTCCACAAACCAACATCGTGGGTATCAAGTCCCATGAAATGCGAAGTCCCATGCATGAAATATTTCTTATATGCTGGCCATTCTGGATTTTGATTGGTAATATCCAATTGGCTTATTAAACCAAGGTTTAACAATTGACCCTCCATAATTCTTCCAACTTCTTTTTGGTATTCTGCCATAATAGTTCCTGGAACCAATAATTTTTCTGCAGATTTTTTTACATGGAGTACAGCATTGTAAACTTCTTTTTGTCTAGTGGTAAACCTTCCATTAACTGGGATACAACGTGTTAAATCGGAAGCATAATTTGCGTATTCAGCACCAACATCAAGTAATATAACATCGCCATCTTTGCATTGCTGATTATTTTCAATGTAATGCAAAACACACGCATTTTTTCCGGACGCGATAATCGGTGTATAAGCAAAACCTTTAGAGCGATTTCTTAAAAATTCGTGTGCCAATTCTGCTTCAATTTCATATTCCCAAACGCCTGGTTTAATGTACGAAAGTAAACGGCGAACACCTGCTTCAGTAATTTTACACGCTTTTTGCAACAATTCAATTTCTATAGCATCTTTGATTGACCGAATGCGGTGCATTATTGGAGCGCTTTTTTTCACTTGATGAGCAGGATAATCGCTTTTCAATTGTTTAATAAACCGATCTTCTCGTGTTTCAACTTCTGTATTGGCGCGTAAATGTTCGTTTGTATTGATATACACGTTCGATGCATCAGCCATCATTTGCTTAAAAATTACTGGGAATTGATTTAACCAATAAACCGTTTTTATTCCTGAAACTTCAAAAGCTTGTACTTTGTTGAGTTTTTCACCTTCCCAAACAGCAATTAAATCGCTTGTTTCCTTTAAGAAAAGTACCTCTTTATGCGCTTCATTCTTACTATCTGGAAAAATCACCAATATACTTTCCTCTTGATCAACACCTGAAAGAAATAAAATATCTCTGTGTTGCTGGAAAGGCATTGTACTATCTGCACTTATTGGAAAAATATCGTTTGAATTAAAAACAGCCAAGGAATTTGGTTCCATTAATTGTCTAAAATCGGCTCTGTTTTTTATATATAATTGTTTATCAATTCGGTCGTATTTCATGTTGTGTTTATTTGAGGTTGAAAATACAAATTTTAGAGATTATAGAGATAGTGTTTTTAATAAAGTTCATATTTGAATATTTGAATATTTGAATATTTGAATATTTGAATATTTGAATATTTGAATATTTGAAATAAATAATTAGTTGATCGTATAAACTTTACGTTCTACTGTTCCAATTTTGTATCATAAAACAAAATGACATGGGAACTTTTAATCAAACAATCAATATTAAAGAAATAATTTTTCTAACTGCAAATAATGAGATTACACTCTTCGGAACGGTATCCAGAGACTTATTATCTTATGAAACTCAAATTTCAATTAATTATTCACAGTTGAACAGAATTATTAATACGCTACAAGGTAAAAATGAATCATTCGAAATTGCAGAAATGTTTGAAAGTCGTTCAACCCAAAATGGCCAAGTTCTATTTTATTTTGATGGAACTGCTTTAAATAATTCAGAAATTGACCTACATAATTTCTCGCAAAATGAAGTTTTAAGACAAATAAGGGCTTAATTTTCAGAGCTAAACCATCACAACTATGTTCAATTAATTTTCGGAATCAGAGCGCATAATTAGCTCATTGAATTAAATTTATTGGGTTTAAAATCTCTAAAATATTTTCAATAAATTCAAAAATATTCATTGAACTCAGGTTAATAGTAACCTAAATTCTTTTTTTTCGTATATTCGTTGTAACTTATTAGTGTAGAAGATTGTTTTAGCTTCTCACATACTATGCTAAATTATATGAAAAATTTAAAAATAGCTATCGTAGCAACATTGACATTAGTCTTCGGAGTGAGTTCATGTATTAAACATGAAGTAATTCCAGCGCCTGTTCCAATGGTTGATTTAAGCTGTCATTTCATCGGAACAGTTAATGGAACAACAGTTGAGTTAACTGAAAATGTATTAGGTTATTACTGTACAACGTCAAAAGCGAAAATTCTTTTACCGAGTCCAAGTTTATCAAGTGCAAGTTATTTCTCTCAGATGTTGTCATCATCTACGCCAGTTTCAGCAAAGATTGCGCTAGGAAGTGTAATGTGGGATGCGGCTACAGCAATTGATCCAGATGTTGCTGCTTTTAATGCTTTTCATGGAAGTAATTTAACACCTAATTTCTCCACTTTAGGAGCTACAGGTTTTGAATTTTCATATCGTGATGGAACTGGAGTAACTTGGACATCAAAGTCTAATTCGGTTAACTTTCAAGATGTTACTTTCTCTAGTATCGTTCAAGAATCTGATACTTCTGGCGATTATTCTAAGTTCAAATGTAATTTTGAATGCTATGTTTATCACACTGATGCTGTAACATTGGTTTTAGATTCAATTCATGTGCAAGGCGCTCAATATGAAGCTTGGTTCAAACGATAAAATATACGAAGCCGTTTTTTTAAAGACGGCTTTTTTATTTCTGTTGATTATTGTATGAGTGAAACGCTAAAAATAGCAATTATTGGGGATTACAATTTCACTTATAATTCACATTTGGCGACCAATATGGCACTTGATCATTCTGGAAATTTTCTAGAGGTAGATATCAATTACTATTGGATAAAAATAAATGAAGCTGCTCAATATAGGGTTCAAAATTTTGAACAATTCGACGGAATACTGATTGCTCCAGGTCCATTTACGAATGCATTTTTTCTAAACGGCATCATTAGAACCATCTCGACTTTATCTTTACCCGTATTAATTACAGGAGAAAGTCTTAAAAACTTTATTGAGGTTCTCATCAACTCTCATCAACTTAATTCGAGTGGTGAAAAACTGATTTCTGATAATTTGGTTGAGGGCAATACATTCGAAAGAATTCAAATTATTCCTCATTCGAAAGAATTCATTCAACTTTACGCAAACCACAGTACTGTTGAGTTAACTTCTTCAAGATATAGTTTATATCCTCAATTAATTCAAACATTGATTGCTGAGATTATTGATGTTGAAGCATATAATCAATTTGAGGAACCTGAGATCATAAGTTTAAAAAAGCATGACTTCTTTGTAGCATGTGCAAATTGTCCACAGATTTCATCAACGAGGGAATTACCTCATCCATTGATATATACTTTTATAAAAGCAGCAATGGCTTCAACATTGAAAGCTCAGAATAAAACTGCTTAAAGCAATAAATTTTCTTCTTGGTTCTTTTCAAAAACATAATCTATTTCATGAGGAGGATTTTCAGCAGCAGTAACGGCTAAAACATCACATCTTTCATTTTCAGGATGACCAGCATGGCCTTTCACCCAATGAAAAGTTATATTGTATTGTGCATGTGAGACAAGGTATCTAAGCCATAAATCAGCATTCTTTTTACCTTTAAATCCTTTCGTTTTCCAACCGAAAACCCAACCTTTCACAATTGAATCGATTACATATTTAGAATCTGAATAAACTTCAACTGGGTATTTGTTTGTTTTAAGGTTTTCTAAGCCAACAATTAACGCCATTAGTTCCATTCGATTATTTGTTGTCATTCTATAACCACCAGAAATTTCTTTTACTTGTCCATTAAATTTCAAAATGGTTCCATAGCCACCTGGACCCGGATTACCCTTTGCTGAACCGTCTGTATATATTTTAATTTTCACACTACGAATTTAAGTATAAAAAATGCGATAGTATCTCGAAAAGGAAATAAATGAAATTCATTATGTTCAACAAATTGAAAACGTAAACATTTCAAATTCAGCGAATCAACTAAATAAAAAAACCGCAATTCATCGGTGCAATACATAGATTTGTCGAATAATTAATTTTTTTATTTCATTTAGGATTCCAAGAATAAATAGACGTTCTTTTCTACGAAACAATGAATAATAACTATGAATGAACTTTTATTCCCAACAATCAAATTAATTCGATTTATTATGCAAGCTGAAGATACTTAATCATTTAAAGGGTGACTTATTTTTCGTTTTGCAGTTCTAAACATCACCCTTAAATTTGTTCCATAAACGAAGAGAAAATATTAAAACATATATATAATATTCAAAGTTTTTTCAGTGAATAGTGGTTAGGTTAGGTTAAAAAGCGGTTCGGTTCTCGAACCGCTTTTTTGTTGTAATAACTTTTAATGAATGACACTTGATAACCACCGTTCCATTTTTTCGAAAGTACTGTTTTTCCTTGCAGCGATATCTGCAATTTGCTCTTCAGTAATCTTCCCCAAACCAAAATACTTTGCTTCCTTGTGGGCAAAATACCATCCAGAGACAGAAGAAGTAGGCATCATCGCTAAGCTTTCGGTCAATGAAACTCCAGTAAGTTCTGTTGCATTCAACAACTCAAACAAGCCAATTTTTTCAGTGTGATCTGGACAAGCTGGATATCCTGGTGCTGGGCGTATTCCGACATAGGATTCTTTGATTAAATCTGAATTAGACAATTTTTCATTTCTGGCGTATCCCCACAAATCCGTTCTTACAATTTCATGTAATTTTTCCGCAAATGCTTCTGCTAATCGATCTGCTAACGCTTTTATCAAAATTGAATTATAATCATCATGATCCTTTTCAAAACGAACAATATGCTCTTCTATTCCAAGCCCTGTTGTAACAACAAATCCACCAATATAATCTTCAACTTCAGAATCTTTTGGCGCAATAAAATCTGACAAAGCAATATTTGGGTGACCTTCCGCTTTCTTCGTTTGTTGACGCAAAGAATGTTGAATATTCAAAATGGTTTTTGATGATTCGTTTGAATAAATTTCAATATCATCACCAACAGAATTTGCAGGAAACAAACCTACAACTGCTTTCGCTTTTAACCATTTTTCATCACTTATTTGTTGAAGCATTTTTTGTGCGTCAGCAAATAATTTCGTGGCTTCATTGCCTACAACTTCATCGCTCAATATGTTTGGAAATCGTCCATGCAATTCCCAGGTTTGAAAAAAGGGTGTCCAATCAATATAATCTATCAATTCTGACAAAGGATAATCCTCAAATTTTGTTAATCCCAATTTTGCTGGTTGGATGCAATCTTCTTGTTTCCAATTAATAGCGAATTTGTTTTTTCTGGCATCATCAAGTGATAATAATTGTTTTGCTCCTCGGTGTTTTTCATGATGTTCACGCAGTCTAGAGTATTCGACTTTTAGTTCATCTACGAAAGTATCCTTTTTTTGACCTAACAAACTTTCGACAACAGTAACAGCGCGTGAAGCATCTAACACATGAACCGTTTGACCTTTTGTATAATTTTGTTCGATTTTTACAGCAGTGTGAACTTTTGAAGTTGTAGCACCACCAATCATTAAAGGAATAGTCAAATTAGCGCGTTCCATTTCTTTGGCCATAGTGACCATTTCATCCAAAGAAGGCGTAATTAATCCACTGAGACCAATAACATCAACCTTTTCATCAATCGCAGTTTGAATAATTTTATCAAACGGCACCATCACCCCTAAATCGATGACTTCATAGTTGTTACAACCTAAAACAACTCCAACAATGTTTTTCCCTATATCATGGACATCGCCTTTAACGGTTGCCATCAATACCTTACCAGAAAAGGATCTAACTCCATCTTTTTCTGCTTCTATAAATGGCAGCAAATATGCAACTGCTTTTTTCATGACTCTAGCAGATTTGACAACTTGGGGCAAAAACATTTTACCGCTCCCAAATAGATCTCCAACGATATTCATTCCATCCATTAAAGGTCCTTCAATCACTTCTATTGGGCGAGAAAACTGATGTCGACATTCTTCAACATCTTCGTCAATAAATTCCACAATACCTTTTACTAAAGCGTGAGCTAATCGTTCATTTACAGGAACATTTCTCCAAGTAAGATCAACTTCTCTTTTTTTACCGTCGCCTTTTACCGTTTCGGCATATTCAAGCAATCTTTCCGTTGCATCGGGTCTTCTATTCAATAAAACATCCTCTACAAAAATTAATAGCTCTTTGTCAATATCTGAATAGACTTCCAGCATTGCAGGATTCACAATTCCCATATCCATACCATTTTGAATGGCATGATAAAGAAAAGCAGAATGCATCGCTTCACGCATTTTATCGTTACCTCTAAAGGAGAATGAGACATTAGATACTCCGCCACTTACATGTGCACCAGGAAGATTTTCTCGAATCCATTTTGTTGCTCGGAAAAAATCGACAGCGTTATTATTATGCTCCTCCATTCCTGTTGCCACAGGGAAAATGTTTGGGTCAAAAATGATATCCTCTTTCGCAAAATGAACTACGTCAACTAAAATATCATACGATCTTTTACAAATTTCTATTCGTCGTTCATAGCTATCTGCTTGACCTTTTTCATCAAATGCCATAACAATAACAGCGGCACCATATCTTTTGACTTTTTTTGCTTGAGCGATAAAATTTTCTTCTCCTTCTTTCAACGAAATTGAGTTTACAACACATTTCCCTTGAATGCATTTTAATCCTGCTTCAATGATTTCCCATTTAGAGCTATCTATCATGATTGGAACGCGAGAAATATCGGGTTCGGAAGCGATTAAATTCAAGAATTTCACCATTGCTTCTTTTCCATCAATCATTCCTTCATCCATGTTGATATCGATGATTTGCGCCCCTCCTTCAACTTGATCTCTGGCAACTGCTAAAGCTGCTTCAAAGTCACCTTCTTTGATCATTCTGAGAAATGCACGTGATCCTGTAACATTCGTTCGTTCACCAATATTCACAAAATTACTTTGTGCAGTTACAATCAAAGGCTCTAACCCTGAAAGTTTTAATGTTGATTCTGTTTTTTCTGACATTGTTTATTCAATAATTTGAGAAAAAATTTGAAAATTTGAACTTCTTCAAACATCAATTTCTCATTTTTATAGTATCTCTCTTGGTTTATAGTTTGATGCTAATTGGGCAATCGCGCGAATATGGTCTGGTGTTGTTCCACAGCAACCGCCAATGATGTTCACAAGACCTTCATCTAAGAATTCCTTGATTTGTACAGCCATAATTTCGGGTGTTTCATCATATTTACCGAACTCATTTGGTAATCCCGCATTTGGGTGGGCGCTTACACCAAAACTTGCCTTTTGATTAAGAATTTGCAAATAAGGACGCATCATTGAAGCTCCAAGTGCACAATTCAAACCAATAGTCAACAATGGCATGTGTGACATAGAAATCAAAAAGGCTTCTGTTGTTTGTCCTGTTAATGTTCTGCCACTTTGATCTGTAATCGTTCCAGATACCATGATAGGAATTTGAACTTTTCTTTCTTCAAAAACGACATCAATGGCATAAAGAGCAGCTTTTGCATTTAAGGTATCAAATACTGTTTCGACTAACAGTAAATCAACTCCTCCATCCATTAAAGCATTCACTTGATCTTTATAGGCATCCACCAACTCATCAAAAGAAATCCCTCTAAAACCAGGGTCATTGACATCTGGCGAAATGGATGCTGTTCTATTTGTTGGACCAATTGAACCTGCAACAAATCTTGGCTTATCTGGATTAAGAGCAGTAAATTCAGCAGCTACTTCCTTTGCTATCTTTGCAGATTGAAAATTAATATCATACACATGTTTCTCTAGGCCATAGTCTGCTTGTGCTATCCAAGTGCCAGAAAAAGTATTCGTTTCAGCGATATCGGCCCCAGCTTCAAAATATTTTCGATGGATTTCCTTAATAATTTCAGGACGTGTCAATGAAAGCAAATCATTGTTTCCTTTTAATGATTTATCATGGTTTTCAAACCAACCTTTGCGAAAATCCTCTTCTTCCAATTTATGGCGCTGAATCATCGTTCCCATTGCGCCATCGAGAATAAGGATTCTTGTTTTTAATAATTCTTGAATTGTTTTCATAATTTATTTAATACACAAACTATGAAAAAAGGGAAGTACACAACTGTACTATCGACTTATCTTAACCCAACAATATGTTGAGATTGGATTTGGCACCTATTCCGCGAACGGAGGTTGCCAAGGTTTCACAGGGCCTAATCCCTCCACCTTTCTTCATAAGTTTATTTGAATGAACGAGGTGCAAAATTACTTCGAAATTAGTTCTTAGCCAAGATTTTAGTAAATCTCTTTATATTTTTTGTATCTTCAA
>CANNKP010000024.1 GCA_947505255.1 Flavobacteriales bacterium
CAAATTTAATATAAATCATCCAATTTGGTGCGCAAATATTTGTTAAGAGCAAACCAAGTTGAAACAAATGTGATAACAATTCCTATTACTATTAGTGAACCTGCCAATAAACTAAAGGTGATTAATGAATAACTTATTTCAATAGAATCTAAAATATTATTCATTGCATAAAATAACGTCATTAGCAATGCAAGACCAATAATAGCTGAAACTGTTCCTTGAAAAATCGATTGAACTAAAAATGGTTTACGAATATGAGAGGATGTCGCTCCAACGAGTTGCATTGTTTTGATTGTAAAGCGCTTGGAGTATAATGCCATTCTAATTGTATTATTAATCATTGCCACAGCAATCACGATTAATAATAAAGCAACAGATAAAAACAGAAAAACAAATTGTTTGAACCCTAAATTTACAGACTCCACACTTGCTTTATCGTAATTTACCTCATCTATTTGATCTGGATATGCTTTTAATAAATCTTGTTTGATTTTTTCCATTCCAGATTTGGTAGCAAATTCAGCCTTTGGTTTGAATCCAATTGTCGAAGGCAAAGGATTTTCTCCTTCAAAAATAGATAGAATTTGATCTGCATTTTGATCCGTTCCACTAAACTCTTCAATTGCTCTTTCAGGAGAAACAAAATAAACTTCACTAAATTGATTCCATGTTTTTAGTTCTTGCTCAACTTGTTTTATGTCAGCATCATTTAGTTCTGGTTTAAAGAATAAATCTCCTTGCAAACTTTCTTTAGCTTGTTTTTGAACATTATCTAAACCTAAAACCCCTCCCAAAACAAGGCCTATCATAAACAAAACCAAGGAAATCCCTACAACTGTAGAAACGTAACTTGCGCGAACACCACGCTTACTGTATTTATCTGAATTTGAACTCATCGGTGACGAAGTTAGAAATAATTCTTACGAAAGAAAAAGTGTAGAATAGAATTTAGAAAAAAGCAATTGTTAATAACTGAAAAAGTGTCATTTAAAAAGCTGCCAAAATTGCTAAGATAAAATCGACATTTAACCAAAAAACGTTAAAATTAAAAATAAACTGTACTATTTTGAATCGTTTGCCGTTAAAGGGATATAGCAATTGCAGAAGGTTTATAATTTTAAAATTGGCACACAATTTGAAGT
The DNA here is from genome assembly GCA_947505255.1 of Flavobacteriales bacterium. Taxonomy (GTDB): domain Bacteria; phylum Bacteroidota; class Bacteroidia; order Flavobacteriales_D; family Crocinitomicaceae; genus M0103. The sequence goes on from CANNKP010000024.1 coordinate 1,143, forward strand.
TGCTTAAATCGAAGTAAAAGTTAGTTTTCATAAGTAGTAGTAGTTTAGGTTTTGAGAGGGGGAAATGCCAATTTCCTCCTTTCATGTTTTATAGCCCAACCGAATATCAATAAGCGTATTATCTTACTTAGATTCCACTGTTTTATGGAAATTTTGATGTACTTTTGCTCACCATAATTCTAAAATTGGATTATATCAAAGTCAAATACATTTATGAAGAACATTCGCAATTTTTGCATCATTGCTCATATTGATCATGGTAAAAGCACTTTAGCTGATAGACTATTGCAAGCAACCGGAACTATTTCTGACCGTGATATGCAAAGTCAGGCACTGGATGATATGGATTTGGAACGTGAAAGAGGAATCACAATTAAAAGTCATGCTATCCAGATGAATTACAAATTCGAAGGGCAAGATTATATTTTAAATTTGATTGACACTCCCGGACACGTTGATTTTTCTTATGAAGTATCACGATCTATTGCGGCATGTGAAGGAGCTTTATTAATTGTAGACGCATCTCAGGGAATCGAAGCTCAAACAATTTCAAATTTATATTTAGCATTAGAACACAATCTAGAAATTATTCCAATTTTGAACAAAATGGATCTTCCAGGCGCCATGCCAGAAGAGGTTTCAGATCAAATAATGGAACTTATTGGTTGTGATTTAGAAGATATTATTCAAGCTTCAGGAAAAACTGGCCTAGGGGTTGATGCAATTTTAAGTGCTGTTATCAATCGCGTTCCAGCTCCAACAGGTGATGAAAATGCACCTTTGCAAGCGATGATTTTTGATTCTGTTTTCAATCCTTTTAGAGGAATTATCGCTTATTTCAGAATTAGAAATGGTGTAATCAAAAAGGGTGAGAAAATAAAATTCTTCAATACAGGTCGTTCTTATAATGCAGACGAAATTGGAATTTTAAAAATGACTTTAAGTCCCAAAAATGAGGTTAGAGCAGGTGATGTTGGCTATATTATTTCTGGAATTAAACAAGCCAATGAAGTAAAAGTTGGTGACACAATTACCACTTTTGCGAACCCATGTGAAACAGCAATAAAAGGATTTGAAAATGTGAAACCAATGGTCTTTGCAGGAATTTATCCGGTTGACACGGAAGATTATGAAGAATTGCGTTATTCAATGGAAAAATTGCAATTAAATGATTCGTCTTTGGTCTTTGAACCAGAATCTTCGGCAGCTTTAGGATTTGGATTTAGATGTGGTTTCTTAGGAATGTTGCACATGGAGATTATCCAAGAGCGACTAGAAAGAGAGTTCAACATGACAGTTATTACTACTGTTCCGAACGTTTCTTACAATGCATATATGCGAAAAGATCCGTCTGTTGCATTAATCGTAAATAACCCTTCTGATTTACCTGATCCTTCTGGAATGGAAAGAATCGAAGAACCTTATATTAAAGCACAAGTTATTACAAAGTCAGAATATGTAGGACAAATAATGACTTTGTGTATTGAAAAAAGAGGAGAACTTCAAAATCAAGTTTATTTAACGCAAGATCGTGTTGAAATAACATTTGAAATGCCATTGGCAGAAATTGTCTTTGACTTTTACGATCGTTTGAAATCTGTTTCAAGAGGTTATGCTTCCTTTGACTATCACCCAATTGGATACAAGCAATCCGATTTAATTCGAATGGATTTATTGTTGAACGGTGAAAACGTTGACGCATTATCTGCATTGGTACACAGAAGCAATGCGTATGATTTAGGGAAAAGAATTTGTTTGAAATTAAAAGAATTAATTCCAAGACAACAATTCGAAATTCCAATTCAAGCAGCTATTGGAGCAAAAGTCATCGCTCGGGAAACAATCAAAGCCTTGAGAAAAGATGTAACAGCAAAATGTTATGGTGGAGATATCTCGCGGAAAAGAAAATTACTTGAAAAGCAAAAAGAAGGTAAAAAGAGAATGCGCCAAATTGGAAGAGTAGAAATTCCGCAAGAAGCATTCATGGCAGTATTGAAATTGAATGATTAAACGAAATAATATCACAAAAAAAATCCCCGATTAATAATTAATCGGGGATTTTTTTATTCACTATCATCTTCTTCGCCTTCATCTGCATCAGCATCTGGCTTGTCGTAATCTTCTTCTTCATCTGTGTCAGCGTCAGCATCCAAGTCATCATCTTTGATGTCATCAACTTTATCCAAATCGTCTTCAAAATCATCCTCTTCATCGTCATCATCTGATGTTGCAACAACTTTCGGTGTAATTTTATTGATTTTAACTAAATAAATGACCTCGTCTGTTTCCCAAATCAAAGCATCAAGTACTTCTCCAGTAGGGATTTTAATAGTTGTTAAATGGTTGATATAACCATCAGGAAAATCCTTTAGGATTTGCTTCTTTTGTTCAATAGTTAATTTTGAATAACTAATTATGGCTCTTCTCTTAGTAGACATGATTAATTTGTTAAATTTCTAATTTATATATTCTTCTTGTCGGTATTACAACATTTTGCTTCAAAACGATTGAATTATCCGTTACTGCCCAAATTGTCGTGTTAACCACTTTTTTCTTTTTTGAATCCTCAAAGTAAATTTTCACTTTATGATGTTCTAAATTACCTAAAGAAATTGCACGATCCAATTCTGTTTTCAATGCTTTTTTTTCTTTTTCCGATTTTAACACTTCCTCCATTGGAAAATGACAATCAGCAACCTCTTCCTTGTCAACAAGGACAAACTCACGCTCCATCAATCAATTTTTGAGCAAAATTAAATGAAAACACAAACTAAACTACTATTTATAAAAATATGATTTGTTTTTTTATCAAAAGTCGATTATTCATAACTAATTTGTTTCTCAATTTAAGATAGACAAATTAGAATTCTTGAAAATACATAAAACAAAAAAGGCACCTAAATAGATGCCTTTCCTGATGTTGTTCTTGTTTTATTTAACCTTACTTTTTAAATCATTTTTCAAGCCACTCCATTCAACTAAATGCATTTTAACTACTCCAACAGGGATTTTTGCTTTCACCATGATTGGAATTTTGTTGTCGTCGTTGGTCACCCAAAAATTCACATCTTCTTCGCTTTTAAAGTAACGCCCAGTTTGAACCACAGGCACAAATTTGTGGCAATTAAATTTCCCTTTTCGGATAGTGATGACTTCATCGCCTACATACTTAATTTTCAAATTGTAAATTTCATCGTCCATGAAGCATTTGAATTCAAATGTTTTTCCTTTTTTCATGTCTTTAAAATTCAAAGTACGAGCATAATAAAAGGATGAAACCATGTCTTGAATTCCTAGAGGCGCTTTAAAGTCTTTCTTACCATTATTTACTTGATACTTGTCTTGTTTAAAAGTGTAATCTTGGTTGACTTTATAACCACCTTCATCCACACGACGAACAAAAAACCATGGGAAAAGCCCTTTTTTATCCATGTACGTTTCATATTTGTCATTTACTTTGAAAAATGCATTGAATCCACCAAGTGTTTTTCCTGTTCCAACAGCATTCAATAATTCTCTATTAGATCCTTTCTTGGTTGTCGCCTTAACTTCCATTACTGCTTCGCCAGCATCAATAAATCCATACGTTACTCGATATCTCAATTTTTCGCCTACTTGGAATGCTTTATTTGTTACAGTAGGATAAGTAACTTCCGTAGTACTTGTCATAGTGAAAAATACACCAACCAAACCAACAATATATAATAGCTTTTTCATAATATTTAATTTAAGTTAAGAGCCTCTTGGCAAAGGATGTGCCAAAAAATAGCACATAGATAGAAACGTAATACATCCAGTTATAGTTTGGATACTAACTAATATTTTTCGTGGAATTTCAACGCACAAAAAAATCCGCCTCAAATGAAACGGATTTAAGATGTTATAAAGATGCAAATTACATTACAATATTCACAATCTTTCCAGGAACAACAATCACTTTCTTAGGAGCGTTGCCTTCCAACCATTTTTGCGCATCTGCATTTGCAAGAACTGCTTCTTCCACTTCTTTTGGATTCAAAGACATCGGCAATTCTATTTTCAAACGCATTTTTCCATTAAATGAAATTGGGTAAGCGTGATTCGCTTCAACCAATAAACTTTCGTCAAATTGCGGGAAATGAGCATAGCTAATTGTTCCTTTTTTATGACCCAATTTCTCCCACAACTCTTCCGAAATATGAGGAGCATAAGGTGAAAGCAAAATCACTAAATCAGTTAAAATTACTTTGTTGTTGCATTTTTGTTCTGTCAATTCGTTCACACAAATCATAAAATTAGAAACGCCCGTATTGAATGAAAAACGGTCCAAATCATCTGTCAATTTTTTGATAGTTCTGTGCAACGTCTTCAACGCTTCTTTCGAAGGTTCTTCCATTGAAAGCAAAACATTCCCGTCAGCATCGTGGAACAAACGCCACAGTTTGCGCAAGAAATTATGAACACCATTGATTCCTTTTGTGTCCCATGGTTTAAATTGCTCCAACGGACCCAAAAACATTTCATACATTCTCAAGGTATCTGCTCCAAATTTTTCTACGAGTTCATCTGGAGTTTGAACATTCCATTTAGACTTCGACATTTTTTCGATTTCGTAATCACAGATGAAAATCTCATTCTTTTCTTTTACGTACTCAGCATTAGAAAATTCTTTCCCCCAAAGTTTGAGTTTATCTATATTCAATATATCATTATCAACGCAATCAATACTAATTCTTCTTGGAACTATTTGTATTTCAAATTGAAATTCGGTAGGCCCTGAATTTATTTTGGCACTCGCAATCATTTCATTTTTGACTCTTTCTATTACACTGCCAAGTTTTGAATTACTATCTGTCCCGAAACTTTCAGCTATACTTTTAGAAACAAAAATATTTTTATCATAATTTACTACTTCATTATATTTTTTTGATGAGTCATCTAAATAACTAATGAAAACTTGACGGATTAAACTACTTCTGCCCAAAATCATCCCTTGGTTGATCATTTTTTGGAATGGTTCATCAAAACCAATATATCCTTGGTCGTACAAGAATTTTGTCCAGAAACGTGCATACAATAAATGTCCTGTAGCGTGTTCAGAACCACCAATGTATAAATCTACTTGTTTCCAGTAATCCGCTTTTTTGCGGTTCACAAATTCGTGTTCATTCTTTGGATCCATGTAACGCAAGAAATACCATGAACTTCCCGCCCAACCCGGCATCGTATTGAATTCCATGTGGTCTCCTTCAAAATGGTTCCACGCCGACTTTTCCGCACGAGCCAAAGGTGGAGCGCCATCTTCAGTCGGTAAATATTTATCTACTTCAGGAAGAGTAATTGGCAAGAATTTATCCTCCACCAAATGCGGAAGTCCGTCTTTGTAGAACACTGGAAAAGGTTCACCCCAATAGCGTTGTCTAGAGAAAACAGCATCACGCAAACGGTAATTTGTTTTTCCAGTTCCAATTCCTTTTGCTTCAATTGCTTCAATCGCTTTTTTCATTGCAGCTTTCACTTCCAAGCCGCTCAAGAAATCAGAATTGGCAATTGTTCCAGCTTTTTCAGTATACGCAGCTTCTGAAATATCTACGTTTTCAAAGATGTTTTTGATTTCAATTCCAAAATGTTTTGCGAAATCGTAATCACGCTGGTCTCCACAAGGAACGGACATTACGGCTCCAGTTCCATAAGAAACTAAGACATAATCGCCAATCCAAATTTGGATTTTTTCACCTGTAAATGGATGAATTGCAAAAGCTCCAGTATTTTGACCCGTAATATTTTTCACATCAGCTTCACGGTCACGAGCAGATTTCAATGAAGCACTTTTCTTGTATTCAGCTATTTGAGCTGCAAATTCAGGTGTTGTAATTTGATCTACCAAATCGTGTTCAGGAGCGAGAACCATGAATGAAACACCAAAAATAGTATCGGGACGGGTGGTGAAGACTTCAATTCGTGATTCGGAGTTTTCAATTTGGAATTCAATGGAACAACCGATTGATTTCCCGATCCAGTTGCGTTGAATATCTTTTATGGATTCTGTCCAATCTAGACCGTCTAAACCAGTCAATAGTCTTTCTGCGTATGCTTTGATTCGCATCGACCATTGGCGCATTAATTTTTGTTCAACTGGATGTCCGCCGCGTTCAGAAACTCCGTTTACAATTTCGTCATTTGCCAAAACAGTTCCAAGTGCTGGGCACCAATTTACCCAAGAATCAGCTAAAAATGTCAAACGATATGCTTGTAGAATTGCATCTTGCTCTTTCTCATTGAATGCATTCCATTCTGCAGCCGTAAAAATTGTTTCACAATCAGAACAAGCATTTACATTGGCGTTTCCGTTTTCTTCAAATTCGGCAACTAATTTCGAAATGCGTTCTGCTTTGTTGGTCGTATTATCATAATAGCAATCGAATAACTGCTTGAAAATCCATTGTGTCCATTTGTAATATTCTGGCGATGATGTTCTCACTTCTCTGTCCCAATCGAATGAAAAACCAATTTTATCTAATTGATCTCGGTAACGTTCTACATTTTGAGCAGTTGTAATTGCAGGATGTTGACCAGTTTGAATAGCATATTGTTCCGCTGGCAAACCAAATGAATCGTATCCCATTGGGTGTAAAACATTGTATCCTTTCAAGCGCTTATATCGCGCATAAATATCAGAAGCGATATAACCAAGTGGATGTCCAACGTGCAATCCAGCACCTGAAGGATAAGGAAACATGTCTAAAACATAGTATTTAGGTTTAGCACTATTTTCTTCTGCTTTAAACGTTTTTTCGTTCGCCCAAATTTTCCTCCATTTTGGCTCTATTTCCCGAAAATTATATTCCATTGTTAAATTGCTTTTTTTAAGAAAGCCAAAGATACAGAATTGAACATAGAATAAAAGTTTATTCTATTGATTTGTTTTACATTCAAAATCGTATTTTTAGACCTTAAATGAGTCAACGAAAAGTATCTTTTAAATTTCTTATTCTGACATTGGTCTTTCTTTGTCCTAGTTTATTGCATGCCCAAATCATTGGAGAAAAGCAATTAATCGAATCCATCAAAAAGGAAAAGAATGACAATAGAAAATTTCTAAAAATGCTTGCTTTAGGAGAGTATTACAAACACCATAATATCTATCGTGCAGATTCAATGTCGCATGTATTGTTGCAAAAAAGTCGTGTTTTTAGTGATTCACTTAGGTACAGCGCATTGATGTATAGTGCGGAAATAAATGAAATTCAGGGTAACCAAGAAGAATATTTTAAAGACGTTTTGGCATGTCAATCATTTTTAAATAAATTAAATTCTGAAGATGCAAAGTTTGAAATTTACAGACATCTAGGTTATTACCACAGTTATTCTTTAGAATTTGATGCCGCCGATTTTTATTTGAAATACATTAAAAAAATTGCAATAAAAAAACGAAACAATTCAAAAGTTGCAGAAGCAGACAATTATTTAGCATTGAATTTCATGTTTCAAAACAACAAAGATTCAGCTTTGTTTTATTCTGATCAAGCGATTCAATATAGTCGGCGTTCTTCCAATAAAACAATTCTTTCTGAGAGTTTCAATAATCAAGCAAGAATCTATGACTATTTCGGGCAGCTCGAATTAAGTGTTGCCAAGAATATTGTTGCATTAAATTTAGCTACTGAAGCAAATGACATTTTTCTTTTGGCAAAGTACAATCGTGAACTTGGAATTTCTCAACGTTTAATTCTTAATCTTGGAGATGCAGAATATTATTTTAAAAAGTCGTATGATTATTCTCAAATGATTGTTGATCGCAGACAAATGGGTCTTGCCTTATCTAATTTAGGTACAATATATTATAAGCGAAAAGAATTCAAAAAAGCTATTGAAAGTACGAGAAAAGCAATTGTCATTTTAACTGCCTTGAATGATTTCAATGGATTGGGAGAAGCGCATGATAATTTAGGAATGATTTACCGCGAGCAAAAGGATTATACGAATGCGGCAAGTAATTTTAATCAAGCCTTAGTTTTTTATGAATCTACGAGTAATAGGGAGAAAATTGCAGGAGTTTATCACAATGTTGGAACGGTTTTTCAAAAACAAAAGAAATATAAAAACGCTTTAAATTATCTTGAACGGTCGATAGAAATTCGGAAACAATTTGGTTCAAAAAATCAAATTTATAATACATATCGGGTTATGTCGGGTGTATATAAAGACATTGGTAAAACGAAAGAATCACTGGACTATTTGCAACTTTATTTAGACTATTTGGACAGCAATACAACTTTACAAGCAGCCACAAAAATTGCTGAATTGAGTGAATTGTATCGCTCTGAGCAACGCGAAAGATTGATTGTTTTACAAGCTGATTCGCTTGAAAGACAAAAACAAGAGCGCACGATAACAGCTACAAAATATGAAAATAGTCAGTTGCGAAATAACTTTCAGATGTATATCATTTTTGGTTTCTTGATTATCATTATTCTTGCTGGAATTATTGGTTTTTACCGTTGGAATCAGACTAAAATTAAACAACAACAGAAAGAAGCAGAAATGTCTCAAACACTGCTAAGAGCGCAAATGAATCCACATTTTATATTTAATGCGATGTCTGTAATTCAAAGTTACATTTATGAAAATGACACGATAAATTCAAGCAAGTTCTTGGTGAATTTTTCACGATTAATGCGTTTAATTTTAGAAAATTCTCCGAAAGAATATATTCCCATTGAAACTGAAGTCGAGATATTACAAAAGTATCTGGAAACACAAAAATTGAGATTTGAAGATCGATTTGACTATAAAATTGAAGTATCATCTGATATTATTATGGAGGATACACTAATTCCGCCTATGATAACGCAGCCATTTATTGAGAATGCAATTGAACATGGACAGCTGCATACAATTGAAGGAGGCTTCATTTATATTTCCTTTCAAAAGGTGAATAATTTGCTTCAAATTTTAATAGAAGATAATGGTGTTGGTCGAACTGGAGCGGAAGCAAATAAAAAAAGTAAGGCTCATAAGAGCATGGCAATGAGTATAACTAAGGAGCGGATTGATAATTTAAACCGGAAATATAAGACCGCTGGTTTTTTATTAATTGAAGATTTTAACAAAGAATTGCATACTGGAACAAAAGTGTTAATTTCGTTACCATACAAAGAAGAAAAAACTAAACCAATTGACTCATGAAAAAGGCCGTAATCATAGATGATGAAAACAGAACACGTGAATTAATTGCAAAAATGATTAATTCATTTGGGCTTGATATTCTTGCAATTCCTGCAGGAGAAAACGTACAGTCTGGAATTCAAGCAATTGAAGAGTTAAAACCAGATATTGTATTTTTAGATATCCAAATGCCTGACGGTACCGGTTTTGATGTTCTTAAATCAGTCAAGGATAAAAACTTCGAAGTAATTTTTATCACTGCACATGAAGAATTCGCCATAAAAGCAATTAAATTCAGTGCACTAGATTACTTGCTAAAACCAATTGATCCAGAAGAATTAAAAGCAGCTGTTGAAAAAGCAATTAAAGCAGTTGACGATAAAAAAGATGAAAGTCAATTTGAGGCTTTACAAAATAATATAACTCCAAATCAAAAGAAAAGATTAGTGTTAAAAACACAAGAAAGTGTTTATGTAGTCGAATTACACGAAATAATTCGTTGTGAAGCTGACCGCAATTACACGTCATTTTTTCTAAGTAGTGGCAAGAAAATACTTGTTTCAAAAACACTTAAGGACTACGAAACCTTATTGTCTTCACATAATTTTTTAAGAGTTCAACAATCCCATTTAGTGAACCTGGATTATGTTGACCGATACGACAAAGGAAATGGTGGCTCTGTTGTAATGAAAGACGGATCAGAAGTTCCTTTGTCTCCTGCAAAAAGAGAGGTATTTTTTAAAATTATAGAAAACCTTTAAATAAAAATTAATTGATAGATAGGATTTGTTCATTCATACAGTTTAAATATTCATCTATCGAAGTTCATACAAAAAAACTAGGTAAGTTCATTTTAGAAATAAGGAGATAATTCAGGGTTCTTCTTAGAAAATTTGAAATAGAGGAAGATACGCTGCTTGGAGAGGCAGTTTTCATTTTCTAGTTTGATTAAAGAGTATAACAGTTCTTAATCTTTCTTTATTTTACATTTTGTAATTTATTACTTCTAAGAAGTACCCGGAATTTGATTTATAATTTTGAAATTCTTTCATCTTACTACTTTGAAAGTTTGTTTACTACTAATAAGATTAACTTACTACTGTCATTAAAAAGGTTGACTTCCATCAACCTTTTTTTATTGTCCAAAAATTTCGTAAAGAACTGGACGTGATGGCGAAGCATCATTTTCAAATGGTGCAATTTGCATTTCTAAGATATAACTTCCGTCTAAAATTGAGTCATTGACATAAATCAATTCAGTGATTGTTTTATCAAACTGAGGGTTTTCCGGTACTTGCCAAAAGGCATGATGAAACACTAATTCACCACCATCTTCTTCTCTATCAACAGAAGGAAGGTCTAATAACAAATGTTTAATTCCAAATTGATTTAATACATCAACACAATCGACATGCATATAAGCCGGATTCGTTTGAGTATAATTCAACTGATTTTTTGAATTGTCATTTGGTAAAGATCTCAAAACTAAGGCCTCGCAATTTTTTCCTTTAAGTGCTTGAATTAAATCCTCTTTCAAAATAATACGATCTTCCTTTTGATCATAATCATTCAATTGAATGGAAGGTTCTAACGTAATAACTTCCGCTTTAAAGAAATAACTCTTCATTGAATTATTTACAGAAAATACCTCTGTTGTTATGTGACCCAAACATTCTGTGTGAGTTCCATGACCATGAGGATTGAAAAAAATATTTCTGAAATTTACTCTTCCTCCTTTGGCAACGGATCCTACAAAACCATTTTCCATGACAGGTTCAAAGACAGGTGGGTCCACATGCCAAGCTCTAGGATTTTCAGATGTATTCGATAATGGAATTGAAATATCTAATGGTAGATTAGTATCAATGAATTCCATTTTATTTAAATAAAACTTCATGTATCAAATTTAAAGTGAAAATATCAAAAGAGCCCTGTTTTCAAAATTATTCTATTTTTCATGGTATTATTTACCATGGTTAATATAATTCCATTATATTTGTGCCAACTTTAAAAAAACAAACACATGAAAATTATAAATTTTATTGCAATTTCAGTAGCTACGGCTGCATTAGCGTCTTTTCAATTAGTCAAAACAGATCTAAACACTAAACCTAATAACACCTATAAGCTTGATAAAGCTAATTCTATCCTGGGTTGGAAAGGTGGAAAATCTGATGCTTATTTTCATACAGGAACTGTAAAATTCAGTGAAGGTTCTGTAATTATGAACAAAAGTGCTATATCTTCTGGAAAGTTTACTGTTGATCTTGGTTCAATAGCCGTAGTAGATGCGAATTTACCAAAAGAGAAACAAGAAGGATTAGCAAAACATTTAATGACTGAAGATTTCTTTAATGTTGCAAAATTTGCGACTTCTACCGTTACTATCGGTGAATATAAAGATGGTAAATTAGCAACAACTATATCCTTATTAGGAGTTGAAGTGAAAAAAGATATTCCAGTTGAAATTATTGCATCGAAAGGAACAATTACAATAAAAGGGAAATTTGATGTTGACTTTTCTGCTGCTAAAATCCCAGGAACTCAGCCAATCGATGGTGAAAAAGAATTTATCTCACCGAACTTTTCTTTTGATTTGAACCTTGTTATGAAAGGGTGAGAGTTAATCTCGCCCTTTTTTTATTTATTTGCAAGATGAAATATAATGCAATAATCTTGGATCTCGGAGGTGTGCTAATTGACATTGATTATCAAAAAACAATCGATGCCTTTATCCAATTAGGAATGGTTGATTTTAAATCAATTTATAGTCAAGCCTCACAACAAAAACTTTTCAATGATTATGAAACAGGTCAGATTTCATCACAATATTTCATCAATCAGTTACTACCTTTCTTAAAACAAGGTACCAGTCCAAACAAAGTTGTTGAAGCGTGGAATGCAATGATTTTGAATGTCCCACTTAAAAAAATCGAACTTTTAGAAAAATTAAAATTGCATTATCCTCTTTTTCTTTTAAGTAACACAAATGAATTACATGTGCCTGTTGTAAGAAAAGAATGGGCGAAAGTTACTGATAAACCAATGGAATCATTTTTCAATAGAATTTATTTTTCCCATGAACTTCAGCAGCGAAAGCCAAATGCAGATATATTTAAAAATGTCTGTGAGCGAGAAAATTTAGATCCTGAAACAACGTTGTTTATTGATGACTCAATTCAACATATTGAAGGAGCATCGTCCATTGGACTTCAAACATATCATTTAAAAAATTCCGCAGATTTATATCAGTTCTTTTCTTGACACAATTCTATCAAGATACTTTCTGTTGATTTAGGGTGTAGAAATGCAATTAATTTATTATCGGCTCCATTTTTTGGTGTTTGATGGATTAATACAAACCCTTCATTTATCAACCTATTAATTTCATTTTGAATATTATCAACTTCAAAAGCAATATGATGAATTCCTTGTCCTCGCTTTTCTAAATACTTTGCTATCGGTGAATCTGGGTTGGTTGCTTCGAGTAATTCAATCTTTGATTCTCCAACTTGAAGAAAAGCTGTTTTTACACCTTCTGATTCTACTTCTTCAACCTTATAGCACTTAGTGCCTAAAAGTGATTCAAAGACCCTTAAAGATTCTTTAATGTCCGTAACTGCTATCCCTAAATGTTCTATTTTCTTTATCATGGCAAAAAAAAACCTGAAGTGAACTTCAGGTTGATATTATATACATTAAAAACCATTAATTCTTTATAAACTTCTCATTCACATTATCAAAGTTGATGTAGTATGCACCACTTAGTAAATTTGAACAGTTAACTGAAGTTCCCACGCCTTTCTTAACAATGTTTCCATAAGCATCATAAATCTCGTAACGTGTTTCAACAGCTTGTCCATTGGCAGTAAAATTAATAATATCTTTTACTTTTACTGGACTCTTCATTACAACTGCAACGTTTGAAGTAAATTTCACTTCTTTAGAAGTTCTTTTTGTTCCAGAATGATCAACTTGAATAACTCTAACAGTATTTTCTCCAGAATGAGGATTCACAGCAAACTCATACACATTTTCACCCGCTACGCCTTTACCTTGAACTTCACCTACAGCAACCCACTTGTTCCAACGATATTGCTCAATTATATAGGGTAATTTCCCTTGTTCGCCAGTAGCAGTCCAAATCAATTTACCAGTAGTTGAAACATTAATTGATTTAACAACAAATGTACTTCTTGGTAATAATACTTCAGGATTTAAAATTTTTGGTTTACACCCTTCATTATGTTCAATTACAATAAACACAGGTTCTCCAATTGCTATATTGAAATTTGCAAAATCAATTTCAAATGCTCCCATATTAGTTCCGCCTGGCATAACATCACCATTTACAGTAACTTTCGTTGCACAATACCCGAATCCTTCATCATCCATTGGATTCTGAATATAAATATTTTTGCCCTGATAAGTTCCTTCTATAGATAAAGATGCTCCTATAACAAATGAGCTTAATAAGCTGAAAACTAATACACTTAATAATATTCTCATGAACTGCGGTATAAACAGTGTGGGTTCCTAAATTAACAACGCAATATTAAGGTCATTTTTTTAATAAAACAAACTAATTCCTGCTTTTTCAAAATAATAGATTTAATATTTCTGATCAAATTAATGGTCCTATTAATTAAGTAATTGTTCTATTGACCTAAATCATCAAAACTAACAACTAAAAACAAGTAATCATTTGAAATTCAACTTTACATTAGAGAATTTTTATTAACCTTGTAGAACATAGTATTGCTATTCATTATGAAAAATATTTACTTAAGCCTCTTTTTATTGTTTGTTTTTATTTCTTGTTCAACAGATTCGAAAAAATTTGAGTTTGCTGGCGGTTCAATAACAATGGCTATTGATAATGCTCCAGCAACTTTTATCACGAGAGAAGTCACAGATTATTATTCTGCATCCGTACTTAATCAAATTATGGAAGGCTTGGTTTCTTTAGACCCAAAAGATCTTAAAATTAAACCTCAAATAGCCTCTGATTGGAAAATTAGTGATGATGGATTAATATATGAATTTGAAATTAGAAAAGGAATATTGTTTCATCCTCATAAGCTTTTCACTTCAGTTTCTTCAAGAGAGTTAAAACCAAGAGATATTGAGCTATCTATTGAATTAGCATGCACAAAAAATGCTAAAGGTTTATCTCCACATGCTTATTCTTTTTTATACAAAGACAATCTTGTTGGTGCTAATGATTTTAATGAAGGGCGCAGTAAATCTATAAAAGGAGTTAAAATTAAAGACTCGAAAATAACATTGAAACTGCTCCAAAAAGACGATAATTTTTTAAACAAACTCAGTAATATTTGCGCTTCTGTGTCGTCTGAAGTAATTTACAATGGCGATGCTGAAAATGATGTAATTGGCACAGGTCCATTCCTATTTGCAGAAAACAAGAAAGGAAATCCAGCTTCAATGATTCTTCTTAAGAATGAAGAATACTATTTAAATGATGGAGAAGGAAATTCTCTTCCATACTTAGATAGCGTCATTTTTATTTTTCAAAACAGGAAATTAGACCAATTAGAAATGTTTGAAAATCACCAAACAGACTTAATTACAGGTCTACCAACTAGTAGAATTACAAAAATGTTAGAGGGTAGAATCGAAGATTTTAATTCTACTGATTCCAAGCCTCCTTTGTTTGTAATGTATAACAATCCTTTACTTCTTACAAATTACTATTTCTTTAATATGACAGATCCTCGCTTTAGCAACATTAAAGTTCGTCAAGCTTTTAATTATGCCATTGATAAAGAAAAATTGGGTAGAGAAGTATTACGGAATCAATATTATGAGCTTGGTTATTATGGCATTGTTCCCCCAATTTCAAAAAACTTTAAAGGATATAATTTTAAAAGTGTGAAAGAAGCATCTTATTCATACGACCCAGAAAAAGCTAAGAAATTGCTAGCAGAAGCTGGTTATCCGAATGGTGAAGGATTTGGCTCTGTCAATTTACGCTTTAATATTGATGATATTCACTCAGCAGTTGCTGATGAGTTTGCGCAACAAATTTTTCAAATATTAAATATCAATGTGAATATTGATGGTTCCAATTTTGAACTAAAAGATCAAGATGCTTCAGAGGCAAATGGGGATATTTTTAGAAGCGCTTGGGCAGGAGATTATGCAAATCCTGAAACATTTTTATCAAATTTTTATGGCAAAAGCGTTCCATCTGATAAATCTCAATTATCAAGGACAAATCAATCAAGATATGTGAATTCAATTTTTGACAATTTATTTGAACAAGCAAAAAATAGTACCAAGAAAACTGAGGCATTGGCTTTTTATTCTAAAGCTGAAAAAGCGTTAATGCAAGATCCTCCAATAATTCCATTATGGTACAACGGCGACATACAAATTGTATACTCCAATGTGAGAAATTTACATTTCAATGCTTTGAATATGTTTGTATTCAAAGAGGTTTATAAAAAAGATTGGACCGTAGAAGAATACCAAAAAGTTAACCATTAAAATATTTCTTACTTTTTGTTGAGTTGCGGATACCACAAATGAAAAAATTAATGCTGCGAAATTCGATAAAATTAAAAACTTATAAATAAATAACTTTAGCTTGAAAACTTAAAATAATTACCATGAAATCACTATTACTCTTTACTTTACTATTCATATCAATGAGCGCGTTTTCCCAAACAACACAAACTGTTCGTGGAAATGTATTTGACGCTGAAACTAATTTTCAATTTTCAGGTGCAAAAATTGAAATATTTGTCGATTCTATAAAAAGATACCGCGCCATTAGTGATCTTGATGGAAAATTTGTAATTGAAAATGTTCCAGTTGGAAAATATCAAATGGAAGTTCAATATGTTTCCTATGAAACAAAAACAGTGACAATTGAAGTGAACTCTGGTAAAGAGACAATTGTTAATCTTCCAATGAACGAGCACGTTATTACAACTGAGGAAGTTAAAGTTACCGCTCGAAAAAAAGGTGAAGTAATCAATGAACTTGCCACGGTTTCAGCGCAGCAATTCAGTGTTTCAGAAACAGATCGCTATGCAGGTTCAAGAGGTGATCCCGCACGTATGGCCTCAAATTTTGCAGGTGTTCAAGGTGCTGATGATTCCCGTAATGACATTATTATTCGTGGAAATTCACCTTTGGGTGTAGTCTATAAAATTGAAGGTGTGGATGTTCCAAACCCATCTCACTTTGCTGTTTCAGGAAGTACCGGTGGACCAGTTTCCATTTTAAATAATAAAATTCTAGGTAATTCCGACTTTTTCATGAGTGCTTTTCCGGCTGAATATGGAAATAGTACATCTGGCGTTTTTGACCTTAAATTAAGAAGTGGAAACATGAATAAGCATGAATTCTCAGGACAATTTGGATTTCTTGGAACTGAATTCATGGCAGAAGGACCTATGAGTAAAAACAATCGTTCGAGTTATCTAATAATGGGACGTTATTCAACGCTTAGTTTATTTAATAAATTAGGGATTAACATTGGCACTGATGCTGTTCCTGTCTATGGTGATGCTGCATTTAAATTCAATTGGTTATTGAAAAAAGGCGGGTCTCTCTCTTTTTACGGAATGGGAGGAGCAAGTAATATAGATATTATGGTTTCAGATAAAACCACAGTAACAGAAGATCTATATGGCGAAGGCGATAGAGATCAGCATTTTGGGACACAAATGGGCGTAAGTGGTTTTAACTATAAGAAAACTCTTTCCGAAAAAACATTTATTACTTCAACTGTTTCATTTTCATACGAACAACAAAATTCACATCATGAATACATTTATGGAAGAGCATTGAACGCAACTAAAGATTCAATTGTTTATGACTATTTAGGAAGTATAATGGGTTTCAAGTTCCAAACAATAAAAACATCTGGATATGTTGCTGTTAATCATAAAATTAATAGCAAACATTTCATTAAAGCAGGTATTAACATTGATGTTTTCCAAATGAATCAAATCGATACTGCTAAAACCCTTGTTACAGATAGTGTTTTTGTTAAACGTTGGGATTATAAAGGCACTGCCGCTCTCATTCAACCATTTATTCAATGGAAATATAAAATTTCTGCTTCAATGGATTTTACAGCAGGTTTGCACAGTCAATACTTTTCTCTAAGCAATAGTTTGAGTCCTGTTGAGCCACGTCTTGGATGGAAATACCGAATGAAAGGAAATCAATCTGTTTTTGCCGGCGCTGGGATGCATAGTTCTACCCAACCTTTATACACGTATACCTATAACAAATTTGATGCGGGTGGGAACAAGATTTACCATAATATTAATATGGGTTTCTCAAAAAGTATTCATTATGCTTTAGGTTATGAAAAATCACTAAAAAAAGGATTTAATATTCGTACAGAAGTATATTATCAACAACTATATAATATTCCTGTTACAGTAGCTCCATCTGCGTTTTCTTTGATCAATATGGGCAGTGGCTTTTCAAGATTCTTCCCAGATTCATTGGAAAACACAGGAACAGGAACAAATTATGGACTTGAATTGACTGTTCAAAAATATTTTGACAAATCATTCTTTTTGTTGTTTTCAGGTTCTTTATACGATTCAAAATACAAAGGAAGTGATGGTATTCAGCGAAATACGTCATACAATGGAACGTATGTAGCAAATTTACTTGGTGGCAAAGAATTTAAATTAAATGCGAAACAATCAATTTCTCTTGGAATGAAAATAACTGTAGCTGGAGGGAAAAGATATGGTTACGTTGATGTTGCAAAATCGACTTTATTAAATGACGTTATTTTCCGTGATTCTGCCTTCAACGAAAGACAATTCAATGATTATTTTAGATTTGACTTAAAGATAAACTGGAAATACAATGCAGCCAAGGTAACACATGAAATTGGATTAGATTTAGTAAATTTAACTGGTCAGAAAAACTTACTTGGTTTGGCTTATGCTCCAAGTTTAGATCCAGCTGTAACTAGCAAACCTGGATATGAGCCAACGACTCAAAAAACTCAACTAGGTTTCCTTCCTCTATTCTATTACAGAATTGACTTCAGTATAAATAAGAAAAAATAGATTTTACCAATGTGGGCAACTATTGCAATCATTGGTTGGACGAATATATAATAAGAATCCCAATGCATTATCGAACGAAGTATATCCAAACTTTTGTTTTGCTATAGCATTGGGTTCATTATTTCTAGTTGGCACATGTATTTGCTGCATAAAACCACCGCTAAAAGTAGATTGAATAAATAGATGCTTGAAAAACTCTAACCTTATTCCTGCTTGAGCAGAAAATGCAAATCCAGACATATATGAAGAACTTGTCGTATTTGTTTTTCCTGCAAAAGTAAAATTAGTAGTAGATAATATTCCACCTAATCCCAAACCAAGATTTGTACTTGCAACGAACCAATTATTTTTTCCCGCCTCATACCATCTATCCGTTTTTATTAATTCGATTTTTAAGTAATTTAAGCCTTTTACTTGGTCATAATTAAATATATTTCTGTCTGTAACGATCGGGAAGCTTGAATAAGAGCCATTCCAATTATTTACAGTGGTGTCAATACCTGGATTAATTGTCCCAGACAACAATACCTCATTCTTATCTGTAAAAGCATATTTCATATGATCAAATCCAACTGCAATAGCATATCCTTTTTTTATATAATATCCTACTCGAACATTATATTGTGGCAATGTTAATTTAGCAGGATTAAAATAAATTGAAGGGTTAAAAGGTGTTTTACTATCAGTTGCACGACATCCTTTTAAACTAAAATCATATCCTTCACCAACAAAATGAATCGTACTTTTTGTGTAGGCACTCCTGTTGTTTCCCCAATAGGCAAAAAGTGTTCCTTGACCATTCGAAAGTTTAGGTTTTCCTTTACTTTTTTGAGCCAATAAACCAATTGGAATAAATAATATAAAAAAAAGAAATCTCATCACGACATTTTTAAAAATGCAACTTCTTTATCTGATAAATGGCGGAACATCCCACGTGGTAAATCCTTTTTTGTTAAACCTGAAAATTGAACACGATCCAATTTTACTACTTCGTATCCTAAAGCTTCACACATTCGTCGCACCACTCTATTTTTTCCAGAATGAAGTTCTACGCCTATTTCTCTTGAATTTCCTTCTCTACCTTCTTTGACATATTTAGCTACATCGAAATTAGTTTTACCATCCTCCAAATCAACTCCAGAAACGAATTTATCTAAATCCTCCTTTTTAACAGGCTTATTCAATTCAACATGGTAAATTTTCGATGCCTTGTATCTAGGATGCGTCAATTTTTTTGCCAAATCTCCGTCATTCGTAAATAGCAAAAGTCCTGTTGTCTCTCTATCCAATCTTCCGACTGGATAAATTCTTTCTCTACATGCTTTATTCACAAGAGACATAACCGTTTTTCTTCCTAAAGGATCGTCCATTGTTGTTATAAATCCTTTTGGCTTGTTTAGTAACACATATCTTTTCTTTTCAGCATTAATTGTTTCACCATCGTATTGCACGATATCACCAGGTTTGATTTTATAACCCAATTCCAAAACAATTTGTCCATTAATGGAAACAACTCCCGTTTCAATTAAAACATCGGCTTCACGGCGAGAACAGATGCCAGCATTCGCTAAATATTTGTTCAAGCGAATTTCCAGTTCATTAAACGATGGAAGAGGATCTCCCTTCTTAGCCTTATCTTTAAACTCAATATATTTTCGCTTATCTCTTGCAGAAACTTCCTTCTTAGGTTTTGCAGATTCACTAGCTAAATCGCTTGGATCTTCTTTTTTAAATCCCTTTGGGAAATCTTTTTTAGCATTTTTTGGTGCTTCTTTTTTAGCGCCTTTGCTAAATGGAGATGCCTCTTTCTTTTTTGGTTTGAAAGAATCCTTTGCAGTTTTTGTGGAATTAGATCTCGATGTACGAGATTTATCTCTTCCGGTATTTTTTGTGTTCATCACGAGCAGAATTATTCCACAAAGGTAGTTTAAAAAACTGTTGGTTAAACTATTGGATAAAAAGCGTCTTCAATGTGTTCAATTTGAGTGCGATAAGAATTGTGTACGATTGATACAATGTCAAATCGTGTTTCTTTGTCAATCTCATTTTTACATATATATTGATTTGCAACTTGAATAATTTGTCGTTGTTTAGATCGTGTAACGGCCCGCCAAGGTTCCCCAATTTCTGCAGTTTGTCTTGTTTTTACTTCAACAACAACAATTTTATCTCCATCCATTGCAATTATATCAACTTCCAATTTTTTAAACCGGTAATTTCTATTTAGGATTTGATAACCCTTTTTACTTAAATATTTTTCTGCTAGTGTTTCTCCAAAAATTCCTAATTCAACATTGTTCATGATTTGTGATTTATTTGAAGTTAAGAAAATTATCTGAGATTAAAAACTGAACGTATCTCTTTTACACATGTACTTTGGCGCATGAATAAATATTTAATCCTTTTCATTTTATTGATTTCAACAAATTTGTTCGGTCAAAATAAAATTTTGTTTATTGGAAATGTCTCACAAATTTGCTTCGAAGAGAGCAATTATAACATTGAAGTAACAGAAGATTTGCCAGACACATTATCTTCTTATTCTGCCATATTCTTATTTTCTTCTGCGCAATCAATATTAAATGAGAAAAAAGTAGAACAACTATTACAATTTTTATATAGCGGTAATGGGCTCTATTTGGGATCGGAAAACTGGCCATTACAAGCTGAGAGTAATGTAATGACGCACCTTCTTTATTCAAAAAACGTTTGGGGAAGTTTCAATGAAACGAATGCAATTCTTTCAGAAAAAGGAATTTTTGACGAAATGACCTCTATTCCAGCTGGAACAACAACCGTTTCATTTCCTTTAGATTACAGGTTAAAAGTTGAAGCATGGGTAAATGATGAACCGCTAATTTTATCCGGAGAATGGTATAAAGGAAAAATAATAATTGATGGCGGATATTCTCGGTTTTATTGTACTAAAAATGAAAATAATAATGAGATGCTGAATAAATTTATTGGGTTTTTAACTTCCCCTTGAGCGCGTTATATTTCACCCATCAATTCTAACGTTTCTTTTGCTGCAGCTTGTTCTGCCATTTTCTTTGAAGCCCCTCTTCCGCGACCATAATTGGTATTATTGATATTCGCGATAACGGAATATTCCCAATTTCCACCAACATTCTCTTCTGACAAGATGATAAAATCTAATTTCAATCTTTTTTTCTGGCTCCAGATAAATAACTTTGATTTAAAATCGATTTCTTCTTCTAAAATCCTATTTAGATCGACATATTTTCGAAAAATATGATGTTGGATGCTGTTCTTTACAGCGTCGTAACCACCATCTAAATAAATTGCTCCCATTAATGCTTCAAAAGCGTTTCCTTCAATTGTCGGAAGATTAATTGATCTGCCTTTGTGATAGTTGATTATTGTTCTTAATTCCATTGTTTCCGCAATTTCTCCAAGAGTTTTGCGACTTACAACTTTAGACTTAATTTTTGTCAGATAGCCTTCATCTTCTGATGGAAATCGCTGATACAAATATTCTGCAATTACAGCATCTAAGATTGCATCTCCTAAAAACTCAAGACGTTCATTGGATGTGTCTTCATTAGTATTACTCAAAGATTTATGTGTAACAGCTTGCTGAAAAAAAGATAAGTCTTTTGGGCGGTAACCAAACCGTTGCAAAATGAATCGAATTAACTCCAACTCACTTTGTGAGCGTTTCTTTTGAAAGAATGAGAATTTCAGATTCAATTATCCGATAAATTTCTTCATAATTACACTTGTATTATGTCCACCAAATC
>CANNKP010000025.1 GCA_947505255.1 Flavobacteriales bacterium
AGTGTTTTTGATACAATTGATGAAATTGCGGTTGGTGATATTCGAACTAAAATAAGAGACATTTTAGGAGCTTTTATGTTTGGCGGAGATAGCAGTGCTAAAAAAGTAAAAGTTTTATCTGGAGGAGAAAGAACCCGTTTGGCAATGATAAAATTATTGCTAGAACCAGTGAATGTTTTGATTCTCGATGAACCTACCAATCACTTAGATATGAAAACCAAAGATATCATAAAGGATGCTTTACGCAATTTTGATGGGACTTTGATTCTGGTTTCTCACGACAGAGATTTCCTAGATGGATTGGCTACAAAAGTTTTTGAATTTGGAAACAAACGAGTAAAAGAACATTTTGAAGATGTTAAAGGATTTCTAGCAAAAAAGAAAATGGAAAGTTTGGCAGAGATTGAGAAAAGGTGATTTTATTTTCAATTGAGAATAAATAGACAGAACCTAGAACACATCGCTTGACTAACTAGCAACTAGTAATTCGTGTCTAATCTCCTCCCCTTCCACACTGGTTTATACACATACATCGCACATAAAATCACCAAGGAATAAATCGGGAATAATAGTTCGTAAATTGGAATAAATAACCACGATTTCATTCTTTTAATTCGATTGAAATATGGTAAAAATAAAATCAAATCGATTGTCGTTTTTAACATGTAAAAAATCAGTGCACTTTTCCATTCTCCTTGAATAACAAAAAATAAGAGGCAGGAAAAGAAAATAATTGTCAAAATGACTTGAACAATTGCCAACCAGGTACTTAAAGTATCTTTTACATCTCCAGTTTTGGCGATCCATCTTAATCGTTGATTGAAAAATTCTTTTAAACTCTGCGGTGTCTCTGTTTCAATTGAAAAATCTGTTCCAGTTATTAATCGAATAGCTGCATTATTATATCTAAAATCTCTTAAAAGATATATATCATCACCGCTCGGCATGTGTGAATGACTTTCAAAATTGTCAAACTTTTCAAAAGCTTCTCTTTTGTATAACAAATTAGCTCCACTTGCCATTATCGGTCTTTTCAATCCTGCTATTCCACAATTTGCGGCATTCACCAAGATCAAATCCACTTCAAACAGATGTTCGTGCATTTTTTTCGCTTTTAATATTGCAGGGAGGATGTACAAATCAGCTTCAGAAAGATTTTTAAGATTTGTGAAATAATTCGGGTTAAATTCAATATCAGCATCAAAACTTAAGATATATTGAGAATTAGATTGTTCAATTGCAAATCGAATCGCATGTTTCTTCCCTTCTTGTCCTTCAGGTAATTCAATAATTCGATGTGGGATTCCGATTAGTTTTTCAGAAATTAAAGCGACACTTTTATCCGAAGAATGATCATTTACAAAAAGGAATTCTTTTGGTAATTCATTGGATGACAGAATGCTATTTAATAAACATTCTATTCTTTTTTCCTCGTTTCGAAATGGAACAATAACAACTATCTCATTTAAATGGATTGAATTTAAGTTTGTTCCTATTGAAGAAAACGTTAGTTCTTTTTTCGTTTGAATAAAAAATCCAAGAAAGACAAGTGTTCCCAAGAGAAGAAAATAAACAGAAAAGAAGATTATTTCAAATGTCAACATAACTCACTGTTTTTCTTTACAAATAAATAAACCTACAATTGTTGGGATTAATAAATTGAATGTCCAAATTAGAAAAGAGCAAATCAAAACGGTCAATTCTCCCATACCGGCTAAAGCTAGAACCCAAATTGCAATTGATTCTCGAATAGCTAGTTTTCCCAATATTAAAGATGGTGCAATTGTAACCCACAAGTATACTTGCCAAATCCAAAATACATTTTCCACTGATAGATTCTCCCCAAAAGCGTGAAGTATAAAAGAAAATTGTAAGGTAAAAATTCCATGACGCAAAAAACTCAAAAGTAGAATTTTCCAACGATAAATTCTTCTTCGTTTAATATTTCGAATCAACTCATGAATTCGAGCTTTGCGTTTTAGAAATTTAAATATCCATTCAAAATTGAAATAAAGTATAGTAACAACGATTCCTATTCCAACTAGTAAAAAATTGATTTGTTCAATATCAATATCAATGGGAACTTTTTCTAAAATAATAATGCCAATAACACCAAAGACAATACTTGCAATAAATTGGGCATAATTTGAAACCAAGGTTAAAATAATTAATGGAATTCTATTTCTTCTTTCGAAATAATAAATGCGACCAATAAAATTTCCTAGCATATTGGGAGTTAACATTCCTGTGATTATTCCAGCAAAAAACGAATTTAATTTTACCCTTTGCGTTGCACGAACATCAACAACATCTATTGTAACAACCCACTTCAACCATTCTAATAACCAATTGATTGGAACCAAAAACAACGTAAACATCAGGAATAACGGATGAACTAATTCAATTTTTTCTTTAGCCCAATCTATCTTGATTAATTGGAAATAAAAAAACACTGCGAAAACCGCAAGCAGAATCATTTTGAGAAAAATGAAAATTATCTTTTGTTTTTTTATAGCTTTAACCAACGAACAACAATTGAATGGTTGAAGATAAGATAATTCTTGGAATTGATCCCGGAACAACAGTTTTAGGATATGGATTAATTCATGTCAAACAAAATAAATTATCATTGGTTAATTTCGGCATCATTCAATTGAGCAAACTTCCAACACACCCTGATAAATTAAAACGGATCTTTGATAGATTGGACGGATTGATCCGTGAATTCAAACCAGATGAAATGGCGATCGAAGCTCCTTTCTTTGGAAAGAATGTTCAATCCATGCTTAAGCTAGGCCGAGCACAAGGTGTTGCTATTGCAGCAAGTTTAAATCACAATGTTCCATTTGAAGAATATTCTCCAAGAAGAATAAAACAAGCGATAACGGGAAATGGGAATGCATCAAAAGAACAAGTTGCAGCGATGTTACAAACGCTTCTAAACTTTGATGAAATGCCAAAATATTTAGATGCAACCGATGGATTAGCAGTTGCTGTTTGTCATCATTTTTCAAATGGAATTGGAGAACACAATAAATCAAAATCAGGCAATTGGGAATCTTTTCTTAAAACAAATCCTGAAAGAAAATTGCGTTAATCTTATTCATCATGGCAAAAATAGTTAGACATAAAAATCATTGGCCAATTTTAACACTTACTGGAATATTTGTCTATCTCATTTTATATTTCATTGCTTCACGTTATTATCCAGGCGGGTCAAATTTCGATAAATCACAAGTTGGATTTCACTGGTTAACAAATTATTGGTGTGAATTATTAGGCGAATATTCAAAAAATGGATATATCAATAAGGCACGACCTATAGCTTTAGTGGGGATGATCTTTTTATCAACTTCGATAAGTGTTTTTTGGATCCAACTCCCAAATTCATTAGCCCTAAATAATATATCTAATAGAATTATTCAAACTTGCGGCGTATTATCAATGGTATTCTTCTCACTGATTTTTACTGATTTTCATGATCTATTTATAGGATTGGCAGTGTTTTTTGGGGCAATCGCATTTATTTTAACAATATATAGTTTTTATCAAAAAGGATATTCCAAGATGTTTCTTTTTGGAAGTCTTTGTTTAATTTTAGTAGCATTTAATAATCTAATGTACCTTTTCGATTTTCAACTAAACCATTTGCCAATTCTCCAAAAAATTACTTTTATCAGTATTTTCATTTGGATTGAATCAATAACTATTTTTATTTCAAAAAAACGAGTTTAACATGAGAAGTACTGTGAAAAATAGAAATATATTATCACCAAGAGAGTTTGCATTAAGAATGCTACGTTTTTTTATTTATTCAGTTATTCTTTTAACTCTTTCATTATTCATTGGTGTTTTCGGATATCATTACATTGCAGAATTAACGTGGATTGATAGTTTGTATAATGCATCCATGATTTTAGCAGGAATGGGGCCTGTAAACATACTTGAAACAGATGCCGCTAAATTTTTCGCGTCTTTTTATGCGTTGATGAGTGGTGTAGTTTTCTTGAGTACTTTTGCGCTGTTTTTCTCTCCAATTGCGCACAGATTATTGCACGTTCTGCATGTTGATGAAGACGAAGAAAAAATGAATGATTAAATCACTTTAAATTTTTATGCATAATAGGATTCATATTCATTCCTTGGGGCTGAATTTGATTTCTACTGGTATCTTTAAATATCACATCTTTGTTCAACAAGGAAGCTTCTTTGTTTAAAGAATCTAATATTTGCGAATAAATCGATTGCATTTCCTCTTGTCTAGAACCATAATAATTCATACTCTCTTCAAAACGTTTATGAGTAATTGAATAGTGGTCTAAGATTTTTTTACCAGACATTTTCATTGTTTTTTGAAATCTGGAAACATGTAAATATTTCGTTTGAATATGTGACTCAATTAATGTCATATCCTTTAAAAGCAGCACCATAGAATCTCTAGGAATTAGATTTTCAGGCCTGGCTTTCCCATATATAGAATCTGTGCATGAACTAATTTGAAATATAATTGCTATTAAGAAAAAATACTTCATACCTATCTATTAAAAGTCAATCTAGCACCAAATACGCCTTCCACAATTTTATTTTCTGCATATACAAGATTACCATTGACAAAAGTTTTATCAATACTATAATTGAATGTTACTCCCTCAAATGGTGACCAACCACATTTGTACAAAATATTACTTTTCGACACAGTAGTAGGTTTTTTATCGATCACAACCAAATCAGCAAAATAACCTTCTTTAATAAATCCTCTCTTTTCAATTTGGAAAAGAATTGCTGGATTATGGGCCATTTTTTCAACGATTTTCTCAATACTTATTAATCCTTGATTCATTTTCTGAAGCATAGCTTGAAGAGCATGTTGAACCAAAGGTCCTCCAGATGGCGCTTTAAAATAAGATTGCTCTTTTTCCTCAATAGTATGAGGCGCATGATCCGTTGCAATAACATCTATTCTATTGTCTAAAACTGCTTGAAAAATTGCATCGCGGTCACTTGCTTTTTTAACAGCTGGATTCCATTTGATGTAATTTCCTTTTGTTTTATAATCCTCATCTGAAAACCATAAATGATGGACACATGCTTCAGCGGTGATTAGCTTTTTTTCTAATGGAATTGAATTATCGAATAAAGAAAGTTCTTTTTCTGTTGAAATATGTAAAATGTGCAGACGTGTATTATACTTTTTAGCCAAACGAACAGCCAATGATGACGACAAATAGCATGCTTCTTCACTTCGAATGATTGGATGTAATTCAATTGGAATGTTTTCGCCATATATTGCTCTGTATTTTTCAATATTCGCTCTAATTGTTCCTTCATCCTCACAATGTGTAGCAATAATTAAAGGGGGAACTTTTCCAAATAGATCTTCCAATGATTTTTCTCTGTCAACCAACATATTTCCAGTTGATGAACCCATGAAAATTTTCACACCACAAACATTTTTCCCATTAGTTTTTAAAACTTCCTCTATGTTATCATTGGAGGCTCCCATGAAAAATGAATAGTTGGCAATTGACGAGCGAGCTGCAATTTGGTATTTATCTTCTAATAATTCTTGTGTTAATGCATTTGGAATAGTATTCGGCATTTCCATATATGACGTGATTCCTCCTGCAACAGCTGCTTTCGATTCAGATGCAATATCCGCCTTATGAATTAATCCTGGTTCTCGAAAATGAACTTGATCATCAATACAACCTGGAAGGACAAACTTACCCTCTAGATCGTAAACCTTCGCATTCTCGATTTGTTCAATTTGAGAACTTATTTTTTCAATTATTCCATTCTTAATTAATATATCAGCAACAACTTGCTGACCTTCATTAACAATAGTTGCAGATTTTAATAGAATCGTAGAACTCATAATTTCATTTTTCGCATTTTCCAAACCCCAAAGAAGGCTTCTTTAAAAATTCCTGAACTCATCTTTGAAATTCCATAAAGTCTATCAACAAACGTTATTGGGACTTCAGTTATTTTAAATCCATGTTTAACAGCCGCATATTTCATACATATTTGAAAAGCATACCCTTTAAATGTGACTGCATCCAAATTAATTGTTTCCAATACTTTACGTCGGTAACATTTGAAACCTGCTGTTGTGTCTTTTATTGAAATAAATAAAATCATTCGAACATAAACACTTGCAAAATAAGACATTAAAACTCTCTTTAATGGCCAATTTTTCACTTTCCCACCCTTACAGTAGCGAGAACCTATACTTAAATCAGCACCTTGAACACAAGCATTGTATAATCGAATCAAGTCATCAGGATTATGTGAAAAATCACAATCCATTTCAAAAATAAATTCATACTCTTTTTGAATTGCACTTTTAAAACCGTGAATATACGCTGTTCCTAAACCAAGTTTCCCTTCTCTTTTTTCAAGATGAATCCTTTCTGGAAATTCAAGTTGTAATTCTTCAATTTTTTCGGATGTACCATCAGGTGAATTATCGTCTACAAAAAGAATATGAAAATCTTTTTCAAACGCCATAATTGTGCGAACCATGCGTTCAACATTTTCAATTTCATTGTAAGTTGGAATAATAATTACTGCGTCTGACACTTAAATACTAATTTGAGCACTAAAATAATTAATATTCACCTATTATTCTAAATCCTTCTATTGTTTTTATCTTTACTGCTCAATGATTACTGCGTGAATCGAATAATATATATATTTTATTTCTTTTGTTCTACACTCCTTCAAGCGCAAGAACAAAAAAATATTACTTTCCTTGATAATTGGAGCGAAGACACTTTGGTTACAAATACCAGCCTTGTGCGTTATAGTGGATGCTGGGGATTTACTCGCAATGCCATTGAATATGCAATTATAGGTTCAACTGAAGGGACACATTTTTTTAAACTTTCAACCGACAATAAATTAATTCAATGTGGTTTTATAGAAGGAAGATTTAATTCTTCACAAGTAGTTCATCGAGAGTTCAAAACATTTGGCAATTACGCTTATTCCATCTGCGATGAAGGAAATAGTAGTTTACAAATTATAGATTTAAGCTATTTACCAGATTCTGTTGTAAAAGTTGCTGATATTCAAGATGTTAATTTTGGTAAGGTACACAATCTAACTATTGACACTTCCAATGCCTTACTTTATGCATGTCTTGTAACCCCAATTGTTGCAGGGAATCCATTGTCATTAGTTCCTTTACGTGTATTTTCTCTGTCCGACCCAATAAATCCCGTATTAATTTGGGAAGGTCCATCAGATATACCAATAGTTCATGATTGCTATGTCCGCGATAATATTGCAATATTGAATTGTGGAGATGAGGGTTTAAGAGTTTACGATTTCACAAATGCAGCAGCACCTAATTATATTAACAACCTAACTTTTTATCAAGATCAAGGTTACAATCATCAAGGTTGGTTGAGTCCAAATGGTTTGACATACATCTTTGCTGATGAAACAAATGGCAAACGTGTGAAAAAATGCACTGTTGGGAGTAATTACAGTATTCAAGTAGACAGTTATTTTGGGACTAATTATGAAAACAATAGTGTGCCTCATAATATAATGTGCACAGACCAATTTGCTTTTATAGCTTATTACAATGAAGGATTAAGGATTTTCGATATTCGCAAAAATCCAGTGGAAGTAGCAAGTTATGATACATATACAACTTCATCGAATTTTAAAATGAACGGTGCTTGGGGTGTGTTTTCAAATTATTCTTCGGGTCGTATAATTGTATCTGATAGGCAAAATGGGTTGTTTTTATTTCATTTCGACCAAGCAGTTTTCTTGAATGAAGCGGCTGATGAATTTTCAGTTTATCCTAATCCCACTTCAATAAACGAGGAATTTACAGTTCGATCAGGAAATGATAAAATTGCAGAATTCAACGTAAAAATATTCAATATTGCAGGAGAATTAGTTCAAACCGAAAATATTTATAATCATAGCTTTGGATCTTTTTCTTCTCCCGTTGTTTCAGGTTTATACACGATAAAAATTGAGTATTTTAATTATCTAGGAGAAAAGGAAATAATTTTCAGTAAACTTATTTGTCAATAGAAAAAACTGTTTTAACGGCATCTTGAATTAAATCACTTTCATACCCTTTTGATTGTAAAAAGCGCATCACTTTGACTTTTTTTTGCCATGGGTCTTTCTCATTTAAAAGTTCTTTTTGCTTTTTGATTGTTAGAGAAACAAGTGTTTCCCAATATTCATCACGATCAATTTCTTTGAGTGCCTTTTGAATTGAATAACTAGAAATTCGTTTTTGGGACAGGTGACTTTTTATTTTTATAATTCCCCATTTTTTAATGCGGAATTTACCAGAAACAAATGCAGAAGCAAATCTTTCTTCATCTAAAAACCGATTAGAAATCAAATCTGAAATTAAGACATCACTATCTTCCTCATTGAATCCCCATAAACTTAGTTTTTGACGTAATTCGAGCTGACATCGCTCTTGATAAGCACAAAGCGCTTCTAGCTTAGCTTTTGCTTCTAAAAGAGAGTATTTACACTCCGACTTCATGTCAGAGTGCAATTTCCTCGTTAATCTTATTTACAAATGAATATTGTAGTAAATGGTGCGCTGTGACACCTCTTACAGTGATCCATTTTTTGTATTTAAAGAACCATTTTACTTGTCTCGAGATAATTCCTTTTTTGAAATACGCTTCCAAATAAGGATGAACAAGCAAGCTCACATGACTTTCTTTTCTATCTACTAATAAATAATTCAAGTTAGATTCAATTTCTTCAGCATATAAAATACTTGCTTGAACCTCTCCTGTTCCATTACAAGTAGGACACATTTCAGAAGTATTAATATCTGTTTCTGGTCTAACTCGTTGACGTGTGATTTCAATTACGCCAAACTTTGAAGGAGGCAAGATATTGTGTTTTGCTCGGTCGCGCAACATGTGACTTTTCAATTTCTCAAAAAGAATTTTGTTGTTTTCGCGGTCGTGCATATCAATAAAGTCAACACAAACGATTCCACCCATGTCTCTTAATTGCAAAACTCTGGCAATCTCTTCAGCCGCTTCCATATTGGTTGCGACTGCATTACTTTCTTGCCCGTCAGCACCTTTACGGTTACCACTATTAACATCAATAACGTGCATTGCTTCCGTATGTTCTACAATTAAGTAGCCACCACTTGGCAATGGAACTTTCTTTCCAAAAAGAGTTTTTATTTGCTTGGTGATTCCAAATCTTTCAAAAATACTAATCTTACTATCGTATAGTTTCAAGATATTTTCACGTCCTGGTGCAATTCCAGTAACAAATTCTCTCATTTCACCGAAAAGAGTTTCATCGTTAACATGAATATTTGTAAAATCACCATTCAATAAATCACGCAAAATAGAAGATGTTTTATCTATCTCACCTAACACTCTTTTAGGAGGTGTTGAAATTTTCAGATTAGCATACATCGTTTTCCACTTTTCAAGTAGATTTTTAAGATCCTGATCTAATAATTCAATTTTACGATTTTCAGCCACGGTGCGTATTATCACACCAAAATTCTTAGGCTTGATGCTTTCCATCAAATCCTTCAATCGTTTTCTTTCCTCTGGCTCTTTGATCTTTTGAGATATTGAAATCTTATCAGAAAAAGGAACAAGTACTAAATATCTTCCAGCTAAAGTAATTTCTGCACACAAACGTGGGCCTTTACTAGAAATTGGTTCTTTCGCAACTTGAACCAATATTGGTTGAGAAGAGGAAATAATGTCATTAATTTTTCCATCCTTAGGGATGTCACCTTCACCTTTAAAATAAAGAAGATCGGATACGCTTTGCTTGCCGTGTAGCGTGTCTTTTGTAAACTTATTAAGAGAATTAAATTGAGGTCCAAGATCTAAATAATGCAAAAAGGCATCTTTTTCATATCCAACATCAACAAAAGCAGCATTAAGACTTGGTACAATTTTTCTTACTTTTCCAAGATAAATATCACCAACTGAGAAATCATTATTCCCTCTTTCTTCATGCAACTCAATAAGTTTCCCGTCACGCAATAAAGCAAGCCAGATGCTACCTTTACGGGCATCGACTATTAGTTCTAAACTCACGAAGCTTTATTTAAAAGTTAAAAAACAGAAAAAACTTAGCAAGCCAAAACCTACTAAGTTTATATTATCATGTAACAATTTGTTACTTTTTCTTCTTATGACGATTTTTTCTTAATCTTTTTTTACGCTTGTGCGTAGCCATCTTGTGACCTTTTCTTTTTTTACCACTTGGCATAATCTTATATTTAAGTTGTTAATTTCGCTCTAAAAACCTGATTTAAAAGGAAAAACATTTCCTAATTAAATTCAGGGAGTGCAAAGATAATAAATTCAAATGAATTAATATCTATACAATGAAAAGTAACTCTTAATTTACTTTAACCTTGCTTTTAATTTCGTCAACAAAAGTTTTTGCTGGCTTGAATGAAGGAATGTTGTGCGCTGGAATAATAATAGTTGTATTCTTAGAGATATTTCTTCCTGTTTTCTCTGCTCTTTCTTTAACAATGAAACTTCCAAAACCTCTTAAATATACATTTTGTCCATTTGCCAATGAAGATTTAATAGATGTCATAAACGCCTCTACTGCTTTAAGAGCTTCTACTCTTTCTAATCCCGTTTCTCCGGCGATGTCTGCTACGATGTCTGCTTTTGTCATTTTTTTATTTTTTATTTTTGTTATTCAACAATTTGATTTTCAGATGACAAAAGTACTTCGAGAAAAGATTATATTTTTGTATTATTCAAAAAAAAAATAAAAAATTCCCTTAATGACTGATTTTGACCTATTAATAACGGATTGGTATAGACAAAACAAAAGAGATTTGCCTTGGAGAAACACAAATGACCCTTATAAAATTTGGTTATCGGAGATTATCATGCAACAAACGCGTGTTGAACAAGGATTATCGTACTATATAAAATTCATTAATGCCTATCCATCAGTTTTTGAATTAGCGAACGCATCTGAACAGGATGTTTTGAATCATTGGCAAGGATTAGGTTATTACAGCAGAGCAAGAAATCTGCACTTTACCGCAAAAACAATTGCAACTGAAAAAAAAGGAATTTTCCCGAAAACTTACAAGGAATTATTAGAGCTAAAAGGAATTGGAACATACTCTGCAGCTGCAATTGCTTCATTTTCTTATAAAGAACCTGTTGCAGTTGTGGATGGAAATGTATACCGCGTTTTAAGTCGTGTTTTTGATCTCTCAATCCCAATTGATTCTAGTCAAGGGAAGAAATATTTTTTTGAATTAGCTCAGAATTTAATTACTTTAAAAGAACCAGATGTTTTCAATCAAGCAATCATGGAATTTGGAGCACTTCAATGCACACCAACTAATCCAAACTGTAATTCTTGCCCTCTATCGATAAATTGCTTGAGTCTTGCAGAGGGGACAATCAAATTAAGACCTGTCAAATCAAAAAAAACTAAAGTTACAGATAGGTATTTTCATTTTATGGTTTTTAATTCAAACGGAAACACATATTTGGAAAAACGTCTTCAAAAAGACATCTGGCTAAATCTTTATCAATTTCCTTTAGTTGAATCAAATGACAATGCAGAAATATCTAATTGGGAGAAATATACTTTGTCGAAACCAATAAAAGTATCATCTGAAATAAAACACATTTTGTCTCATCAGCGCATACATGCAAAATTTTACCATTTCTCCGAAGAACCTTTAACGGTTGATTCAAATTGGAAAAAAATAAAGTTATCTGAAATCCAAGACTATCCTTTGCCTAGATTAATAGATCGTTATCTTGAAAATGAATAAAATTGATTGTTATTCATAATTGATTTTGAATACTAACCAAAAAATATTACTTTAGATACTGTTCAATTACCCTTATATTTGACATAAATTATGGCTGGAAGCGTTAACAAAGTTATTCTAATTGGAAATCTTGGAAAAGATCCTGAAGTTCGGCATCTTGAAAACGGAGCTGTAGTAGCTAATTTTTCAATTGCAACTTCCGAAGTTTATACCGATAAGTCCACTGGAGAAAAGAAAGAGACAACGGACTGGCACGATATAGTTGTTTGGAGAGGTCTTGCTGAAGTAGCAGAAAAGTACTTAAAGAAAGGGTACAAGGTGTATATTGAAGGCAAAATAAAGAAAAGATCTTGGCAAGACAAAGAAAACATCACACGATATACAACTGAAATAATTGCAGATGAATTAAACATTCTTTCGAGACCTGAAGGACCGGAAAAATCTAATGGAAATAATGCGTCATACTCTCAAGAAGGAACGCCAACCCCGCCAATAAAAATTGATAATTTAACGAAAGAAGAATCGGATGATCTTCCATTTTGAGAACATGACATTATTAGAAACTTCTTGCATAGAAATACTCCCCACAACCGTAACTGCCAGCTTTAGTATTTCTAGTACAATTATCAGCTTTTTTATTTTAGGAGGATTATTATTTTTATCAGCGTTAGCATCAGGTTCTGAGGCAGCTTTCTTTTCTTTAAGCCCAACAGAAAAAGACAAGCTGAAAAATGATGAAAGTAAAACTTCAAAAAAAGTATTAAAACTTCTTGAGAATCCAAAAGAGTTACTGGCGACATTGCTAATAACAAATAATTTTGTTAATGTAGGAGTTGTAATTTTATCTAGCTCTTTACTCAACGATCTTTACCCTCCAAATCCAGAAAACGGAACTTTCCGGTTTTTAATTGAAATTATTGTTATCACTTTTACTTTGCTGATGTTTGGTGAGGTTGTTCCTAAAATTTATGCATCTAAGAACTCCTATTTATTTGCCTGTTCAATGGCTTTGCCGATTAATACAATAAAATCAATACCGCCATTATCGTGGTTAAAAAGTTTATTAGTCAATGGGACAAACATGATTCATAAAAGACTAAAAAAGAAAAACGTCAAAATAACCACAAATGACTTAGAACAAGCACTTGCATTAACAAAAGAAGACACATCATCTGATGAAGAACACAAAATTCTTGAGGGAATAGTGAAATTTGGTAATACCGAAGCATGTCAAGTAATGAAGTCCAGGTTGGACGTTGTCGCTTTTGATTCAACAATAAATTACGAAACTGTTTTAGCACAAATTTTAGAATCAGGATATTCGAGAATACCCGTATTTATAAACTCATTTGACAATGTCACTGGCATTTTATATATCAAAGACTTATTGCCTCATTTAACAAAATCAAATGATTTTAATTGGATAGAATTAATCCGGAAACCATTTTTCGTT
This sequence comes from Flavobacteriales bacterium, assembly GCA_947505255.1. Classification (GTDB taxonomy): domain Bacteria; phylum Bacteroidota; class Bacteroidia; order Flavobacteriales_D; family Crocinitomicaceae; genus M0103. The sequence goes on from CANNKP010000025.1 coordinate 13,260, forward strand.
CCTGAGAACAAAAAAATTGATGACTTATTGAAAGAATTTCAAATAAAAAAAATGCATATGGCAATCGTCGTGGATGAATACGGCGGAGCTAGTGGTTTAGTGACATTAGAAGATATTTTAGAAGAAATTGTAGGAGATATAACGGATGAATTAGATGATGCTGAAATTAATTATAAAAAAATTGATGAATCAACTTTTTTATTTGAAGGAAGAACGACTTTAGTTGATTTTTATAAGATTGTAAATATCGATGGCAAAGAATTTGAAAACCAAAAAGGAGATTCAGAAACACTTGGAGGTTTCATTCTAGAGCAAGAAGGCCGAATTTTAAAGAATAATGAATATATTACTTTTGATTCCATAAAATTAATTGTTGAATCATCCGATAAACGAAGAATAAAAACAATAAAAGCAAAACTATTAGACCCAAATAAAATTTCATGAGAAAAATATATTTACTATTTCTTATTTTACTAGCAGGTTGCGGTGATTCAGAATTAAGCATTCCAAAACCACCAACCTATTTACGACTTGATTTACCAGAACATTCTTATAAAGAATATCAAAGTCAATGTGGCTATCATTTCAAATCTTCCAACTTATTTACAATAAAAAATGTATCAGATTCAAATGGCTTAACATGTCATAAGGATATTGATCTCGGTCCTTTAAATGGTGTTATTCATTTTTCATTTATTGATATGATTGAACCAGTGTCAACATACATTAATTTTGCTAATGATAAAGTAGATGAGCATAAACTCAAAGCGACTGCAATTGAAGATTTGCAATTAATATTTCCAGATAAAAAGGTTTATGGTACTTTTTTCGAATTGCAAGGAGATGTGGCATCACCATTTCAATTTTATTTAACTGATTCAACTTCTAAATTCGTCAGTGGCGTAGTTTATTTTAATTCGCGACCGAATTATGATTCTTTAAAACCAAGTTTAGATTATTTAAAAATTGACCTATTAAAAATGGTGAATACCTTTGAATGGAAATAATGAATACTGTTTTTTTAAGTATTGGAAGTAATCTTGGTGATCGATATTTTAACCTTCAAAATGCCATCTCAGAAATTTCGAAACGAATTGGAAAAGTTAGAGCAGTTTCACCAATATACGAGACAGAACCAATTGGTTTTGAATCGACAGAACTTTTTTTAAATGCTTGCTTGCAACTAGAAAGTTCAAAGAGTGCCATACAAATTTTAGAATTACTTCAAGAAATTGAAAAAGAGGCAGGAAGAATTCGGAGTCAAAATCAAGGCTATATATCTAGAATAATTGATCTTGATATCATTTTTTTTAATAATGAAATAATCACAACTAATAATTTAAATATCCCTCACCCATCTTTTCGTGATAGATTATTTGTTCTATTACCATTAAATGATTTAAACAGTCAATTTATTGATCCGAAAACTACATCAACAGTAAAAAAAATACTCGAAAAATGCACTGACAATAGTAAAATAACCAAAGTTAAATTGTTACTAAATTTTTAACATTTAATAGTGAAATTATTTTTTAACACAATTTATTTGTTTAATATTGTGATGATATTTGAAAAAAATTAAAAAAAGCATATGAAAAACCCTAGCATTAAAGGTTTAGCGCTTATAGCTATTGCTGGTTCTTTAGCAACTAGTTGTGACCTACTTAAAGATTTAGAATACAAAGTTACTCCAAATCCATTAGAGATGCATGGAGACTCTGTTCGTGTGAAAGTTGATGTAACTTTCCCTGAAAAAGGAATCAAGAAAAAAGCGAAAGTAGAAATCACTCCGATGTTAGGAAGTGTTGCATTAAAGACGGTTACTGTTTTAGGTGAAAAAGCGACAGGTAATGGTTCTGTAATTCAATACAAGCCAGGTGGTAGAATGGTATATGAAGATTTCATTGCTTACAAACCTGAGTTTGAAAATGCAGACTTAATGGTTACTGGAAAAGTATTCAAAGGTGTAAAAGAAAAAGCAGATCAATTTACAGACACTAAAATTGCTGATGCAACTATCATAACTCCATTTATGGTTAACAAAGACTTTAAAGTAATCTTTGCTAAAGACGAATTCAAAAGAGTGAATGAGAAGTCTTACATGGCACAAATCAATTACGATAAAGGTAAATCAATTGTTAAGCCAAATGAGTTAAAAGACAAAGACATCGTTGATTTCTCTAAATGGTTAGGTGCTGCTCAAACAAATCCAAAGATAGCTATTAAAACAATTAATGTTGTTGGTTATGCATCTCCAGAAGGTGAAGAAGACAAGAATAATTCATTATCTACAGAACGCGCTGAAGCAGGTAAAAAAGCTTCTATGGATCTTGCTAAAAAAGCAAAAAACGATAAAGGTCAAACTGAAGTATATAGCTTGAATGGTCGTGGTGAGGATTACGAAGGATTCAAAAGAGAATTACAAGGATCTACTCTAATTAACGAAGATGAGAAAAATCTAGTTATTCGTGTAATTGAAATGAATTCAGATCCAAAAACACGTGAAGCTGAAATGCGCAACATGGGTAAAACGTTTACTGAATTGGACAAGAAAATTTTTCCTTTATTACGTCGTTCTGAAATAGTTACTGTTTATGATTTAACTGGTTATTCTGATGAAGAATTAAAAGCTGTTTCTATGGCTACTCCTGATTCATTAACATTGGAGGAGTTATTATTCACTGCTACATTAACAAACGACTTAAACGAGAAATTACGTTTATATAAAGTTGCAATGAAGAACTTTGATTCTGATTACAGAACACATAATAATGTTGGTGCTGTATTGTACATGCAAAATAAAATGTCTGAAGCTAAAACTCACTTTGAGAAAGCAAATAGCTTAAAAGATAATGCCATTTCTAAAAACAACTTAGCTGCAATTGCTGGAGCTTCTGGAGATAGAGTTAAAGCAAAACAATTGTTAGGTCAAGCAAAAGGAGCTGGCACTGAAGTTAATTACAACATGGGAATCATAAATATTCAAAATGGTAAATATGCTGATGCTGTTTCTAATTTTGGTTCTGATAATTCTTTCAATAAAGGATTAGCTCAAATGTTGAATGGCGCTGCTGATGCTGCAGTTAAAACTATTGATGCTTCTGCAGACAAAGAAAGTGCTCAAGGTTACTATTTGAAAGCAGTTGCTGCTTCTCGCCAAGGTAACTTAGATGCAATCGTTAGTAACTTGAAAAACTCAATCGGAAAAGAAGGAGCAATGAAAGCGAAAGCTGCTAAAGACAGAGAGTTCTTGAAATATTTTGAAAATCCTGCTTTTTCAGGAATTGTAAAATAAGATTCAATCATCTTAAATATAAAATCCCGTTCGTTCGTCAGCTGACGAACGAACGGGATTTTTTTTGACCTAGAATTTACAAATTGACCTACTTAGATTGTAATAAATCGATTATTTTAGCCTATTCTTTTTCAATAAATGAAGTCGAATAGGAAGCGAATTACCATAAAAACAACATATCGCTTTTTCCTTAATATTCTATGTTTTTATTAACGAACAACTACATGAAAACAAGTTTGCCATGTTTCATAAGTTACCCAGCATTTCTTTTCATTTCTCAACTCCCAAAGTGTTTTCGATAATACATCCCCAAGATAAAGTTTGTCAGCGGCTGATAGCCCACTATTATTTATAAATGATTTATAGGAGACATCGAACGTGGTGCCATGTAAATGAGCACTATTTTTTATTGAATTTCGATTCCATTTTCTCAGTCGATTTATAGAGCTAGTTGTGCGCAACATGGATGTTAATACAAATTGCGAACATTCCAATCCTGTATTTTCAAGCTTACGCTGAAAACGTTTGCCTAGTTCATCTATGAAATTCTTTCCATTTGGAATTAGATAAGGATAGCTGTACCACATAGTATCTAAAATGTAATATTCATTTTGTTCGATTAATACTAATTCTCCCTTATCAACAAGATTGTAAATGTCTTTTTTACGGTTTAAAAATTGCTTTGTTCCTTTTAAATACGATTCTTCCAAATACAATATTACCCTATCATTCATCTCAATTGCATAGCTTCTATCCTGAAAACAAGTTTGACGATCAATCTTTTGTTTTTTAATACCAATTTCATGTACCAATTTGGCATAAATTCGTGTAGATTTCTCTGGATAAAAACTCCAAGAAATTGACGTTAAAATTGACGTCAAAATAAGTGTAAAAAGAAAATATTTAAGACTCTTTTTCAAATTTGAAAATAATTCAAATTCAAAGTTAAGCATTCTTTTTCCGACAACTGATTGCTAAATCAATCTGGTAATACTTAGAGTTTAAAAGCATAATGAAAAGTTAATATTTCCTTGTAAAATAAACAATATTAAGGGTGTACATTCGCAATATAAACTAAATAATAATGGTATCTACTATCAAATTTAACATGACAATTTCCCTAAGTTACTAAAAAAACCACACTTAATAACCAATACAGGTCGCTGCGCCGTGAAATCAAAAAAATGACACTGAAAATTTTTAAAAGGCAAGATGAAATCGTTAATATTATTTTTATTTCTTTCACTGAATATTACTTTTGTTTTAGGGCAAATATCAGTTCCTAATACATCTGTAATAACTCAAAATTTTAATGGGATGTTGGCGACGGTTACTCTGCCTTCAAATTGGAAAATGCATGCAAGTACGGCAAGTCCTACTTTTGCTGGTGGCTCAGCCTCTTTGTTCCAGCAAGCGAGTTCAGGTTCTCCAACTACAGGAGGGACATATAACTGGGGCAGTTCTACAACTGAAAGAGCAGCTGGTGCAATGACTTCTGGTTCATTTGCAAGTCCAAATAATCTAATGTCATTTTTTAGAAACACTCATCCTACAGATAACATTAATCAATTGACGATTGATTATAATGCTGAGCGCTACAGAATCAATAGCGCTGCTGCCTCAATTCAATTTTTTTACTCTCTAGATGGATCTGCATGGACTGCTGTAACTGCTGGTGATATCTCTGCTGCATCTATTCCAACTGGCGCAAGTTCATACACCTTTGCTACTCCATTAACAATAACAAAAACTGGAATAATTATTTCAAGTCTGAATATTGCACCAAATGGTGATTTTTATTTACGATGGAATATTAATACAACAGGATCTAATTCACAAGGAATTGGAATTGATAATGTTAATGTAACTGCAGCTTTTTCTGCTTCATCAACAATAACTACTGGAACAGTTTCGACATCACCTTTCACTGTAGATTGCTTAACTGCTGCTAATGGAACTGTTGATTTTACGTCAACTGGAACTATTACTGCAGGAAATATATATACAGCACAATTATCTAATGCATCAGGTAGTTTTACTGCTCCTATTGTCATTGGATCCATTAGTTCAAATGTAAATAGTGGAACAATTTCAATCTCTATTCCTTCAGGAACTCCAACAGGATCAGGTTATTTAATACGAATAATTGCAAGTACACCATCCACAATAAGTTCCTCTTCATCAACATTCTCAGTTACATTAACTGGTTCGCCATGTATTCTCGAACCACCTCATTTAACTTCTGTGATAATAAATTCTTGTGATGACGGGCTTTGCTCGGAAGGTAACAATGAAATTGTATTTGGAACTTCGGGAGGTTATTCTTTTAATGCGAATACTACAAATTTCAATTTCCTTTATGGATCAGCAAATCCTGGAACAAATTACACGGATGTTTTAGTCGCAAATGCATCTAGAATTAATGAATTGAATATTGCTGCAGGTTGTGGAAATTTATTTATTGATGCAAACGGAACGACTATACCCGCGAATGCAAATTGGATGCTTGTCTCAACATCAATTTGCGAAGGAGCATTAACATGGAACGGATTGTGTGGATTAGGCAATATATATGTGATTTTCCAAAATGATGGAGATTGGCAAACAAATGGGAATTTCGCTAATAATCCCTCTGCACCTGGAACTCGTTATTATAAAACTTCTATAACAACTACTTTAGGTTCCACTTTCAATATAGATTATACAACTGATGGTAGTTATCCAGATTCTGATGGTGTTTTTGCTTCTTTCCATACTGAAGGTGGTGCAGCAACTTCTTATGGCGACAATAATTGCATATTAACACCAACAGTATTACCTACTGGCCTCATTAATTATTATGGTTATTATATAAATTCCAAATCTGAATTAACTTGGCAAACTGCTACTGAACAAAATAATTCGCATTTCACGTTGTCTCATTCAACGGATGGGTATGAATTCAAGGTAATTGGGACGGTTATGGGTGCTGGAAACTCAACTGAAATTAGAGACTATCGTTTTATTCATAACTACCCTCATCCTGGAATGAATTATTACAAGTTAAAATCTACTGATTATGACGGTAAAGAATACTCCAAAGGAATAGTTGCAATTGAAGCGGAATTTAACTTTTCGTTTTATAATTCTATAACTTCCGCGATTCAGTTATCATATGAATCAGACATTGAAATATACACAACTGATGGGAAAATGATTCAAAATGAAATGAGTATTTCTAGCATTCCTTTTACGAAATCTGGTTTATTCTTTATTTACGACAAGAAAACTGGAATTTCAGAGCGTCTTTCTATACCATAAATCAAACAAATATTCTTGTTCTCTTTGTCCGGGAGTTGGTGTAATTTGAAAAGGGGTTTTTAATTCAACTAAATCCATTAATGAGGAATAGCCTGAGCGTACAACAATCTTTTTTGCACTTAAAATCAATTGATCGCATGCTTTCCAATCAGTTGATGCGAGAATTTTAACAGTTGAATTTTGATGTAAATCCGCTATTTCTTGCGATGCAATGATGACAACATTTTGTTCATCCTGTGACACGGATAGAAGTTGTTCATGAAGAAATACTTTTGCATAAATTGCAGGTCCAGATAGTATTATGACTTTATCAATTGTCTTTTCAGAAATCTTTTCATACACTGAAAACCGCGACAATATTCCAATATAGGTTGCATTAAAATTTAAACCGTTGATGCTTAAATTTCCAGCAAACGAAGAATCACTGCTGTCTGGCACCCATATTTCATTGAATTTTCTTAACTGTTTATAATGAATTTTTTGTACCCAACCTTCAAACCATCTAAGAGGTAAATTTAGTTGATGCGTCATCACAATTGAATGTACTCTTTCAGATCTAAATCCATATCTATGGTCAGAAATAACAATGTCTATTTTATTTGATTCAACCAGCGAATCAACTACTATTAATTCATTAAATAACCGTTTTTTTAACTTTCTAAATTGTTTAAACAAGTCTAAACTAAAATCACCTCTTTTCCCAAAAACAAAAGGATATCCATCATGTTCAATGTAATTTATATCTGGGAAATATGATTTAAAAACTCGCAATTGCTCTTTATTTCCTGCCACAAATACCGTATTTCCATTTTCAATAAAAAGTTTTACCAATGGAATACATCTAGCAACATGACCCATCCCCCAATTTAAAGGAGAAAGTAAAATACGCTTTTTATAAATTTCATTCGGATACATTGCACGAAGATAAAAAGAATTCAGAACTGAATCGAAACTCTATATTTTCAAAAATAACGTTAATTAAAACTGAATAATTTCATTTTTTTGATTGTCAATCCCAACTTTGCATTTATCTTTAACGTTCAGAACAATGTATAAACACACAGACTATGTTTGATAAAAACGAATTTAAGAAATATGCTACTAAACACATGGGTTTGAGTAGTATGCACGTAGACCATTATATTGAATCTTCTTTAACACCATATATTATTGAGGAACGTCAAATGAACATGACTCAAATGGATGTTTTTTCACGTTTGATGATGGATAGAATTATTTTCTTAGGAACGGGAATTGACGATTATGTAGCCAACATTATCAATGCACAATTACTTTTCTTAGAATCTGCAGACCCGAAGAAGGACATTCAAATTTATTTGAATTCACCTGGAGGATCTGTGTATGCAGGTTTAGGGATTTATGATACGATGCAATATATAAAACCAGATGTTGCTACAATATGTACAGGAATGGCAGCTTCAATGGGAGCAGTATTAATGTGTGCTGGAACGGAAGGAAAACGTTCTGCTTTGAAACATGCTCGTGTGATGATTCACCAACCATTAGGTGGAGCGCAAGGACAAGCTTCTGATATCGAAATCACTGCAAGAGAAATTCAAAAATTGAAAAAAGAATTATACGACATTATCGCAACTCACTCAAAACAAACTTATGAGAAAGTTTGGGCTGATTCCGATCGTGATTATTGGATGACAGCCGAAGAAGCGAAAGCTTATGGAATGATTGACGAAATTTTGGTTCGTAATCCAAATTGATTTTAAATAAAAAATGAAAATCCTTCGGTCAAAAGGCTGAAGGATTTTTTTTCAAATAATACTATGTCTAAAAAAGAAAGTGGTTGTTCATTTTGTGGGAAATCTCGCAATGAGGTAGGGATTCTAATTGCTGGTGTTTCAGGTCACATTTGTGAAAGTTGTGTTCAACAAGCACATTCAATTATCAAGGAAGAAGATTTAAGTGACAAGTCAAATACATCAACTGAAAAGGTAAATGTATTGAAACCAGCTGAAATTAAAACTAAACTAGACGATTACGTAATAGGCCAAGATGATGCTAAAAAAGTATTGTCAGTTGGAGTTTACAATCACTATAAAAGGTTAAACCAACCACCTTCAAAAGACGAAGTAGAAATTGAAAAGTCCAACGTTATACTAGTTGGAAGAACTGGGACTGGAAAAACATTGTTAGCCAAAACAATTGCTAAAATGTTAAATGTTCCTTTTTTTATAGCTGATGCAACAGTGCTTACTGAAGCGGGATATGTTGGTGAAGATGTTGAAAGCATTCTTTCTCGTTTATTACAAGCAGCTGATTACAATGTAAACGCAGCACAACATGGAATCGTTTTTATCGATGAAATTGATAAAATTGCACGTAAAAGTGACAACCCATCTATTACAAGAGATGTATCTGGAGAAGGTGTTCAGCAGGCTTTATTAAAATTACTTGAAGGTTCAATTGTGAACGTACCGCCTCAAGGAGGACGCAAGCACCCTGAACAAAAAATGATTCAAATTGATACTAAAAACATTCTTTTTGTTTGTGGTGGAGCATTTGATGGAATAGAACGTATCATTGCGAATCGTGTTAATCGCCAAACAATTGGATTTACAACTTCAGAAGAAGAGAGAATTGATTCAGAAAGCTTATTGAAATATATTAATCCAACTGATATTAAAACTTTTGGCTTAATTCCAGAATTAATTGGACGTTTCCCAGTGCTTACGTATTTAGAGCCTTTGGATGCAGCAAGCTTGAAACGAATTTTAACTGAGCCTAAAAATGCTTTGGTAAAACAATATGTTCGCTTGTTTGAAATAGATGGTGTAAAGTTGAAGTTCGATGCGGATGTCTTGGATTTTATTGTTGAGAAAGCAATTGATTTCAAACTTGGTGCGCGTGGATTAAGATCTATTTGTGAAGCGATTTTAACTGATGCGATGTATGAATTACCTTCTAAAAACGAATCAGAGTTTCGTGTATCGGCAGATTATGCAATAGCGCAATTTTCTAAATCAAAGATGTCGAAATTGAGAGTTGCTTAATTTCAATTGTTAATTTATCTTGAATTTACAATACTTTATTACACTTCCTTTCGCGGTGAATAATTTTTCATAATGCGTTTTGATATGAAAAATTTCACGCATTTGAGGATCGATATTTTCAGGTAAATCACCATAAAGATCCCAGGTAAGTTCTAATAATTCGTATTTGTTCTCATTGATTTGTTCAACGGTAGATTCAAACAAT
>CANNKP010000026.1 GCA_947505255.1 Flavobacteriales bacterium
AAAGAAGTAATCATTAACATTGGTTACAAATCTGAAGGAGTTGTTGCAGCTTCTGAATTCCGTTACAATCCTGAATTGAAAGCTGGTGATCTAGTTGATGTTTATGTTGAGTGTCAGGAAGACAAAACTGGACAATTAGTTGTTTCTCACAGAACTGCTCGTATGCACAAAGCTTGGCTTCGTGTAAATGACGTATTACGTACAGGTGAAGTTATCACTGGTTTCGTGAAATGTCGTACGAAAGGTGGTTTAATCGTAGATGTATTTGGAATTGAAGCATTCTTGCCAGGTTCTCAAATTGACGTTAAGCCTATCCGTGATTATGACGTTTATGTTGGTAAAAACATGGAATTCAAAGTTGTTAAAATCAACCAAGAATTTAGAAACGTTGTTGTTTCTCACAAAGCGCTTATTGAAGCGGAATTGGAAGAACAGAAAAAACAAATTATTTCTGGTCTTGAGAAAGGTCAAGTATTGGAAGGAACTGTTAAGAACATCACATCTTATGGTGTATTCATCGATTTAGGTGGAGTTGACGGTTTGATTCACATCACAGATTTATCTTGGGGTCGTGTAAATCACCCAGAAGAAATAGTTGAACTAGATCAAAAATTAAACGTTGTTATTCTTGACTTCGATGATGAGAAGAAAAGAATTGCGTTAGGTCTTAAGCAATTGCAACCACATCCATGGGATGCTTTGAGTACTGAATTAAACATCGGTGACAAAGTTCAAGGTAAAGTTGTTGTTATGGCAGATTACGGTGCTTTCGTTGAAATCGCTGCAGGAGTTGAAGGTTTAATCCACGTTTCAGAAATGAGCTGGTCACAACACTTACGTTCTGCTCAAGATTTCATGTCAGTTGGAGACACTGTTGAAGCAGTTATTTTGACTTTAGATCGTGAAGAGCGCAAAATGTCATTGGGTATTAAGCAATTAATGCCAGATCCATGGGCTAACATCGAAGGTAAATATTCTGTTGCTTCTAAGCACAATGCTAAAGTTCGTAATTTCACTAACTTCGGTGTATTCGTTGAATTAGAAGAAGGTGTTGACGGATTGATTCACATTTCTGATCTATCTTGGCAAAAGAAAATCAAGCATCCATCTGAATTCTGTAAAGTAGGAGATGATATGCAGGTTGTTGTTTTGGAAATAGATAGAGAAAACAGAAGAATTTCTTTAGGACACAAACAATTAGAAGAAAATCCATGGGATGTATTTGAAACTATCTTCGGAGAAGGATCTGTACACCAAGGAACAATCATTGAAAACAAAGATAAGTCTGGAATCGTTTCTCTTCCTTACGGTGTTGAAGGTATTTGCCCTGCAAAACACTTGAGAAAAGAAGACGGTACTAACGCGAAAATTGAAGACACACTTGATTTCAAAGTAATTGAATTCAACAAAGAATCAAAAAAGATCGTTGTTTCTCATACACGTACATTTGAAGAAGGTGAAGATAAGCCAACTGTTGCACCTAAAGGAGCAGCTAAAAAATCGGCTAATGCAGGATCACCAACTTCTCAAGCAGTAAAAGCTAACAACCAAAACATAGAGAAATCTACGTTAGGTGACTTAGGTGGACTTGCTGAATTGAAAGAAAAAATGGAGAAAGGAAAATAATCCTTGATCTATAATAAGCTAAAAGCCGCCCCTCGACAAGCTCGGGGAGCGGCTTTTTTTTGTCCCAACAAAAAGATAAAACTATGTGCTAAAGAAGTTGTTCTGTTTTTTTTTATCCACAGATGCACAGATTTTTAAATTTTGAACTTCTATTCATCAATAAAATAGAAATGTCATATTTAAAGATTTAATCTGTGAATCTGTAGAAATCTTATATTTTGCAACAGATGCACAGATTTTGAAATTTTGAAATTCTATTCACTTACTAAAAATATCATGGTCATATTTATACCTATCACATCAATACAATCTTTGCATCTGTGGCTTTTTTTTTTATAAATAATTTGTTTTACGATTCTTGAAAATGTCTTTTTAATGTTCGATATATTGCGACCGCGACGCAGAGCTGAAGGTAATTGGCGAACTTTGACATAGATTCAAATTTTTTCTTTCAAAAGAATAACCTTAAAATATCAGTGTTCGACATATTGCGAATTCGCGAACTTTAAATCTTCGTTAGCAATACTAATTAAGGACAGCATCTTTTTTTATTGAATAACTATGTGAGTACTTCATTTTACTTGCTTCGTTTTATGGCATAAAAAAACCACGAATACAAATGTACCCGTGGTTCAAAAACTTAATAAGATTATTTAATTTACTGAATTAGCAAAAGCAATTAGTTGATCTTCATCCTTAAAACCTACCACTTGTTTGATTAATTTTCCAGTTCCATCTATTATTAATAGCGTAGGATATGCCTTTACTTTATACATCCTTGCTATTTCTGGTCCATCTGCATCAGCTTCACAATCTATTTTCAAGTTGATGAATTTTTCATTGAACAATTCTCCCACTTCAGCATTTTTAAACGAAGTTGCTGCCATTTTTTTGCAGGGGCCACACCAACTTGTGTGTGCATCTATAAAAATCAATTGATCGTTTTCAAGTGCTTCTGCTTTCGCTTTTTCCAGTGTCAAACTTTTAAATTTGATTCCTTCACCTTGTTGAGTTTTATTTGATTCGTTACTATTTACAAAAGCCATTGTAATTAATCCTAACGCTAATATTCCAATTATCTTTTTCATCGCTTTAATTTTGAGTTTAAATTACAAACTTTTTTCAGAACATCAAATAGAAAAAAAGTAAATCTTGAAGTCCAAAGTTGTTACCTTTGACACAAGAACCATTCCAATAAAATGATAAGTGAACGTATAACTTTTATTGACACAATTCCCGAAAGGAAATCTGAGGTTCAGAATTTTATCGCAGAGTGGTATTCCACATCCGATGTAATTCATACAAAAACATCTGGTTCAACAGGAGAAGCGAAAATAATTTCGTTGGAGAAATCCAAAATGATTATTTCTGCAAAGAAAACACTCTTGTTTTTAGGGCTAAAAAAAGGCGACACAGCCCTACTCTGTTTACCGGTAAGTACCATAGCTGGGAAGATGATGATTGTGAGAGCAATTGTTGGTGAATTAAATCTTCTTATTGGACCGATTGATTCAAATCCTCTAAAACATATTGATGCCAAAATTGATTTTGTAGCAATGGTTCCGCTACAATTTCAGAATTGTATTGAAAACAATTCCAACAAACTAAAAGCAATTAAAGCGATTATTGTCGGAGGTGGTCCTATTTCATCTAAACTGGAAAAGCAGACGATATCAAGCAACGTGAAAGCTTTTCAAACATATGGAATGACAGAAACCATTTCCCATGTGGCGCTTAGAGAAATAGGTAATAAGGTAGATTCACTTTATCATGCTCTAGATGGAATTACATTCAATGAGAAAAATGAACAACTTATTATTCATTACCCTGAAATTGGAATTGTAGATCTGCAAACTACTGATTTGGTTAAATTATCCAGTTCAAAAAGTTTTGAGTGGATTGGACGAGCTGATTACATTATAAATGTTGGAGGGATAAAATTAAATCCTGAAGAAATTGAAGCTGTTTTATCTGAATATATTGCTGATCCATTTATTATTTCAAGCATCAAAGATGATAAATTAGGTGAAAAAATAATCCTTATTATTGAAGGAGATAAGGTTGTCAATATAGATGAAACAGTTTTATTAGAAAAACTCACTAAGTTTGCCATTCCAAAATCCATTTATTATCTCCCTGCTTTTTCTAGGACATTAAGTGGTAAAATAAATAGAATTGAAACTTTAAAACTTCTTCACACCAACTAATTTGAAGAAATATTACGACATACTTGGTTTACCGATGGGTGCAAGCACTGTAGAAATTAGAAAAAGCTACAGAAAATTAGCAATGCGCTATCATCCAGATAAAAACCCATCTCCACAAGCAGCTGTTCAATTTATTGCCATTACAAATGCGTATGAAATATTGATTGGTAAAAAAGATGCTCCATCAGTCAATGTTGTAAATGGTCGGCAAGCCGTCAAAGTGCATGTTAAGAAGCAAGAAGAACGTTTAAAAGATGCGAAGAAACGATATTATGAACAACAACTAAAAGAAAAGTTAGCCGAAGAACTTTTTTTTAAAAGTTTATTCATTGGGCGTAAATGGAAAATCATAAAACTCAACTCCATTATAGGTGCAATTATAGCACTGCTTATCATTACCGATTTTTTTCTTCCACACCATTATGAAAAAGATCGTATCACACATATTTCGGTGAATAATAATTTTGGTTCAAAAGGCGAATTTATATCGCTCGTAAAGACACAAAAGAATAATGAATATTGGGTAAAAGATACAGATGGAAGAAAGTATGAGTATTTTCCTGAGATATTCATTGAGAAAACATGGATCTTTCATGGCGAATCATACTTAATATCACAACAAAAATATAAATATGGTTTTTACTCCTTACACTATACTTTTTATTCATTAAGTCTGTATTTAATTTTGGCGTTTTTACTTCCGCTATTTACGCGAATATATAAACGGAGAACAGTTATTTTCACTGTCTCCTATTACTTCAGTTTGTATTTATCGGGGATTTTAATAGTGCTCTTCTTGATTTCAAATGACCGCTGGGCGCATCTTTTGACTTTCGGTTTTCTGTAACTTAACGTTTCATTGCCCTATCCATGTCGCGCTTGTCATCTTTTTCTTTTAAATCTTCTCTTTTATCGTGGAGTTTTTTTCCTTGAGCACAAGCAATTTCCAATTTAATCCACCCTTTTTCTGACAAGAACATTCTCAATGGAACCAATGTATTTCCTTTGATTTTCAGGAATTTTTCAATTTTAAGTATTTCCTTTTTGTTTAAAAGCAATTTTCTATCGCCTCTTGGTTTATGGTTATAAAAAGATGCGTTTTCATATTCTGTGACATGCATGTTTCTAATCCAAACTTCACCTCCACTCATGACGCAATATGCTTCTAAAATACTAGCTTTTCCGTTGCGAATACTCTTGATTTCAGTACCAGTCAATTGAACACCAGCAACATAATCATCAAGCAAGTGATATTCAAACCTTGCTCTTTTATTACGTATGTTAACCTCGTTCTTTGCCATTTTTTAGAAATCTATTTACAAAAGTAAGATTTTTAGTGGAATTGAGAATTTACAAAGGTTTTACTGTTCAAAACATCTGCTATTTATTAATCAATAAATTCAATAATAGTTTAATTTTGATATGTGAAAATTCCTTCAAAACATATTGAAAACGCCGTTGAGCAGTTGTCCTCTTTGCCAGGCATCGGTAAAAGAACTGCACTGCGTTTGGTGCTCCAAATTCTAAATCGTTCAGAAGGTGAAATTGAACAATTTTCTAAGGCTTTTACAGACATGAAATTACATGTAAAAAAATGTACTTCTTGCGGTAATGTGTCTGACACAGCTGTTTGTTCTATTTGTGCCGATGAAAAAAGAGACCATTCTATTATTTGTGTAGTTGAAGATATTAGAGACGTTTTAGCCATTGAATCAACAGAATCGTTTAAAGGTATTTATCATGTTTTAGATGGAATAATTTCACCAATGGATGGAGTTGGACCTTCGGATTTGAATATTCAAACGCTTATTGACAAGGCTGATACAGGCACTATTTATGAAATAATATTTGCGTTGAGTCCAACCATGGAAGGAGATACAACTAATTTCTATCTCTTTAAAAAATTAGGGGATAAAAATGTGATGATCACAACCCTTTCAAGAGGAGTTTCTGCTGGAACAGAATTGCAATATGCGGATGAAATAACATTAGGGCGCTCATTATTGCAGCGTCAGCCGTTCAAAATGTAAATATTCATTACATTTGACAAAACCTTAATTTATTTATATGTTGAAAGAATTCAAGACATTTATCATGCGTGGTAATGTGGTAGATTTAGCTGTAGCCGTAATTATTGGAGCGGCATTCAGTGCAATTGTAGGATCTTTTATCAATGATGTTATAACACCCTTATTATTAAAACCGGCAATGGATGCTTTAGGTGTTGCGCAACTTGAGAAACTCACTTGGAATGGTGCATTGTACGGTAAATTTTTAGCTGCAATAATTAATTTTATTGTTGTAGCATTAATTGTTTTCTTAATGATTAAAGGCTTGAATAAAGCATCAAAGAAAAAGGAAGTACCTGCTCCAACTGAGCCAACTGCGCCAACAATGGACCAAGAATTACTGACTGAAATCAGAGATTTGTTGAAGAAATAAGCAATTAACTTTTATGAAAAGGTCAGAATGAAACAATTTTATTCTGACCTTTTTTTTTACTATTTGCTTTCAGAATACCTTTTGGCATAATCAACAATTTCATTAGAGGGAATTTCAAACGTACCGTTAGGAAGTTCAATAATACTTTGAATCATGCATTTGGCCACGTTTATAACTTCTACTGGTCGGTATTTATTTATAAGTCCAGTTTTTCCAAGGGAATTCCCAATTGAAATTGATAATTTTTCTCCTAAACGTTTCTCCGTTCTGTTTCCATCAAGCATAGATGGCTTGATTATTATGAGTTGATTAAAGCCAATCTTACGTGCATTTTCGTCTAGTTGTGCTTTCATTCGTGAATAAAAAAAAGGCGATTTAGCACTTACTCCTAACGATGAAATTAAAACACACTTTTCAATGCCTTGTTTTTTTGCTAATTCCATCACTTTAGTTGGAATATTCACATCAATTTCAACTTGTTTTGCTTGTGAACCGGCTTTTTTAATAGTTGTTCCAAAGGCAATAAACAATATATCTATTTTTGAATTTAATGGTAAATCTTCAAAATTCGCGAAATCAACAACATGTGTTAGAACCTTTATTTCTCGCAGATCCAACTCTCTACGCGTCAGTATTTCAACTGTTTCAAATCGATTATCTTCAATCAATAATTGCACTAATTGGTTACCCACTAAACCTGTTCCTCCTAAAATTAATGCAGTCATTTTATTTTTTTTTCTAAAAATACAAATCAAAAGTATTAAGATTGGTAAAAAAGTCCTAATTTCGAATATTATTAACGAATAAAAAACAATTACAGTTTATTCACCCTATGACTAGTATTTTTGTCGCCAAATTGGATTTTGGTATTACAAGCGAGCAACTTAAGCAAGCTTTTCAGGATTATGGAACTGTGCTTAAGGCAACAGTAGCAACTGATAGAGAAACAGGTAAATCTAGAGGATTTGGTTTTGTAGAAATGGCTGATCGCGAAGAAGCATTAAACGCCATTAATGGATTAGACGAGTCTTTAATGAACGGTAGACCAATTGCCGTTAAAGAAGCAGAACAACGTCCTGATACCCGCGCACCTAGAGACCCAAATGCACCTAGGCCAGCTTTTAAACCTAGAGAAGGTTCAGATCAACCTAGACCAAGTTTTCGACCACCAAGTAGTGACGATGCACCTGCATTCACTCCACCTGGAACTGATGCATTAAAAACGGAACAAAGAAAGAAAGTTGAGAAAAAAGCGAAGGATTGGGGTGCGGATGATAATTCCAAAAAACCAAAAATGAATGCTCACAAAAAAAGTAGTAAAAATAACCGCTTTTTTGGAGACGACGATGATGATGATTTTGATGATGCAGATTATAAAATCGGTTCATCTTATGATGATGAACAAGATGATGAAGACGAAGACGAGGATTAAATCTCAATTTGTCTTTCATATATAATTATAGGCCTTGAAACAATTTGTTTTAAGGCTTTTTTTATGCAAATGTTATTTAAAACAAAAAAATCAATCACTAGAATTTAGTAGCTTTGTAAATTATGGAAATTATTGTCATTTTCTTTCTTACTCTTTTAAATGGTTTCTTTGCTTTATCGGAAATCGCATTGGTTTCGGTGAAAAAATCACGTATACAACATCTTGCAGATCAAGGAAGTTCTCGTGCAAAAACGATCTTAGAATTACTTGATAAACCTGAAAATTTTTTATCCTCAGTTCAAGTTGGGATAACTTTAATTGGAATTATTGCTGGTGCTTATGGAGGAGCAACACTAACGGATGATTTAGAAGCAACATTTGGAACAAATTCGTTTCTAGGAACTTATGTTCATTCAGTTTCCTTAGTTATTGTGATTGGAAGCATCACCTATTTTACAATTGTAATTGGAGAATTGGTTCCTAAGTCAATTGCAATGAACAGCTCCGAGAAGATAGCATTAATTTGTGCTCCTATCATAAAGTATTTTACATTGGCAACATTCCCGTTTGTAAAACTGCTTTCTATCTCAACCAAAGTAATTTTAAAAATATTTGGTGTCAAGGAAAATGACAATGAACACATGAGTGAAGAAGAATTAAAATTCATGTTGTTCAATGCAGGGAAACAAGGTGTATTGGAAACAGACGAAAGTCAAGTTCACCAAAACTTATTCTACTTTACTGATCAAACGGCAAAATCCTTAATGACACATAATTCTGAAGTTGAATGGATTGATACCACCAATTCAATTGAAGATATTTTCACACAATTACTAAAAAGTTCACATTCTAAATTCATAGCTTGTGAAGGTCAACTTAGCAATATAAAAGGAGTAATAAATATCAAGGATTTCCTTGAAAATTATAAAAGACCTGATTTTGTTCTATCAGACATCATAGAAACGCCTATTTATATTATTCAAAATACGCCAGCTTTCAATATTCTAAGTCTATTTAAAAGTAAAAAGCAATACATTGGAGCCGTAATTGACGAATATGGAAGTGTTGTGGGCATTCTGACTTTACACGATTTAATTGAAGCAATTGTTGGAGATTTACCTGATGAAAATGAGGTCGATGAATTGGACATTGTTAAACGAACTGATGGAAGTTATTTGATCAATGGGAAAACATTGATTTATGAATTGAATCAATATTTCCAACGAGAAGTGATTGAAGATAATATTTCGAAATACACCACAATTGCGGGTTTTATGTTGGAAAATCTTAAAGCAATCCCGGTTGCTGGAGGTAATTTTGAATTTGAAAAGTACTACTTTGAAATCGTAGATGTTGATGGTTTGAGAATAGACAAAATTTTGATGAAGGAAAAAGAAGATATAGTTCTCGATTAATTTCTTCCTATTGATTTATTAATTTCAAAAATGCTTTTGGAATAAATTCAATCAAATCTGTTGCCAATAAACTATATTCAGAAAATTCTTTTATAGCCAAATCTCCTGATAAACCGTGCATATAAACACCGAGAATAGCAGATTCTTCCGATGAATATCTTTGTAACAAAAAAGCCGTTATCATTCCTGTTAAAACATCTCCACTTCCACCCTTTGCCATTCCAGGATTTCCTGTTGAATTCTTATACAACTTTCCACTTGGAACAGAAATTAGTGTATTCGCACCTTTCAAAACAACAACACTTTTCAATTGATTTGACAATGATTTTAATTTTTCAATTTTTTGATCTTCGTTTTCCCACGTCCCAACCAATCTTTCAAATTCTTTTGGATGTGGCGTAAGAATAGAATTTTCTGGAATTAGTGATAGCCAATCTTTGTTTAAACTCAGACAATTTAACCCATCTGCGTCTAAAACCAAAGGAGTTTTTGCATTTTTCAACAATGAATGTATTGCTTTTTGAGTTAAAACATTGGTTCCTATTCCAGGTCCAACAGCAACAACCGTATACTTTTCGATATTCACATCGTCAGAATAACAAGATATTGTTGCATCAATACTTACCATTGCTTCTGGTATAGAAGTTTGAAGAATTTCAACACCACAAATTGGGACATGAACAGTTACTAATCCAACCCCACTTCTTAAACACGCTTTCGAAGCAAGAACTGCAGACCCAATCATTCCTTCACTACCAGCAATAATAAGGGCATGGCCATAATCTCCTTTATGAGCTTTCTTTTCTCGAGGTTTTAAAATCGATTGAACAAGTTCTACTTTTATAGATATATCCATAAGATTGTTTGGTATTGTCTTTAAGCCTTTCTCAAAGTACTTGGACAAACATAATCCGTTTTAGGTACATTTGTTTTAGCAATGGCATTAAATCCTCCTACAACCTCAATGAAATTATCATAACCTCTTGATTTCAGTATCGAAGCAGCAATCATGCTTCTATATCCACCAGCGCAATGGATAATGAAAGCTTTATCCTTCGGGAATTGTGCCATATCTTCATTAATGAAATCCAGAGGAATACTATCTGCTCCGTCAACATGTTCAGCAGCAAATTCTCCCGGTTTTCTAACGTCTATGATTTTTGGTTTATCATTGAATTTTAGTGCAAATTCCTCTGCTGAAATTCGCGTTACAGTATCAATCTCTTTTCCAGTTGATTTCCATGCATCAAAACCACCATTTAAATAACCAATCACATTGTCATAACCAACACGAGCGAGTCTTTTAACCGTTTCTTTTTCGTGTCCAACTTCTGTAATTATAAGGATTTCTTGTTTTATGTTTGGCAACAACGCGCCAACCCAAGGAGCGAACTGACCGTCTAACCCAATATTGATACTATTTGGAACAAATCCTTCAGAAAAAACTTGTGCATTTCTAGTATCTAATACTATCGAATCAGTTTCATTGGCAGCCGCTTCAAAAGCCTCTGGATCTAATGCTTGCATCCCTCTTTTCATGACAACTTCGATATTTTCATAGCCAGATTTATTCATCATGACATTCATACCAAAATAACCTGGAGGAGGCAACAATCCATCAGTAACTTCTTTAACAAATTCTGATTCAGACATATCTGCACGCAAAGCATAATTCAGCTTTTTTTGCTCACCAATCGTACTTACTGTTTCTTTACTCATGTTTTTACCACAAGAACTTCCTGCTCCATGAGCTGGGTAAACAACAACATCATCAGCCAAAGTCATTACCTTATCTCTTAATGAATGAAATAAAGTTGCAGCTAATTGCTCTTGTGTCATCGATGCAGCTTTTTGGGCTAAATCCGGTCTTCCAACATCTCCAATAAACAATGTATCTCCAGAAAACAATGCTTGATCAACACCTTTCTCATCTTGTAATAAGAAACAAGAACTTTCCATCGTGTGCCCTGGAGTATGCAAAACTTTAATTTTCACATTTCCAAAACTCAATATTTCACCGTCTTCAGCTATGTGAGATTCATAGGTTGTTTGAGCATTTGGACCATAAACAATTACTGCTCCAGTCGCCTTTGCTAAATCAACATGTCCACTCACAAAATCAGCATGAAAGTGCGTCTCAAGAATATATTTTATTTTAACATTGTCCTTTTTTGCTCGTTCAATGTACGGTTCAATTTCCCTTAAAGGATCAATAATAATCGCTTCACCATTTGAAGTAATATAATATGCTCCTTGCGCCAAGCATCCAGTGTATATTTGTTCTATTTTCATGTCAGTTGTTTGTGTGTTTAATATAAAATCAAAGTTCTAATAAAAAAATGAATCTGAAATTATCCTCTCATGAAAATTTCATTCAGAATAATATAAATTCCCATTAGAAGAATAAAATATCCAAAACCCTTTTTTAATTTTTCTCCAGCTATCTTTTTTGCTAATCTAAACCCTATGAAAATCCCGAGTACTGAAGCTGTAGTGAAAATACTGAGTAGCGTCCAGTCAATTTCATAATCAGCTTTCAAAACACTGATAAATCCTATGGCTGAATTTGTAGTAATAATCAATAACGAAGTTCCAATTGCTTTTTTCATTGGGATATGTGCAAATAGTATTAATGCAGGAATTATTAGAAATCCACCTCCTGCTCCTACCAATCCCGTAATAAATCCAATTAGTATACTTTGAATAAAAATCAACGTATAGTTTACAGGAGGAAGAAATCCAAAATCCAACTCTTTTTTTAGGGGTTTAATCATAGAAAAAGATGCGGCAATCATCACAATTGCAAACAGTAACATTAATAAAATTGATTTTGTTATTTCCAAACCACCAATGGTCATAACTGAATCTGGAATTTGAGGTAAAATATATCCCCGTGTGAAATAAACGGATATTATTGATGGTACACCAAAAATTAATGTCGTCTTGAATTCAACACGTTTTTCAAGTGCACTCTTTATTCCCCCAACCAAAGCCGTTGTACCGACAATGAATAACGAATAAGCAGTAGCAAGTGTAGCGTCTATTCCCATAATCATGACAAGAATTGGCACCGTCAAAATAGAACCTCCACTTCCAACTAAACCTAAGGAAATCCCTACAAAAACAGCTAAAATATATGCTAGAATATCCATTTATAAATTCAGTTACATAATTACTATGGCAAAGTTCGCTTTAAAATTCAAATTAAAAAGAAACCAATGTTACACTGTAATTTTCGAAAAGCGAATGTATAAAAAAAAAGGCCTCCGTCAGTTGACGAAAGCCTTTAATTTCGATTGAAAATACTTACATACTTATAATCTTAAACTCAGTTCGTCTATTCAATTGACGTCCTTCATCCGTATCATTTGTAGAAATTGGTTGTTCTTCACCATAACCTTTTGAAGTTAATCGATTCGCAGCTATTCCCGCTTTAATCAAATAGCTCACAACAGCTTTTGCTCTGTTTTCAGATAAAGCAAGGTTATAATCGTTCGCTCCTTTTGAATCTGTGTGTCCCGATATTTCAATTTTCAATGTTGGAACATCAACTAAGAGTTTTGTTAAACGTTGTAATTCATTGGTAGATTCAGAACGCAACGTTGCTTTATCAAAGTCGAAGAAGATATTTTTCAAAATGATTTTACTTCCAACTGCAATATTTTTCAGTTCAACATCTTTCGTTACTTCTTGGAATGCAGCAGTATTTGGGATATCAAAGTTTTCTGAATGAAACAAATATCCTTCTTTTTTAACTGCGATTCCGTAGTTTTTACCAGCAGGTAATGAAACCAAGTATTTACCTGTAGAACTATTTGAAGTAAATGTTGCTATAACTTCATTCATTTGATTATCAATTATTTCAATTGTTGCACTTAAAGGTTTTTTTGTTAATTCATCAGTGATAACACCTTTTAAGATTGTTAATTTCGCTTCTTGAATTTCCATAACTGGCGCGATGACTGTTTCCTTAACAGGTGCTACTTGACTAGCAATCAAATTATCCTCATTGTTTTGAATCATTGGTTTCTCAGCACCTAAAAATGTAACCATATACAAATCTTTTTCACCAAAACCATTTGGATTAAAAGATGTGTAATAACCGTGTCTTCCACTTGCTGAAACAACAAAGAATACATCGTCATCTGGCGTATTTACTGGATAACCAATGTTCTCAGGATTAGACCATGTTTTCAAACTATCATTATAAATCGTTTTATAAATGTCATATCCTCCCATTCCCTTGTGTCCTTGAGAACTGAAATAAAGTGTTTTTCCATCAGGATGAATAAAGACACCTTCTTCTCCATATTTGATATTGACAGTTGTTCCAAGATTTTTAGCTTCACCCCATTTTCCTTTATCGTCTTTGTAAGAAATATAGATATCTCTATCACCAATTCCTCCTGGTTTATCAGAAACAAAATATACTGCTTTTCCGTCTGGAGAATAACATGCCGATGATTCGTGACTTTTATCACCATTGATATTCTTGTTCATAGCTTCAGGTTTACTCCAAGTCGTTCCTTCCAACTCTGATTCATATAAATCGCCATTATTTTTACCAATGTAAATAAGGAATTTGGTTCCATCTGCTGATAAACCGGAATTAGCATCATGGTCTTTTGTATTTACTGGTTCCCCCATGTTGGTAGCGTTTGACCATTTACCATCAGTCTGTTTGTTGGATATATAGATATCTTCAAAATATTCATTGATACCTGGATCTATTCCTCCACCAACAGTGTTTGGGCGACGAGATGTAAACAATAAAACAGATTCATCAGCAGAAATTACAGGTCCATAATCGGTGTATTGTGAGTTTATTTCTTTTCCAAGATTATCAATAAAAACGCGAATTGGTTTTTGAGAAAGTTCCTTCCCAACATAACATTCTTTGATGTATTTAGTTGTTTCAATAATGGCTTCTGGATTTTCATTTGCATTAATATATTTTTGAAAATCAGAAAATTCCTTTACTGCTTTATCCCATTGCATATCTAAATGATATGCTTTACCTAAATTGTAACTCAAATATGAATCAACTGTTGGATTCAGCTGTTGTGCTTTTTCTAAAAAAGAAATGGATTTTAATTTAAAACTTGAAGCTAAATAACACTTTCCCAATTTGTAATTCAAAAGTGCGTTATTGGGATTGAATTTATTAGCCGCCAAATAAGGTTCAATTGCCTGTTTGAAGTATATTGATCCTAAATCAAAAAAGGCATCTCCTTTTTCAATATTATCTTTGGCTGCTTTCAATCCATCTTTATCTTCTTTAAAAAATTCTTTAGTGAATTCAATATTTTGAGCAAATAAAACATTAGAAATCACAAGAAATAATGCGGCTAAAAATGTATTTTTTAATGTATATATGGTGTTTTTCATACGTGTCTTTTTTCAAAAATTCTTAATGCTGCTTATTTACAATCTGATGAGTAATTTTTCGCTGTTTCAACGCCTAATTCAATCGCTTTTTTCCAATCGGAGCATGACCCAGAAAAATCTTTCAACATTTCTTTTGCAATACCTCGATTTAAATAAGCATAACCATAATTAGCATCAATTTGAATTGCTTTTGTACAATCATCAATACTACCTTGATAATCTTTCAATTTGTACTTTGCAGTTGCACGGTTATTAAGAGCAAAAGTATAATCACTTTTCAACTGTAACGCTTTTGTAAAATCATCAATTGCACCTTTATAATCACCGGCATCAATCTTTGCACTGCCGCGATTTGTATAAGCAACATAGTAATCCCCTTTTAATTTAATAGCAGAAGAATAATCTTCAATTGCACCTTTAAAATCAGCTTTTTTACGTTTAGCACTTGCCATATTATTCAGTGTAAATGGCATATTTGGATTAATTACTAGTGCTCTTTTATAATCAGCAATCGCACCATCAAAATCTTTGATTTGAAGTTTTGCACTACCTCTGTCATTGAATGCATAAGCATACTCATTATTGAATTTTATTGCTGCTGTAAAATCGGAAATTGCACCTTGGTAATCTCCTGTTTCAAATTTAATTACACCTCTATAATAGAAAGCTTGAGAATACCCTGTATTCATTTGAATTGCAGAAGAATAATCTTCTAAAGCACCAACTTTATCGGAATTAACAGATTTGAGTTGTGCCCTTCCGAAGAAATATTCGCTTTGTTGGCTAATATTTAAGGCCATCGAATAATCTTCCATTGATCCATTAAAATCGGCTAATTCAAACTTAGTGTTTCCTCTGTTGTAATAAGCTTTATCGAAATCCGGTTTCAATGTAATTGCTTGATTAAAATCCAGTAAAGCAGCCTTGTAATTTTTCTCTTGGAAATAATGAATTCCACTGTTATAGAATTTCTCTGCGTTTTGGGAACCGTCATCTAAGATTTTGGCTTTTACAATAGAGTCTTGTGCTCTTACTGAAGAGAATCCTGTGATTCCTATAATTACAGTAATCATAAAAAATTTCATTGTCATGCGAAAAAGTAAATTAATTAATACTTAAAACGTCTTTAGTTTGGGTAATTGTGTTACGAAGATAGGCTTTTTTTAAATTATATTAAATCAAAATATCGTACCAAAAGAAATTTGAGAATCAACACTTTATATTATAGGATTATTATTTTCGGAATAAAATAGGCTTTAGAATAATGCTATTACTGTATTTTAGCAAAAGCAAAATAAGCATATGAAAAATCTTTTTATACTTAACCAAGACATCACCTTCCTCAACTTCGGCTCATTTGGTGCTTGTCCCAAAGAAATTTTTGATGATTATATTAATTGGCAAAGACTTTTAGAAAAAGAGCCAGTTCAATTCATTACAGTTGATGGTTATCAGTATCTAAAAAAATCAAGAGAAGCATTGGCTGCATATATTCAGTGTGATTCTGAGGATATAATTTTTGTTCCAAATCCTACACATGCTTTTAATATTCTTGCGAAAAACCTAGAACTTAATCCAGGTGATGAGATATTGACCACTGCATTAGAATACGGAGCAATGGACAGAACGTGGGAATATTACTGCGAAAAAGCTGGAGCAAAATATATTAAACAAAGCATTTCATTGCCAATTCAATCGAAAGAAGAATTTATCCATGAATTTTGGAAAGGTTATTCTGATAAAACGAAATATATTTTCATTAGTCAAATAACAAGCAGTACTGCCTTGATTTTACCTGTTAAAGAAATTTGTGAAGAAGCAAAAAAACGAGGCTTAATAACAATTGTTGACGGAGCACATGTTCCAGGACATATTGATTTAAATCTATCCGAATTACAAGCAGATTATTACACAGGTGCTTGTCACAAGTGGATGATGACACCAAAAGGCTGCTCGTTTTTATACGTTAAAAAAGAATTTCAAGAAAATTTAGATCCTTTAATCATAAGCTGGGGATTTAAAAGTCTTTCTCCATCCAATTCTAAGTTTTTTGATTACCATCAATTCAATGGCACGCGCGATTTTTCTGCTTATTTGACAGTACCAAAAGCCATCGAATTTATGAATAAATATGATTGGGAAACAGTTTCAAATAACTGCAAAAAAAACGTTTTAGAATGCGCTCCAAAATTATTCGACTTTTTAAAAACAACTGCTTTAGCGCCATTAAACACTGATTTCTTTGGGCAAATTTGCAGTGCTGAAATTCAAACGGCAGAACCTGAAAAATTACAACGTTTGTTATTCGAAAAATACAAAATTGAGATTCCAGTTATGCGCCACGGCACTGATTGTTATATTCGATTTTCATTTCAAGCATTTAATGATGTCGCTGAAATTGATTATTTGATTCAGTCACTTTCAGAGATCAAAAAAGAGACAAACTTTTTATAGCAGAGAAATTTAAGATTTATAAATTGTTATTAATTAGACTCTTATTCGATGAATTAATAAATGAGTTAATAATAAGGTTTCTTAAAATTGTTATTTAGATTCATTTTAATTAATATTACGCTGCGAAACCACAAAGAAATAATTAAAATTTTAATTATTTAAATTATGGTAGTTCGTTTACAATTTTTAATTATTTCCACTTTTTTCTTTTCTTCTTTTGTTTTTTCACAAATTGAATTAAATGAAGTTTCCCAAACCAACATTAGTATTATCGCTGATGAAGACAATGATTTCAATGATTGGTTTGAAATTCGAAACAACGGTGCCTCAACTATTGATTTATCAGGATATGGGGTTTCAAATGACCCAACAATTCCTTATCAATGGGTACTGCCAAATTATAATTTGGCGCCAGGTGAACATAAATTAATTTATGCAAGTGGAAAAAATAGAATTCCAACTATCAATCATTATGAAACGGTTCTTGCCGCAAGTGATACGTGGGAATATCTAGTTCCTACTTCAGAGCCTGCAGCGAGTTGGAGATTACCAGGAGTAGCTTTATCGGGATGGCTGAGTGGACCTGGTGGAATAGGATTTGGAGATGCAGATGATGGAACGACAATCGCCACAACAACAAGTGTTTACTCAAGAAAGACATTCAATGTTTCTAATCCTTCAGAAATAGAAAAATTAATTCTCTATATGGATTATGATGATGGATTTGTTGCATTCATCAATGGAGTCGAAGTTGCACGAGCAAATATTGGTATAGTTGGAACTCCCCCTACTTTTAATACACTTGCTTCAACTGGTCACGAAGCGAATGGTTATCAGCTAATGCCACTAAATTCTTACCAAATTGATTTAGCTGCTTTTGCAGGGTTATTGCAAACTGGAGAAAATGTTCTTTCAATTCAAACGCACAATGTTCTTGCAACATCTACAGATTTAACTGGTAATGCCTTTTTAGCTGCAGGAATAACTACCGCAACAAATTATTTTTCACCAATACTTCCATGGATGAATTTAATTGCGAGCACCGCTTGGCACACAAATTTCAAAATAAATAGTGGTGATATTTTAACGTTAACAGATCCTTTAGGTATCATTGGTGATCAAGTTACGTTAGTTCCAATCCCTGTTGACCATTCGTATAATCACAATGGTGCAGCATGGTGTATTAGCCCAACACCAACGCCAGATTATTTAAATTCTACAAATTGCTTCGCTGTGATGTTACAAAAACCAATTGTAACTGTTCCCGCCGGAATATACGCAACAGGTCAAACAGTTGAGCTTTTAACTATTCAACTTGGGGTCGAAATTCGATATACATTGAACGGTAGCATTCCAACTAGCACTTCTACATTATATACAGGACCAATAAACATCCCTACCACTAAAGTATTAGCTGCTAGATGTTTTGATCCTTCGAACAACTCACTTGCAAGTGCGACAGAAAAAAACACCTTTATAATAAATGAAGCATATGTTGGACTTCCTGTCATTTCAGTTTCAACAGATTCACTTAACTTATATGATACCAATATTGGAATTTATGTGTTAGGGCCAGCAGATTACAATGTTAATTACCCTTATTTCGGAGCTAATTTTTGGGAAGATTGGGAACGCTATTCTTACATCGAGTATATTTCAACGGACAGCACACAAAAATTCGAAGGAAGTATTGGTTTAAAAATACATGGTGGTTGGTCTCGCGCTCAACCTCAAAAAAGTTTCAGAATAAAATGCCGTGATGATTATGGCATGTCAAAAATTAATTATGCATTAATTCCTGATAAGCCATATGTAACAAAATTCAAAGATTTCAATTTACGTAATGGCGGAAACGATTATGGCGGAACAAGAATGAGAGATGCATTTATGCAGCGACTTGCGAAAGGAACACATAATGATTACATGGGTTATACGCCTGTTATCGTATTTTTAAATGGCGAGTATTTTGGGGAATATGAAGTTCGGGAAACATTAAACAATGATTATATAGAAAGTAACAAAGGATTTGATTCTGATAGTGTATCAGTATTAACTGAAAATTACATGGCTTTTGAGGCAAACGATGGCACTATGGACAATTTTTGGCCAATGTATAATTCAATTGCTGCTGCAGATCCATTAAGTGCAACTTTTTTCAATTTAGCTGATTCATTAATCGACTTAGAGAATTACGCTGATTATATCATCACAGAAACATATTATGGTAATGGTGACTGGAGCAATGGACAAGCGAATAATATAAAATATTGGAATGTTCCCGGTGAAAAGTGGAGAATGATTTTAATGGATTTGGATTTTGGATATGGATTATATGGGGCAAATGCCAATGATAATTATCTTACGCAAGCAACGAATGAAGCATTTATTCACATGGATGTGATTACTGCAAAATTATTAGGTAATCTTCAATTCAGAAACTATTTCATTGACCGTTATGCAGATTTGATCAACACCATTTGGCAACAAAATCGTGTTCAAAGCATGGGTAACTCAATGATTAATGAAGTTGCACCTTGGATACCTAGACACCATACAAGATGGAGCGGTAATATGACGAATTTCTTGAATACGATGAATAACATGCTTACCTGGAATAGCAATAGAATTACAGGAGCACGAAATGTAGTGCAATCATTTTTTGGACTTGCTGGTCAAGTGACATATACGCTAAATGTTCAGCCTGCTGGAGCTGGAAGAATTCACATTTCAACAATTGAACCTAGTGAAATAGAATACCCATGGAACGGGGTTTATTTTAAAGGTGTTCCTGTAAAAATAACTGCCGTTCCAAATCCAGGTTATACCTTTAATCATTGGGATCCGAATGCGCTTTTTGCAACAAATAACTACAATCAAGTATTGGACATTACACCAACTGTAAATAATGCTTTTACTGCTTGGTTTACAGGAAGTCCAGTGACAAATCCAATTGAAATTTCAGAATTAATGCCTGCATCTGAAAACTCAATAAACGGTGGTGATTGGATTGAAATACATAATAAAATGAATGTCGCTTTAGACGTTAGTGGAATGACGATTAAAGACACAAACTTTTTACATGTTTATACATTCCCACTTCAAACTGTTATCCCAGCTGATGGAAGACTTGTTGTTGTTTCTGATACATCATTGTTTCAAAGTCAATATCCTATGGTTTCAAACTACATTGGACCTTTAGGCTTTTCATTGAGGAATACAGGACAAACATTATATATTTATAAAGCAAATAATACGTTATTAACTGAAGTAACTTATGCGACAACTTATCCATGGCCAATTGGAACAAATGGATATGGTAGATCGATAGAATTTGAAGGAAATAATCAAGGTCAAAATGACCCGAATGCATGGTTTGCCGGCTGTGTAAAGGGATCACCTGGAGAAGTTTATTTCCCATGTGACTCTACCCTTATTATATCTGAAATAAATTATAAATCCTCGCCGACATCTGATGCTGGTGATTGGTTTGAAATTCATTCTACATCAGATAACGCGATTGATGTTAGTGGATGGTCAATTAGTGATGGTGGTATTACTGGAGGATATATTATTCCTGCTGGGACCGTTATTTTACCGCATGATTATTTGGTTTTAGCCAAAGATTTGATGCTTTTTAGTGGTATTCACCCCTCAGTAACAAACTTTTCTGGGCCTACAGGTCTTGCATTAGGTGCTCAAGATGGAATTATTTTGTATGATGAAACTGGGATTGCGCAATTTTCTGCTAATTATCTAAATTCCGCACCTTGGACTACTGAACCCGATGGAAATGGGAAAACACTTGAATTATTAAGCTCAACAGGATTTATGAATGAATCAACTAACTGGATAGCGGGTTGTCCTGACGGTTCACCAGGAAAAGCATATGATTCAAACTGTGGCTTATCGATTGCAGAGTTATCTTCAAGTAATTTATCATTTTATCCAAACCCAACGAGAGATAAAATATTTATTAGTGTGAGCGAAGAGTCAGTTATAAATGTTTATAGCAGTATTGGTGAGCTTTTACACACTAAAAATTATTCAGCTGGAAATCAGGAAATAGATTTATCAAATTACACTTCTGGA
>CANNKP010000027.1 GCA_947505255.1 Flavobacteriales bacterium
AAAATTGCTTGATCTTGACCATAAGGAACAGAAGCACTGATATTACTTGGCAAAGCCCAGCTATTTCCGCTTACCGTTGTATAACAAATTGCTTCATACAACATCGCTCTTGCAGCGTCACCTTTGTGCTCATCTCTTGGTTCATAAACTGTTTGCCCATTCGCATTTGTACCATATTTAGCGCCTAAATATGTTGAAGTAACATTCACAACAACACCTAAAGGATAATTGCTTCTTACGATGTTAGCTTGATTAAGATTTGTTGGGAATAAATGGTGATAATCATTGTATTCTGGGAAAGCTTGTGCAGGATTTGTTGGCATCCAACTGTGGCAATAAGTATGTTCACGACTATAACCATTCGTTGTAAAATCAAAAGGTTCTGTATAGATTTTATTCTCTCCACTATAAACACATGTAATTACTCTTCTATCCAAAGTAGTATCACGCGCCTCAAACAAGTTGATCATGAAATTTGTATAACTACTGTAGAATTGCATTTGATGCGGATTAACCAGTGCATGTAAGTTAGCCACAAACGATGCACTTGATGTATTGATTCCATTATAGAAAGTTGGAGGCATCATCGTAGCTGGAGTTGAAACATTGCCAGTTAATGGAGAAGTTGTATTATAATTTCTAAATGTACTAGGTCCGTTGTACGTATATACTGCAAAATAGTAACCAGTAGATGCAATGATGTTATTTGGAGAAAAACTTGTAGCGTTTCCACTAAATACAACTTGAGCATCACCAACAATATCTCCTCTTTGGTATGCTACACCATCAGCAGGTACACCTGTAATTGCAGACGCTTTCTTTCTTAAAACGATATAGCCATCAACAGAAGCAGCAGGAGTAAAAGATGCAGTTAGACGATATGTCTTAACATTCGAAAAACTCAAATTCGTTGCCTGTGCAGAAGGTTCTGTAGCTAAAGATCCACCGATACCATATAAATTAATAACGTATGAAGCTTCATCAGAATCATTACTTGCAATTGTAAGAACAGCGTTTCTTGTTCCTGAAGCAGCAGGAGTGAAATTCAATACTAAATTACCAGTTGATGTTGAAGAAACAGTTGCAGGAAAAGAAGCAACAGAAAAATCAGCAGCATTTGTTCCAGAAAGAGTTGCAGAAGCAACATTCAACGTATTAACCAGTCCCAAATTCTCAACTGTAAAAGTTGTTGGTGTCATTGTTGCAACAGCAGAGCTTACCAAATATGTTCCACCAGATACAATTGTTGTTGCTCCTTGTTTTACATTTATCTCTTGCGCTGGACCAGCAGCTCCAAGAGCAATATTCACATCATCTAAACCAATATTTCCTAATACTTTGTTCGTATAAATAAAACGGATAAAACGTGTTGTGCTTTGAGGAACATCAGTAAACAAAGTATAAGCAGCATCAGGTGGATTTGTATGCGCATGTAAAGTTGTCCAAACTGTTCCTAAATCAGATTCCTCAACTGTAAATGTTCCATTAGAGAAACCATTTCCTGCAAGATAATATGTCAAATTTCCTGGATTACTGTTAAAATTAATTTTCAAGTAATCTCCTGTATTGTCAAATTTCATTGCTGGAGGAGTATTTCCAGAAGGAGCATAAAACGCAGTCCCAGATTCTGTCCAACCAGTAGGTAATGTAACAGTTGAGAAACTCCAACTTGTTGGCAATACTGCTTGAGCATTTACCGTTAAATTTACTAGCAACGCTAGTAGTGATAAACTAATAATTCTTTTCATTTTTACTTTTTTATTAATTGTTAAAACCCAACTTTAAGACCCATACTAACCCTTCTACCCATCCCAACATAAACTGTAGTTGTAGTAGCATCGAAATTCTCGCCATTTTGCGCATCTGTTATATAAACCGTATTCAAAACATTCATCACACCTCCACTTATAGTGGCTTTGCATTTTTTGGCAAATTTAAAGTCATAACCAAAATTAAGATCTAATAATCCATAACCAGGCATTTCCCATGATTCTCGGTCTTTATTTAACCCAACTAATAGAGTAGGATCAAAATTTGCATAATTTTTATCAAAATAAGTATATCTCAATTTCACATACAATTCTTCAATAATCTCATATCGTAAACTCCCACCCAATTGAATTTGCGCAGCATCACCAACATGAACATTTTTAGCACTAAAATCGACTGTTCCTTTAATATTTCCATTTTGATCAATTATAGTTGCAGTGCTCGAAGAAATAGTTTTCCAATCTCCAATTGAAGCTAAACCTTCAAAATCAAGATTTGGCAAAATCTTATAAATAAAATCCAATTCAATTCCTTTGTGCAAGGCATCTAGACCATTTACATTGTATGAATCTCCATCAGCAGTTGTTGGAGTTCGTTGTTGTGGTTTGTTTTCCCACAATGTATAATACGCATTTATATTCGAAGAAAACTTCTTGCTTTTAAAACCATATCCCAATTCAACAGACGTTACTTTTTGATTTCTAATATCTAATAATTCTCTGTTGTTATTATCAAAAACAGAGGTCATCTTTGGTGCTATATTTAAATATCCCGTATTAAAGAAAACATTGTGATGCTTATCGATGTTATAGTTTGCTCCAGCTTTAATCGTTGAACCCATAAACCATTTTTCATCTGTTGTTGCATATCTTGCTTCAGCGGAATTATTGGTATAGTCAATACCATTATAATTAATTGTATCTCCATACCCAACTGCTTGAATCAACGTTGTATCATCTAAAACAATATCTTTATTTTTAAAATAGTCGACACGTTGATATCCAGTTTCATTAATTGAAGCGGTTATGAAAGTACTCCATTTATCTTTTTTATACTCAACTTGTCCAAAAACACCACCCCATTTTACGGTTGCATCATTGTAATAAGCAACTTTATCACCTACTCGTTTCATCGAATTGGACATGTTTCCTGGAGTAGGAGCTTGTTGATTTTGATCAACATTATCAATAGCATAATCGCCACCTAATAAATCATAAATTGATTGATAATGTGAGCCTTTATAATAACGTGCATCAACACCAAACATCGCAGACCATTGTTTATTGATACGATAATTTAATGTTGATAACAATCCATACCATTTATGATCATTATTCGAAGAACGAATGTAATTACTTGACACATGTTCTGTAGTACTGTACAAATTCGAAAAATGTGTTGAATTATAATTAAATAAATCTTGCATTTTTATTAACCCATCCAACGTGTCGCGAGATGTCAGATTCTTCAATCCAGTTCCACCGCCTTTACCAATTGACATATAAGCAACTGTTGTCAAATTGATTTTATCATTTGCATCAAAAGAATGAGTTAAGTTAAATTGTGGTTTATGAAAATAATTGATTTTCTCATTATAAATTTCACCTTTAATTCTTCCTGCATCAGGATTGTAACGAATTCCTCTAGAACCGATAGTTGGTGACGTATATTGAGAATTACTTAAAGTGCTTATAGAATCTAATGATTCTTGATAATTGATACCAGCTCTCTCAGCTAAACCTTTATCTATAACAGCAATGGGTAATCGTGTATTACGTTGCCCATGCGATTGAGGTGCACCATTTACACCAAAGCTTATTAAGTGTTTATCAAACTTCTTTTGAACTTTAACGAAATAAGACCATGCATCATCAAAAGTTGCGTCTGCAAAACTAGTTCCCCATTTTCGAGAACCTGCAACAGTAACACCCCAATTCCCTTTTAACAAACCAGTATTATAACCAAAAGACGTTTTATATAAACCATAATAGTTCACTTCATTTTTTATAGAAGCACCCATTTTGGCATCAATTCCTTTTGTAACGATGTTCATTGTACCACCTACCGAAACAATCGACAACTTTGAGGCTCCTAAACCACGTTGTACTTGCATATAACGCGTAATATCACCAATTCCATCCCAGTTACTCCAATAAACTTGACCATTTTCCATGTCGTTTACAGGAACACCATCGACTAAGACGGCAATATTTCGCTGGTCAAATCCACGAATTGATACACGCGCATCTCCTGCACCACCTCCTTGTTCAGTTGCGTAAGCGCCTGGAGTTGAGTTCAAAAGCATTGGCAAATCTCTTGTTCCTAAATCTTCTGAAATTTGCTTCGCGGTTAATTTTGAGAAAGCAATAGGAGTGTCTCTCGTTTTTGCAGCATCAGCTTTTACAATAACCTCGTCTATTTCTTTTTCATATTTGGGAAGAACAACATCAAATAGAGTAGATTGATTTCCTACCTTAACACTTAAAACTAACGTATCGAAACCAACACATGTGATTTTTAATTCATGCGTTTTGTCAGCATCAACTTGAAAGGAATACTTTCCATCTATATCTGTTTTGATAATTAAAACATTATCACAAACAACCTTTGCTCCAACAACGGTTTCATCCGTTTCTTTATCGAAAACAGTTCCACTCAATTCTACTTTTGACTGACCATAGCTTAATATGGTCAGCGCAAAAATAGCAAATATGGATAGTATTGACTTTCTCATAAAATCAAGAATTCTTCAGTAGAAGATTTACAATTTATTGAATACTTAGATTCGATTGTGCAACAGAATTATTTGCAAATCGTAATCTTACAGTGTACATTCCTTTTGTTAAATTCAATGTTGAAATTGAAGTTGATTTTATAGCACCATTAAAGTTAGTTGTTGTTACAATTTGTCCAACCATATTAACAACTTCAATTACTTCAATTTCCTCAGAAGCAGAAACGATTAACGTTCCTGTTGAGTTAGGATTTGGATAAATTGCAAATGAAATAGTAGAACCGAAATCATTTAATCCAAGTGGACAATCACACGTGTGAGTACCTAGACCAGTCCAAGTGTCTTTTGGCAATGAATCCCATTGAATGTTTACAATAAATGGATCTGGGTTAACTGAAACACCTTCCATAACAGACGCTTTTCTTGTCAATGTTTGGTCAATTGTCCACCATGCTCCAACAGTTCCGTCATAAGGGAAAGTATCTCCCCATCCACCATTACCATTATTTGAAGTCATACCAGCATCACCAATTTTCCCCATTAAATCAATCATTGTAGCACCATTAAATAATCCAATAGCGTCATTTCCATTCATATAAGTTGGAGCTGGATAAGCACCATCTAACAAATCTGCCATAGCTTGAAGCAACGGTGAACAAGCAGGGGAAGCTGGTGTTCCTGTTATTTGGCCATTTGCAATTACAAAAGTAGAATGTGCTGCAATTGTACCTGATAAATTTAGAACACCACCAGCAGCTGAGGCAGCATCTCCATTCGAAAAACGTTGGATACTATATCCAGAAAGGTTAATTGGAGAACCAGTAGGATTATACAATTCAAGAGCCTTATCATTTCCTGTTCCTTCAACATATTCAGAAATAAAGATTTCAGAACAATTTTGTGCTTGAGCTAAAGTTGCTCCAAAAGTTAATGCACTAACAAATAGTAACGTTTTTTTCATACGATATAGTTTAGATTAAATAAAATTGCTAATTGATGACGAAATATTCTTTACAAGGGTTGGGAAAAGTTTACTTTTCATTTGCACTGGATTTAAAACCCAATTACAACTTGCACTAATTGAAAACATTATTTTCTCATTTCGCTGTGTTACATTTTTTCATGGTTTCGGACTAAAAAAACTTAGCTTCAAGGTTGACATGAAAAAACTCAATACAAAAGTAATACAATTTAAAATTAGCAGTATTATAAAATTGT
Source organism: Flavobacteriales bacterium (assembly GCA_947505255.1). GTDB lineage: Bacteria > Bacteroidota > Bacteroidia > Flavobacteriales_D > Crocinitomicaceae > M0103. The sequence goes on from CANNKP010000027.1 coordinate 5,723, forward strand.
TAACATTCTGAAAAGGTTTTTAACGATATTGACTGAAAAATTTAAACATTTTATAACTTAGAGCTTTTAAATACAGCTATGACATATAAAACACTTGTACTATCCCTTTTTATTTTTCTAACAATTCAACACAGTAATTCACAAGAAATTACTGTTGAAAAAATATGGAAAAAATATGAATTCTCCGGAGCAGGAGTTTCAGGATTTAAATCAATGAAGGATGGAATTCATTACACAAAACTAACGAAAGCTGATGGAAAACAGTTAATTACTAAACATTCTATTAATGCTTCAGAAGAGAAAAATGACGTGTTGATCGCTAGTGAAAAATTTGTTTATAGTAATTCAGCGCTTGAAATTGATGATTATTATTTCAATGATGATGAATCAAAAGTGCTACTCACAACACAAACAATTGGTATTTATAGACACAGTTTTTCTGCTGTTTATTATTTATATGATTTAAAAACAAGCTCTATTCAACCTTTAGATGAAGAACATCAGCCTCAAACGTTAGCAGAATATTCTCCCGACGGATTGAAAGTTTCTTATATCTACAAGAATAATTTATTCGTGAAGGATATCAAAACAGGTAAAGTAACAAAGTTGACAACAGATGGCAAAAGGAATAAAATAATCAATGGAACAACTGACTGGGTGTATGAAGAAGAATTTGCTATCACTAAAGCATATGGTTGGTCACCAGACAGTAAATATATTGGATTTTTGAAATTTGACGAAAAAAATGTTAAGGAATTTAATCTCACGTATTACACTGAATTGTATCCTGATTTATACACGTTTAAATACCCAAAAGCAGGCGAAGAAAATAGTAAAGTATCAGCTCACATTATTACCGTTAAAAACAGTAAAATTGTTAAACTTGACTTAGGTGAATATGAATATCTCCCGCGACTGCAATGGTCAGGTAATTCAAATAAATTAGTTATTCAAACACTCAATCGACATCAAAATGATTTGAAATATTATTTGATTGATTTGAGTGGGAAAAAAATGACAATAAAAGCTTTTTTTGAAGAAAAATCAGATACTTATCTTGAAATCGACAATAACTTACTTATTCTAAAAGACGGAAATACGATTATTAGAACGAGTGAAAAAGACGGTTTTAATCATATTTACAAACTTTCTTTTGACGGCGTTAATACTCAAATAACGAAAGGAAATTGGGACGTCATTGAATTTTATGGTATCGACGAAACAACAAATTCAATTTACTATTCAGCAGCGGAAAAATCACCAATTTATAAGGGAATTTACAAAATTAACATCGATGCTACCGGAAAAAGTGCAATTAGTCTTGAAACTGGAACAAATGATGCTGAATTTACTACTGGAATGAAATATTTCGTTAAGACCTACTCGAACGCAAATACTCCTCCTGTTTTTACAGTATGTTCTAATGATGGAAAAGAAATCAGTGTTTTGGAAAGTAACTCTAAATTGAACGGAGTATTGGCCAATTATAAGCTAGCACAAAAAGAATTTGTCAAATTTCATTCAGGAGAAACTGAATTGAATGGCTGGATGATTAAACCCACAGATTTTGATCCAACGAAAAAATATCCTGTTTTCATGACGGTATATGGCGGACCAGGCTCGAACACCGTTAAAGATGCGTGGGGAGGTGCGGATTTTATTTATCACCAACTTCTTGCTCAAAAAGGATATATTGTAGTATCTGTTGACCCAAGAGGAACAATGTATCGAGGAGCTGCTTTTAAAAAGTCGACTTATTTGCAACTTGGAAAATTGGAAACTGAAGATTTCATCAATGTTGCAAAAGAGTTGCAAAATATGACTTTTGTTGATCCAGCAAGAATCGGAATACAAGGTTGGAGTTATGGCGGTTTTATGACTTCTTTAGCCATAACAAAAGGTGCCGACCAATTTAAAATGGGAATTGCTGTTGCTCCAGTTACCAATTGGAGGTATTATGACAACATCTATACAGAACGTTTCATGCGTACACCGAAAGAAAATGAAAAAGGATATGATGACAATTCTCCAATTAATTTTGTTAATCTATTAAAAGGAAAATACTTGTTGATTCACGGTTCCGGAGATGACAATGTACATTATCAAAATACGATGGAAATGGTAAATGCCCTAGTAAAAGCAGACAAGCAATTTGATCTTTTTATTTACCCAAATAAAAATCATGGAATTTATGGCGGCAACACACGAAATCATCTTTTCAACATGATGCTAAACTTTACTTTAGAGAATTTATAAGCATTACTGTCAAAAAAAAATACTTATTCTATGATTCTTGTTTTTTTTAAACAAATTGTTTATTAATTTAGTCGAGAATATTTTTAATACCATAAATTGGCGCAAATAAAATGAGTGAAATTGCAAAACTAGAACTTGAAGGAACCATCTACGAATTTCCGATAATCGAGGGAACTGAAAACGAAAAAGCTATTGATATTAGCAAACTAAGAGACACAACAGGATATGTTACTTTGGATACAGGATATAAAAATACTGGAGCCACAAAAAGTGCCATAACATTTTTAGATGGAGAAAAAGGGATTTTACATTATAGAGGTTATTCAATTGAACAATTAGCTGAAAACGCTACGTTTATTGAAGTAGCTTATTTGTTGATTTATGGTTCTTTGCCGACTCAATTGCAATTAGATACGTTTACAAATAATATCACAAAACATACATTGGTTCATGAAGACATGAAGCAATTTTTTGAAGCTTATCCTGCAAAAGCACATCCAATGGGTGTTTTAGCTTCAATGACATGTTCATTATCGACTTTTTATCCAGAATCTTTGGATCCAAATAGAAGTCCTGAAGCAAAAGATTTAACGATGCTTCGTTTGTTGGCTAAATTGCCAACATTGGCAGCTTGGTCATATAAAAATGCAATGCGTCATCCATTCATGTATCCTAAAAATAAGTACGATTATTGTTCTAATTTTTTACACATGATGTTTGCAATGCCAACTGAGGAATACAAAGTAAATCCTGTAGTTGTTAAAGCATTGAATAAATTATTGATTTTACATGCTGATCATGAACAAAACTGTTCAACATCAACTGTTAGAATTGTTGGTTCATCACAAGCTAATTTGTATGCATGTATTTCAGCTGGAATTTCCGCACTTTGGGGTCCACTTCATGGTGGTGCAAACCAAGCTGTTATTGAAATGCTTGAGCAAATCCACAATGATGGTGGAGATGTTGATAAATGGGTGTTAAAAGCCAAAGACAAAGAGGATTCATTCCGTTTAATGGGATTTGGTCACCGAGTTTATAAGAATTTTGATCCACGTGCTACCATTATCAAAAAAGCATGTGACGATGTATTGGAGCAATTGGGCATCAATGACCCAATGTTGGAAATAGCTAAGAAACTAGAGAAAGTTGCATTGGAAGATGAATACTTCAAATCACGCAATCTTTATCCAAATGTAGATTTCTATTCTGGAATTATATACCGAGCATTAGGAATCCCTACTGAAATGTTTACAGTAATGTTTGCGATTGGCCGCTTACCAGGATGGATTGCACAATGGAAAGAAATGACAGAAAACAATGAACCAATTGGTCGACCAAGACAAATATATACGGGTGCTACACCAAGAGAATATGTTGATATTGCGAAAAGATAATTGATATTCTTTTAATCAAAAAAAGCATCAGTCTAAAATGGCTGATGCTTTTTTATGCTTATTAATTATTCTTAAAATTATTAATCCTCAACTTCCGTTTCTGAATCTTGTTCATCCACATTTAATTCTTCGGATTTCAGACCTACTTCCCCATTCTGTAATTTATGAATGCGTTTCGTGCCATCGTAAATTGCAAACTTTCTAAAACTACATTCCAAATCGCCGTTATAAACTTTGATTTTTCTATCAGGACGCAAACCTAGGGATTTAAAACCTTCTTCACTGCCAGACATTACCCAGCAATCATAGCCTTTCATTTCATTTTTCATCCAGTTACCTAGTTCCTCATACATCTCCTCGAGGTTTTCACCCATTCTCATTCCGTATGGTGGATTTGTAACTGAAACGCCCTTTTCCCCTACTCTTTTTACATTCTCGAACGATTGAACTGAAGTTTCTATAAAACGTCCGAAAACCAAACCTCTTAAGTTCCTTCTTGTGATCGTAATCATTTCATCACTGATATCTGAACCAATAATTCTGCAAGGAAGTTCTGTTACTCTTTTCTTTGCCGCATCATAAATTTCTTCCCATAATTTTTCTTCAAAACCAATAAAATTTTTGAAAGCATAATGCTGGCGTTCAATGTTTGAAGGAATTCCAGTTGCTAAAAATGCTGCTTCAATCAACAAAGTACCTGAACCACAAAATGGATCAATAAAAGGCGATTTTCTATCCCAACCAGTCATTCTAATCAATCCTGCTGCAACAACTTCATTCATTGGCGCTTCTCCTGTTGCTTGTCTATAGCCTCTTTGAAACAAAGGTAAACCGCTTGTATTTAGAGAAATAACGCAGTTTGAATTTTGAATATAAACGTCAAAAACAACCTGAGGTGTTTTAATATTTACATCTGGTCGATTACCACTTTTATTTCTAAATGTATCAACAATTGCATCTTTAACTAATAAAAAAGGATATTGTGAATGTTTAAATAAATCAGAAAAAACAGCACCTTTAACTGCAAATGTTTTGTCCAATGTAAAAAACTTTGTCCAGTCAATTTGCATGCACTTGTTATATAAATCTTCCTCATTTCGAAAGGAAAAGCTTTTAACTTCTGTTAAAATCGAAATAGCACAGCGACAATGTAGATTTAAATAATATACATCTCTCAACGTTCCTTTAGTTTGAACTGCTCTGTTTAATACTGTAACATCATTATAACCCAGTTCATTTAGTTCTTCAGCTAAAACTTGCTCAAGACCAAAAATAGTTTTTAAAGTAATTTTGAATATTTTGCTATTAACTTTATCTTCTTCCATCATTTTATACCTTTCACTTATGAAATACTCTTATTTTTGTACAAAAGAACGAATTTGAAATCAATAAACAGGTATCTACTTCTTCTAGGATTTTGTTTTACACTGTCAATAAGCTACGCTCAGCAAAAAATCGGGTTAGTTTTAAGTGGTGGTGGTGCAACTGGTTTAGCTCATATCGGTGTGTTGAAAGCACTTGAAGAAAGAGGGATTCCAATTGATTACATTACAGGTACATCAGCAGGAGCGCTAGTAGGATCTTTGTATTCAGCTGGTTATAGCCCCGAGGAAATTGAAAACTACGTGCTTAGTGATGAGTTTCAATTAATGTCAACAGGAAAATTAAAATCAACTCAACATTTTTTATATAAAGAATTAGAAACCAATGCTAGTCTTGTGAATTTTTCTTTTTCTCGCGATAGTATTTTAAAAAAATCACTTCCAACAAACTTTATTACTTCTTCCTATTTAGATTTTGAAATGATGAAAATATTAGGAACCACAAGTGCTTCTTATGGGAATGATTTTGATAGTTTGTTTGTCCCTTTTCGATGTGTTGCTTCTGATATTCGGAATAAGAAGACGATCGTTTTTTCAAAAGGAAACTTAAATCAAGCTGTTCGTGCCTCAATGACTTATCCATTCTATTTTCATCCAATCAGAGTTGATAATGTTTTATTATTTGATGGTGGATTATACAACAACTTTCCAGCTGACATAATGTATACTGATTTTAGTCCAGATTTCATTATTGGCAGCAACGTTTCAAACAATGCTGCACCACCGATGGAGGATGAGTTGATTAGTCAAATTACGAATATGTTAGTGTCTTATTCTAATTTCACGTTACCATGCGATGCAGGAATTATCATTCAACCAAATCCTGGAATTTCAACATTCGATTTTGAGGAGGTAAAAAAAGCCATTGAAGTTGGTTATTTAACCACCATGCTTTACATTGATTCCATTGAGCAACATGTAACAAATAGAATTTCAAAAGAAGAACTTGCCATTAAACGATTAACGTTTAAATCAAAAATTATTGACTTAAGAGTTTCGTCAATCACCCATATTTCCAATCAGAAACGAGAAATTACTTACGCTAATAAGTCAATGATTTATAACCGTAAAAAAGAAATTATTTCAATTAATAAATTAGAAAAACGATACTACCGACTTTATGCTACCCCACAAATAGAATTCATTTTTCCTATTCTTTCTTTAAAAAAGGATTCCACCTATAATTTAGGCCTACAAATTAGAAAATCAAAAGATTTTAAATTAGATGTCGGAGGTCATTTCTCTTCTCGAGCAGTAAACACAGGTTATTTAGGTCTAACTTATCGTTTCATAGGTAAAACCTCGTCCTCATTAAATCTATCCTCTTATTTCGGTAAATTTTATGGCTCTGTAAAAGCAAGTTACACATTTGAAATACCATCCGTCTTTCCGATTTCTGCATCTGGTTATTTTATTATGAATCGGTGGGATTATTTCCGAAGTTTTGCCACATTTTTTGAAGATGTAAAGCCATCTTTTCTTGTTCAAAACGAGATGTATTATGGTTTGAAATTCAATCATCCTATCGGAAATACTACTAAAAGTTCGATTGACTTTCGGTTTTTCAATTTAGAAGATGATTATTATCAAACTGATAACTTTACAAATAAAGACACTTCAGATATCACAACTTTTAATGGAAACTCTATAAGTTGGGAATTCATTAAAAACTCATTAAATCGGAAACAATTTGCTTCAACTGGTCATTTTTTTAAATTCAAAGCACGTTATGTTAATGGGAATGAAAAAAATGTACCTGGTTCTACTTCAGCGACCGATACTATTAAAGAAAAACAGCACGAATGGTTGAATTTCAATGCTGAATTTCAATCTTATGTAATTAACCATCCAAATTTTCATTTAGGATTTCATGGTAAAGGAGTTTTCAATAGTCAATCATTATTTTCAAATTATACAGCAACGTTGCTTTCAATGAACTCATTTTCATTGGTGCCCGATGCAGAGACATACTTTTTACCAGAATACAGATCTCCTCAATTTATTGGTGGAGGCCTTAATATTATTTTTTCTTTCAATAAAAATATTGATTTACGATTCGATGGATACTACTACCAGCCGTTTGTAATTCTTCAAAAAAATGATAATGGTACTTTCGGCTATTCTAAACCTTTTAAAGGAGAAACATATATGGCTTCAGCTTCCTTCATATATCATTCTTTCGTTGGGCCGATTCGTGCAACGTTGAATTATTTCCCAAAACAAACAAACCCAATTGCATTTCAAATCAGTTATGGATTCGTGATTTTTAATGAAAGAGCAATTCGTTAAACAAACTATAACAAGCATATAATATTTACTCAATGGAAAAAATAATCTGTGGAATTCAACAAATGGGAATAGGTGTTCCCAATGTAGCAGAAAGTTGGAAGTGGTACCGAAAGTTTTTTGGTGTAAACGTGAAAGTATTTGAAGAAGCTGCTGACGCACCATTAATGACTCGTTATACAGGAGGAGTTGTACATTCAAGAACTGCCACTTTAGCGCTAAGCATGGAAGGTGGCGGCGGATTCGAAATTTGGCAATTCACAAGTCGACCAACCGAAAAAGCAACCTTTGAAATTCAACTAGGAGATTATGGATTATATGCTTGTAAAATTAAATCTAGAGATGTAGCAGCAAGTTTTAACTTTTTCAAAGAAAATGGTGCAACAATAATTGGTGAATTATACAAAAATCCAAATGGTGATTTAACCTTTTACGCCCAAGATCCAAATGGAAATATTTTCCAAATAGTACAAGGAAGAGGTTATTTTTCAAACACGAAACATCCTTCGCATTGCGGCGGTGTGGCAGGTTCTATTATTGGAGTAAGCGATATTGATAAAGCCTTACCATTGTATCAAGACATATTGGGATATTCAACTGTGGAATACGACGTAATAGAAAATCACCCTGATTTTAGTGAAATTCCAGGAGGAAAATCTAAAGTTAGAAGGGTGCTTTTAACGCATAAAGATGCTCGAAAAGGTCCATTTGCTAGATTATTGGGGCCAACGGAAATTGAATTAGTTCAATCAATTGACAGAACTGATTGCAAGAAAATTTTTGAAAACCGATTTTGGGGAGATTGGGGTTTTATTCACTTATGTTTTGATATTCAAGGAATGGATTTATTGCAAAAGGAATGCGAATCTAAAGGTTTCCCTTTTACTGTTGACAGCTCTGACACATTTGATATGGGCGAAGCAGGAGGTCGTTTTTCTTATATTGAAGATCCAGATGGCACATGGATTGAATTTGTTGAAACACATAAAGTTCCTATTATGAAAAAATGGGGATGGTATATTAATTTGAAGAATAAAAAGCCCGGAAAACACTTGCCAAATTGGATATTAAAAGCAATGGGATTAAACAAAGTGAAAGATTAATGACTAAACAGTATGGTTAGTTGATTTATTAGAAGAATAAATCAAGAATATTATGGTTATATTTGAAGCCTATATTAGTAGTATTATGAAGCATTCTATTCTCTTTTTTATCTCTATTCTTTTCTTGGGTAGTTTGTTGACATCATGTAATGAGGATGTTGATTTAATTGGTGATTTTGAAGAAACAGCTGTAGTTTATGGCTTATTAGATAAAGCAGATAGTGTTCATTTCATTAAAATCAACCGTGCTTTTATAGGTCCTGGAAATGCGTTAGATATTTCACAAATTCCAGATTCAAATGAATTCCAACAAGTTGACGCAACAATTTCCGAATATATAAATGGCTCATTAGCAAGACAATGGACTTTAGCCGATTCGACTGTTGAAAATAAAGATCCTAATGGCGTTTTTTACGCACCGTATCAAAAGGTGTATTATTTTAAAACAACTTCTACGGCGCCTTTGAATGCTAATGGAATATACAAATTACACATTTCTATTAACGGCGGAGAGATTGAAGTTGACGGTGAAACTGACATCGTTTCTGGAATGTCCACTTCAGCTGACGGTCAATCATTTAGATTTGACTTCGTAGATAACCCTGGTGTTTACTTGCAAAAAGGATTGTCCGTTTCTGCTGGTAATTCTCATATAATTAATGCTACTTTAGAAGTTAAATTTTTCGAATATACCGCACCTGGTGTTGGAGCATTAAAATCGTTTAAATGGAATCTTGGTGAATCTGATGTGGCTCCAAATGGTTCTAAAACATTTACCACTAATGGCAAAACATTTTATGATTTAGTCTTAGCGAATGTTACAAATAACCCTTTGATCAATCAACGAAAATTATATTCAATTAATATTATTGCTACTGGTGGTGGTGAGGATTTATATAATTACATGACCGTTAATGTTCCAAGTTCAACATTAGCGCAAAGTAAACCTACATATACGAATTTAAGTGTGAATGCTAATCACCGTGTAATTGGGATCTTTTCTTCACGTTTAACGTATTCAATTGAGAAAAAGTACATCAATCCATCAAATGTTAATCTTCGCATGCTCGCACCAAAATCTGTGACAGAATTGTGCACGGGACCAATAACAGGGAATTTATTTTTCTGTAGCCAACACATTGGTGATGCAGCGACCTCATATTATTGCCCATAAATTATTAGCTTATCTATTTACGCTTCGAAATTAACTTTGTTCGTACCTTTAGACCATGGCTGAAAGGAAGACTTTCTTTGTAAATGTAATATTACCGATACCCGTTCATAAGGAATTCACTTATCGTGTTCCTTTTGAGATGAATGATTCCATAATTATTGGAGGAAGGGTAATTGTTCCTTTTGGTAAATCTAAATTGCTAACAGGCATTGTAAGTAAAATTCAAGAAACGGCACCATCTGATTATCAAGCTAAATATATTGAACATGTATTAGATGAAACGCCTATTATAACAAAAGAACAATACCACTTTTGGCAATGGATCTCTACTTATTATATGGCTCCAATTGGAGATGTCATGAATGCAGCATTGCCATCAAATTTTAAATTAGCGAGCGAAACAAAAATTGTACTTCACCCAGATTTTGATGGGAAATTGGACTATCTAGATGCTAGAGAACTTGAAATCGTTGAAACTCTCGATATCCGGGAAACACTTGATCTAAAAGAAATATCTGAAATTATTGGAATCAAAACAGTTCAGCCCATTATAAAAAAAATGATGGAAAGAAGAATTGTTTTAGCAGTTGAAGAGCTAAATGATAAATTTGTTCCAAAAACTGCGGTTTATATTTTATTAGGTCCAGAAGTTCAAACAGAAGAAGATTTAAATGAGAAAATTAATTTCTTAGAAAGTAAAAAATCTACTGAAAAACAACTCGAAATATTATTAATACTATTAAGAGACGGTAATTATTCTAATAATCAACTTCAACCTGTATTAAGAAAATCATTGTTAGAAAAAGAGATTTCTCCTTCTACATTGAATACAATGGAAAAAAATGGGCTAATTATTCAACAAAGAATAGAAATTTCACGATTTTCAAGAAAAGAGGATAATCAAGAAGGTTTCAAAAAATTATCAGAAAGTCAATTTAAGGCATTAGAAGAAATAAACGAATCATTTCTACAATACAATACAACGTTATTACATGGTGTTACAGGCTCAGGGAAGACTGAGATTTATGTTCAACTAATTCAAGAACAATTAGATTTAGGTAAACAAGTGCTGTTCTTATTACCAGAAATTGCATTAACGACACAATTAATTCAACGTTTATCAGCCTATTTTGGAGAACAAATTGGTGTTTACCATTCCAAATTTAATCAAAATGAAAGAGTTGAAATTTGGAATCATGTTTTAAATAATAATCCGTCTAAATTCAGAATAGTATTAGGTGCTCGATCTTCGGTTTTTTTGCCTTTTCAAGAACTTGGACTCATAATAGTAGATGAAGAACACGAATCAAGTTTTAAACAATATGATCCTTCTCCACGCTATAACGCGCGTGATTCAGCGATTGTATTAGCTCATTACTATAAAGCAAAAGTTTTATTAGGTTCCGCAACTCCAGCAATGGAAACGTTTTACAATGCAAAAAATGGGAAATATGGTTATGTCGAACTAACGAACCGTTTTGGAGGTCTGAGTTTACCTGAAGTTTTTTGTGCTGATGTAAAAAAGGAACGTCGTCAAAAAAGCATGCAATCACATTTTACCTTGTTTTTAGTTGATGCAATGCGAGAAGCCTTGAATCGAAATGAGCAAATAATTTTATTTCAAAATCGCAGAGGTTACACCCCACTTTGGAGCTGTGAAATTTGTAATTGGACACCAAAATGCAAGAATTGTGATGTTTCATTGACGTATCATAAACAAACGAATACCTTAAAATGTCATTATTGTAGTTATGGAACTCCACCTATTGGATCTTGCGCATGTTGTGGCTCAAACAGGTTAAAAATGCTTGGATTTGGAACGGAAAAAGTAGAAGATGATTTAGCGATAATTTTCCCTGATAAAACAATAAAACGACTTGATTTAGATAGCACTCGTTCAAAGAATGCATACGAAAACATTTTAGGTGATTTTGAAAATCGTAAGATTGATATTTTAATTGGAACTCAAATGGTGAGTAAAGGTTTAGACTTTGACAATGTTAGTTTGGTTGGAATACTTGATGCTGATATGTTATTAAACAGACCTCATTTTAGAGCATTTGAACGGGCCTATCAATTAATGTCGCAAGTTGCAGGTCGTTCAGGCAGAAAAGAAAAACGAGGAAAAGTAATTATACAAACTGGCGATCCTGATCATTGGGTAATCCAAAAGGTAATCAATCACGATTATGTTGGATTTTATACTGATGAAATTTTAGAACGAAAGAATTATTTCTATCCACCGTTCTATAAAATGATTGAATTCACCTTAAAACATAAGGATGAGCATCTTTTAGACAAAGCGTCAATGGATTTTGCACTTTCGTTAAGAGAAACATTTAAGGAACGTGTTTTAGGCCCAGAATTCCCAGTAGTTAGAAGAATTCAAAATTTATATCTTAAGTCTATCAAATTGAAATTGGAGAAAGATGCCTCTGATAAAAAAGTAAAGGAACGCATTCAGCAACTAATTGATGCTTTCTATAGCGTTCCTTTAAACAAATCTATTCGAATTGTGGTTGATGTTGATCCCGCTTAACCTAGGTATGATTTGAGCATCCGGCTTCGGGAAGTATGTTTCAACCTTCGAATTGCTTTTTCTTTTATTTGACGAACTCTTTCTCTTGTGAGATCAAAACGTTCACCAATTTCTTCTAAGGTCATAGGGTGTTTCCCATTTAAACCATAATATAATCTAACTATATCTCCTTCTCTTGATGTCAATGTAGAAAGTGATCTTTCAATATCTTTTCTCAACGACTCAACAACCAATTCCTGCTCAGGACCAGGAAGAGAATCATTTAAAAGAACATCGTACATACTAGATGACGATTCGTCTCCTTCTACAAGTGGAGCATCCATAGAAATATGCCTTCCACTATTTGCTAAAGATTGTTTCACTTCTTCTACCGAACATTCCAAAAATTCTGCTAATTCATCAGCAGATGGTGGACGTTCAAATTTTTGTTCCAATTCTGAGAACGCGCGATTTATTTTATTTATAGTACCAATTTTGTTCAGAGGAAGTCTCACAATTCTTGCTTGCTCAGCTAATGCTTGTAAAATCGACTGTCTGATCCACCAAACTGCATAAGAAATAAATTTAAATCCACGTGTTTCATCAAATCGCTGAGCTGCCTTTATCAAGCCTAAATTTCCTTCATTTATTAAATCCGGCAACGATAAACCTTGATTTTGATATTGCTTTGATACGGATACAACAAAACGAAGATTCGCTTTTGTTAAACGATCTAAAGCTGCTCTATCGCCTTCACGGATTTTTCGAGCCAACATAACCTCCTCTTCTGCAGAAATTAATTCTACACGACCAATTTCCTGTAAGTATTTATCCAAAGACGCTGTCTCCCGATTTGTAACTTGCTTCGTTATTTTTAGTTGTCTCATAGCAGGTAAGTATTAATTTGATTCCTTGCAATTTAATAACGTTTAAGATATCAATTAGTTTGCTTGCTTAAAGATAAATTTTTATTAAATCGCACTTAAATGAATATAAGGTAGTAATCATTGAATATTCGGTATTCTTCTGTTATTAACGCTTAGTTAAAATATTGTTTCATTAACTTTGCACCATGAAAATTTTAATGGTCTGTTTAGGGAACATTTGTCGCTCTCCATTAGCAGAGGGGATTCTTCGTGAAAAACTAATGATAAACAAGCTAAATGTTCTTGTTGATTCTGCTGGAACATCCGGATTACATACAGGAGAGCGTCCTGATTCCAGAATGTGCGAAACAGCCAAAACATTCGATCTAAACATAGATGATTTAACATCACGGAAATTTGTTGTGCAAGATTTTGATACCTTTGATATCATTTATGCGATGGATTCTAGTAATTACAGCAATATACTCGCTCTTGCACGGACAACAGAGGATAAATCCAAAGTACATTTGATTCTAAATGAACTTTATCCAAATAAAAACATGGCCGTTCCTGATCCTTATTATGGTGGTGAGCAAGGTTTTATTGATGTATATAACTTGCTCAATGAAGCAACAGACAAAATAATTGAAAAAATAAAAGCAAATGGATAACGGAAAGATTTATATGATTCCTAATACGTTAGGTGGTGAATCAACAAAAGATATTATACCGCAAGATGTTGCTGATAAAGCAATAAGCTTAAGAGCATTTGCAGTGGAAGATTTAAAATCTGCCCGACGTTTATTGCGTAAAATCGACCGTGAATTTCCAATTGATAAATGTGAATTTTATTTATTGAATAAAAGAACACCAATTGAAGACTTACACAAAATGCTAAAAGTAATTAGCAGAGGTGATGATTTGGGTGTTATTTCTGAAGCTGGTTGTCCGGGAGTTGCTGATCCTGGTGCAGAATTAGTCGCTTTGGCACAACAACGAGATATTGAAATTGTTCCATTAGTAGGTCCAACATCAATTATTTTAGCGTTAATGGCAAGTGGTTTTTCTGGTCAAACATTTACTTTTCACGGTTATTTACCAAAAGAAAGAAAAGACCGAATCCGAAAATTGAAAGATTTTGAAGGTGATGCACGAAGATCTGGTTATACGCATATTTTTATGGATACTCCTTTTAGAAATATGAATGTTCTTGACGATTTAATGAAGGAATTGGCTGATACAACAATGTTGTGTATTGCATCTAATATCACATTGCAATATGAAACAATTAAAACAATGTCGATTAAGGAATGGAAAACAAAAGAATTTGACCTTTCAAAAAGCCCGACAATGTTTCTAATTGGAGCAAGTCAGATTTAATTTGTTCCTCTGCTCTTTTTAATTGCCTCGTAAGATTCTTGAATTTTTTGGAATTTTTCTTTCGCTCCTTTTTGGAATTCTTCCCCCATTTGTGAAACTTTATCTGGGTGAAATTTGATTGCCATTTGTCTGTACGCTTTTTTAACTTCTTCGTCTGTTGCAGTAGGTTCAATACCCAAAACACTGTAATCAGAATTAACATTACGGTAGAACATATTCTTAACACTTTCAAATTCTACTTGCGGAATCCCAAGCATTTTTGAAATATCTTGAATTACGTTCAATTCGGTATTCGAAACATGTCCATCCGCTTTTGCTATTCCGAACAAATAGTGCACGAGTTGAATGCGCACTTCTGGCTGCATACGCATTTGAATGTCCTGACAAATTTTTTGCAACGGTATTTGACCAGAATCTATGAATTGCTTTAACGTTTGTAAATGTGACCCGTTGAATTGAGGTCCAAATTGCTGCGAAAAGAACGATTTCACATAGTCCAATTCAGCTTTCAAAACTTTACCATCCGCTGTCATAACAGCTGCAGAAAGGGCCATCAGCATTGTTGGAACGTCATTCACCGAAGAACGTTGTTGGTAAAATTGAAATAATTCTTCAGGCGAATAAGTCCTGCCCTCTGCTTTCGCTTTTTGTTTTAATTGACCAACAACACGCTGGTAATTATCAATAAATGTCCCAGCGATAAAACCTAATATTCCACCAAAAATCTGTTTTCCAAAAAGAAAATATCCCGCAACTCCTAAAATCCACTTAAACAAAATCGT
>CANNKP010000028.1 GCA_947505255.1 Flavobacteriales bacterium
GACGTTGTTGCGGAACAACTTCCTGAATTGCCATTTGCGTCAGATACTACAACTGTATATGTTCCAGCAGTTAAACTACTCAAATCTTGTGTAATTGAACCGTTACTCCATGAATACGTGTATGGTGCAGTTCCGCCGGAAACTGTTAAATCTATTGAACCAGTATTGCCTCCATTACACAAAACATTTACTTGAATTGCACTTAATGTTAATGGTGCGGCTGGTTGGGTGATTGTTACTGCAGTTGTGGCCGCACATCCACCAGTATTGCCATTCGCATCCGTGACTATGACTGTATAAACACCTGCTGGGATGGAAGCTAAATCTTGGGTAATCGACCCATTGCTCCATGCATAAGTATAGGGCGCTGTTCCGCCAATAACTGATAAATTGATTGATCCAGTACTTGCTCCATTACACAGTATATTTATTTGTGTAAAACTCAATGTTAATGGTGCCGCTGGTTGCGTTATGGTAACTGTTGTTGTAGCTGTACAACCTCCAGTATTTCCGTTCGCATCTGTTACAACAACCGTATAGGTCCCAGCCGTAATTCCAACTAAATCTTCTATTACAGTGCCATTACTCCATGCATAGGTATAGGGTAATGTTCCACCAGAAACGGTTAAGTTTATCGATCCTGTTGTTGCGCCGTTACATAATATATTTACTTGTGTTGTACTTACTGTAATTGGAGCTGGTGGTTGCGTAATGATAACTGAAAGTGCAGCTGCACAGCCACCAACTAATCCGTTCGCGTCATGAACATTAACGGTATAAGTACCTGCAACAATATTTGTCAAATCTTGTGTGATTACACCATTGCTCCATGAATAGGTATAAGGTGCGGTTCCACCAGCAACAGTTAAATTGATCGCTCCGGTATTAGCGCCGTTACAAAGTATGTTTGTCTGAACAAAACTTAGGGTTAATGGCAATGTAGGTTGTGTTATAGTAATCGTTGTTGTCGCTGCACAGCCACCAACTAATCCATTTGCATCATGCATATTAACGGTATAAATCCCTGCTGGTAAAGCAGAAAGGTCCTCCGTTATTGCGCCATTGCTCCAGGAATAAATATAGGGAGCTGTTCCACCTGAGATGGTAATATTTATTGCACCAGTGCTCGAACCATTACATAATACATTGGTTTGAGTTGCGTTTAGTAAAATTGCTGCTAACGGTTGTGTAATCGTTACGTTTAGCGTTGCAGAACAACCAATAGCATCCGTTACATTAACAGTGTATAATCCAGCTATCAAACCTGAAAGATCTTCAGTACTTGCTCCATTATTCCATACATAAGAAAAAGGAGCGGTGCCACCTGCAACGGTCAAGTTTATTGATCCAGTGTTTCCTCCATTACACAAAACATTTACTTGAGTTTGTGACAAAGTCGGAGTAGGATTAACGGTTACAGGAAGTGTATATAAACTAGAGCATCCATTGGATGAAACGACAGTTAAAGTAACATTATATGTTCCAGCAGAAGCATATGTATGATTTGGTGCTAAGTAAGATCCTGTTGTGTTTAAAACTCCTAAAATTGATCCAGAGGAAGCTGGTGAAATAATACCATCCCCAAAATTCCATTGATAGGTAGAAATTACTCCGGGCGCCGGAATGGTAGAATTACCAGTGAAATTTACAGGAGTGCCAAAACATAAAATTGGATTCACAGTGAACCCAGCAACAGGCTGAGGATAAATAGCAACAACTGTGCTTAATGTAACATTACAAGCCGGCCCTTGAGGTGGTGTTAATGTGCAAGAATAAGTTCCCGCAGATCCTACGGTAATTGAAGAAGTTGTTGCTCCAGTATTCCATAAATAAGACCCAACTCCTGCAGGTGCTGTCAAAAGTGAAGTTTGACCTAAGCATAAATTAGGAACTGTATTCGTTATTGATTGAAAAGCACACGAAGCATCTATATATGCATATGCATAATGCCCACCTTTAGAACAGTCACCAGAAGTAAACTCAACGGTTACATTTGTTCCAATGTAAGCTGACAAATTAGTAAAAACGCTTGTCCAATTCTTATATAATATTGAATTACCTGCAGCATCTAAGGTATCTATAAAACTTGCTGCCGTTGTAATATCCGCAATAACTTCAAAATTACCACAAGCAATTGCAGCACCTGCAGCATTATATACTCGGACAGTAAAATATGGGCGTTGGTTCGCAGTGTGAGCTGTTAGCGGGTCTTGGAAGACAACAGCATAATTATAGGTAAAATACTGATTTGTTGCATCCACTAAGAAGGTTTGTTTAATCCTTGCGGCTCCACTTCCTGTGGTTGTTCCATTACCCAATCTTAAAGAAAAACTTCCACCAGGGCAAACTCTAGGAATACCAACAACTGGATCAACTCCTCCTCCAAAGATTTGATGATTTGCACCTGGTAACGCAGGAGTTGGTGCAGAAAAATTATAAAGTGTTGCAGCTGTTCTTGTTCCTGTTTGTAATGTCCAACCAGAGGTGTTGCCTGTCTCAAAATCCATGTTTACACATGGTCCATTAATTACTTTTTCAATTTCTGGAACTGGCTTTTTACCTTTAGGTATTAATAAAACATCTATTTTTAATTTATCTAAAAAAGCTTCTTTTAGTAGATTATAATCTTCTTCTAAATTATTCTGATTCGATTCTATTATTCGATGAATTTTTGCTTGGAAAAGCATGTATTCAGAATCAACATATTCTTGCACATCATTTTCAGTATAATATCGATCTTCGATATCTGCAGCCTCAACAACTTTTCTTAAAGATAATGTTGAAAAGACTTCATCAAACTTATCGTGTTCAACTTGTGCGAAAGAAAGATTCACACATAGGATTAATGAAGTCCAAATGACAAATAGAGTAGATGTTTTCATATGCTTATCAATTAATTCTTATTCGTTTCGCTGTTTATTGAAAAGCATATTATCATTAATAGTATTTACAACATTCCACACAATAAATCAAATGGTTTTTATGCCAACATAAAATATTGATTAATTAATGCGTTCGTATTCTAAATTTGAAGTTATCATACATGCATGTTGTAACTAAATATATTCCATTAAACAATGCAACTAAATATACATATACAAAGAAAACGTTTTTATTAAAAATCAGTTGCTTTTATTTGAGAAAAAAATGATAAATCCTTAAATATCAACAGTTAATTATACAATACTACGTACAAGTTTAACGAAAAAGCTACCAATAACCAGAGAAAATATGGCGCAATCAAAAAGGCGTTAAACTTCTTATTATCAGAGAAATCCATGTGTATAAAAACAAGGAGGACAAGAATAAATATCAATATAAACAATGCTAGCAAACTCAAGTGCCAATGAAAAAACACTGGATTCCAAAGTACATTAAAAACCACTTGTAGTGAAAAAAGCACCATCAATTTTCTAAGTAAAACTCCATTAAACTCAACGAAAATGCGAGACATATATAAGCTAAACGTAATCATGATAAAACTCCAAGCAAAGCCAAATACCCATCCTGGAGGAGTCCAAGGAGCCGGATTAAGGTTTTTATACCATTCATTCTCAACTGGGCTTTCCCCCATAAAAAGAGCCCCCAATGCGAGGGCTCCGAAGTTTATAAGTAAAAATATGATAAATCTCATTAATTAAATATTATTGATTGTGTTGAAGTTTTTCCTGCCTTATTGCTGATTTTCAATAAATACATCCCGTTATTTAAACCATTTCTTTCAAGTTGAAAACTGTTTCCGTAAATTTTACTTGAGAATAGGTTTCTTCCTGAAAAATCAAAGACTTCAATTACCATTTCTGTTTCTTCTGACCAAACAATATTCATATCATTTGTAGAAGGATTTGGAAAAACTTTTAAATTAATCTCTGCGGTTGATTCATTCAATCCCGCTCCAACACAAAAATCAACAGGAACATTTCCAGAACAAGTTGTGAATGAATACAACGTTGCTGTTTGGGCTGGTATATTTGCTGCTTGTAAAATTGGATTTGTACATCCTAATCGATCAATAAGATAATCTCTTACAAAGTTAACTGTAGTATCCATATACGCTACATTTGTTGCACTTCCTCCAAGATATGGCACGTGACCCGCGCCATAAAAAGTATAAAAATTACTTTGGACACCAACTGCTTCAGCTTGTTCATGTAGCATTCTACTTCCATCTAAATACATTAACGGAACACCTGGATTCACAACACCTCTATTATACTTTACTGTTCCGTCGTCTGTTCCATGCATTGAACACAAAGGCAAATTTCCAGCTTCTAACCAACCGTAACTTGCTAATGCTCCACATAAATTAATTACGCCATTCACTTTTGAGGAATAACAAGGATTTCCACTATTTCCTTCTAAGCCTCCTAAAGTAGTAAGATTGCCTATTGGAACATATCCATTAATTTCACATGTTCTATCTAAATATGTCAAATGCAATGCTGTAATCGCTCCAGCAGAAGATCCGCCAATAAAAATATTATTCGTGTCAATTTTGTATGAATTAGCGCCATCAGCTCTGTCTTTGTAGAAAAATCGCAATGCAGCTCTGGCATCTTGAACCGCTCTCATTACAGCTTTCACAGAATTTGCAGAATCAATAGGGAAAAAACCAGTACGATAATCAATTGAAGCGCAAGCATAACCTTTTTTTGCAAAAGATTGTGATAGTGCGACCATATCAGCATCAGTTTTTGAACCACCTAAAAAACTTCCTCCATGAATCCATAAAATCAAAGGTCGAACAGTTGCTGTATCGCCTGTTGGTTCATAGAAATCCAATTTCAAGATTTTATTTGTTCCTGCATAATTCAAGTTTTGACCATAAACTACGTTGCTTGTCAGTGTTACCGCTGGATATACATCACTTGAATAACGTCCAGTAGAACAAGGTTCTTGGGCAATCCCAAGAGCCGAAATAAATAAGGAAAGGAAAGTAATTGTTTTTTTCATAGTTGTGAGTTTAAGCTGTTAAAGTTATGGAAAAATAACGCCTCTATACTTTGTGGCATCAACTTTCGGAATAGTTGCTTTAAATTTTTGATTTATTGAAGTAATAAATTCATTCGCTAAAAGTGCATTTCCTCTTGGATTAAGCGTTACTGCATCCAATGAATACGCTCCGCCAGAAACAAATTTTGCACTTAAAGAAATTCCATTATAAACTATTCCTGTTTTGATTTTCTTGAAGAACGAATATGAATCTACAAAGGCCAGATTATACGTTGTTGCGGCTGATGCTAAAACAGCATTAAATCCGCTAATTGTATTTCTAATTTGCAATAATTCAGGATTGGTAAGAATAAATTCATTTCTAAACGGAAACACTGAGCCCATTTTATTGCACTTCATTGAATCCAATGGAACGCTTAATAGTATTAGTTCTCCTTCTACCATTTGTCGAGCTCCAAAAGCTCCAGCAGTCGGATCTTCAATAACAAACGCATTTTTTCCAACTTGGAAATAAATTCCAATTGGGTTATATATTTCATTCAACGTAAATGCATTATCGGCATCTAAATTCAATCCGTCATAAGGAATTGTTGTGAAAAATGGAAAATCAGTTACATCAGGGATATTGGATACTGCTCCACGTGAACCATTTCCCGTTAGGTCGGTCAATAAATCTGTAATACTTCCATCAAAGCCAATTCCAGCAGCGCCATTTATCGGAGTTAAACTACCAACACTTGCTCCGTTTTTGGCAAACATTAATACCTCATCCATTCCAGTAAACAAGGTGAAAAATGTTGGGTTTTTTGCTAAAATATCTGCCTTAATTGTTCCATTTAGAGGATCAGAAGCCATTCGAGTGAAAAAGGAATTATAGAGTCCCAGCCCATTTGCTGGATTTCCAATTCCGGGAGTTGAAAACTCAGTCGTTTTTATGAAAGGTATTCCAAAATTGTTGAATTTATTGCTTGAACTGTAAACATAGCTGCCAAAACCTGTCAAATCTCCTTGACTTGCAATTCGAACTGGAGACAAACTTGTGATAGACAGGCAATCTGTTTTATACCCTAATAGTAGCCGCGACATTCCATTTTGACTCCAACCAACCGAACTACTTGGCATCAACGGTTGATTAAAATTTCCGGCACCAACTAATTTAAATTGTTCTGAAAGTATTGCCCCGAGAGAATTCTCTTGCCCTTCTGCATAAAGCGCGTCGTCCATAAACCCACTTGTCGTTATTCCTCCAATCGAAACAAAACGAGTTGGGTCAACATCACCTGCAGAAACTTCAATTGATGTTTCTTTTGGCTTACAGGCAAAAGTAAAACTTAAGATTCCTAAGCCTAGTATTAAACGTTTCGTATTTTTAAAATTCATCTTAAAATCTATAAATAACAGCTAAACCAGGTGCAACAACATTTGTTGTGAAGGTTCCACTTAAATTTGTTTCGATATTTGTGTCTGTTCTTTTCAAATGGGTAAAGAAAATTGAAGCATCAAATGCAAAATGTTTCCCAACCTTATAACTCAGACCAGCAGTATAATTGATTCGGTTAGCATCTGGTGTTTCTGGCGTTACATATCCGTTTTGAACTGGTGAAATTCCATATGCTATTCCTAGACGCGCAGCAATTTTATCTGTAAAATCATAATTAGCTCCACCACGAAAGGCGAAGATGTTTTCATAACTTCTTACTGACTTTGTATCAAACAAAGAACTTGTATTCGTTTCATAGTCAAAAGCCAAGGTGTCATATGCTTTCCAACCGACATAATTTACATCCAAAGCAAGTGACAATTTATCCGTTGGTTTATAAGAAAAACCTAACGTTATAACTTGAGGCAAGGGTAAAGAGGAAGAAAAGCTGCCATTTGGGAAATTCGCTTCCAAAGAAGAAGGGACAACAAACGTTGCTTGCCCATTCGTAACGGACATATTCACTTGCGAACGATACGTCAAACCAAATCCAATTTTCTCCGTTGCTTGAACAAAAACTCCAGCATTTACGCCAAATCCATTTGCTTTTCCTGCTAATTCAGCATGCCCATAATTTCCACTTGCATCCATCACAGGTAGGTCTTTTTGCAAGTTTACATTTCCAACACAATATACAAAGCCAACTCCTAAACCGACTTTTTCTGTCAATTTAACACTCACTGTTGGTTGAATAAAAAGTGATTTTAATTCCAAGCGTGTTAAAGCAAATCTTCCCATCCATTCATCTTCCCATTGAACTGTGCTTCCAAAAGGAGTGTAAACTGCTAAACCAAAAAACAACTTACTTTCTGCTGATTTACGATAAACCGCATAAGCCGAGAAAGGCGTTCCCATTGGTGAGTTTGTTCTAGCTGATTGATTGGTGTTTGCATCTACAAAAAGGGTACGAGCAAAGGTTGGGGTCATTGCAAGATTCACAGAATTTTCTTTTAAAAAAGAAGTACTTCCAGGATTAAAAAATAAAGAAGCTCCATCTATTGGTAATGCTGTTCCTGCACCACCCATTCCTTGTTGTTTTTGCCCTTGGAAATTTACTTGAAAACCTTGACTCAAAACAAGTTGACTTGTTAGAAAAAAAAAGAGCGTAAAAAGTAGTTTTTGCATGAACGAATGTAGTAAAAAATATAAATAATATCCTATTTATGTTTTTTATTCAAAAACTTAAAAAAATTTTCTTTTGCTAAATCCTTTTAGTAAGCCTTCTTTAACAAATCACTGAAAAGCCTTTTAAATATTTTAGCAACTTTTTTTTGTTAAACGTTATAAAATAACCGAAGTATACGGTTCAATTGCTACAAAATTAAATTTAAAAACGTCAATTTTACTTCTTGAGACGGCCTTTTCTTTTATTATTTCTTCAATAGATTTACCCTCTATCTTGCTTTCTAACCAACTAATAATATCAAAATAAAGAAATGGCCCGTTTTTCAAATTTATTTGTCTCCAAAACTTGCAACTCAAGTTGTTAATGGAGATAAAATTGACTTATCAACTTACGAAACTGGGATGTACATTTTCAAAATAAAAACTGAAAATGGTACTTCTATCTTCAGAGTTTCTAAAAACTAATTTCAGAATACATAATATAAACAGGCTGTCCAATGGGGCAGCCTTTTTTGTTTCTCGATAAAAAGATACAATGTTCATCAATATTTCAGAAGTTGTTTTAACAAAGACTAATCAACGTTTTCCAGAGAGGCATATAACACCTTTTGAATGATTTTTGATAATACTTAGTTGTTAATATTAAACAAATGAAAAGAACACCTTAAAATCAGTTTTTAATATCTAATTAAGCAATCGCTATTAACCCACAAGACTAATTTATAACTCCTTTTGGCATCTATCCGCCAGCTAACGGATTATGACAAAAAGATCTTGTGGTAACAATTCGAACATTCAAAAACCTTAAGGAACACTGTTTTTATACTTATCAAGGTTTCTGAATTTCCTTAAATCTTTCTTTTCTATAAGGAAACACATCTGCTAATTCGCCAGAATAATAGAATTCAAAAGCAACTGCTCCAAACGTATAATCTGTTTCATGAATTTTAAACACAGACCCTCCAACACTTGGATTTTTCTTTGGCTTAGATCTTTGATAACCCAAGTTAAATAATGACGCTAGAATTTCTGGTCGATCATCAATCGGAAAACCTGCTCTTTGCCATTGCATTTTAACTTGTCTTAAAAAAAGTGCAGTATATAAATAAGAATAGTAATGATCTTTGAACTGAACCAATCGTTGCAAGCGGATATTCAAGGTATCATTTTCTTTGTTCAGATAGGTTTTAGTTGAATCCAAATCTAGTAAGGTTTCATATTCCTTGCCCAAATAAAATGCAGTTGCCGGATTTTTCAGGTATTCCTCAATTTTTTTAGCTGTATTTTCTTTTATACCTGTCACTCCGTATGACAAATTACTTTCTAAGGCTAATACTTTTAAGGGTCCAATATATCGTTTATAGGATTCTCGGCTCGAGTTAAATAACCTAATCTGCTCACCAACCAAACAAGAGACGATTAAACGCGCTTCAACACCTGTTACTTTTGCCACGGAATCGATGTATTTTTTATCCTTGGTAACTGCAATTTTAAAATCTTGCCATTCAGCAATATTCATCCATTCATAAACACTGAGTTTTGTGGTTTTTTTAGACTTGAATTTATTTTTCCGCATTTCAGAAACTGCTTTTCTATATTCCTGATTTTTCATAAGTCTTAAATCAACGGCGTCCAACATTCGCAAAACCAATTTTTCATCTTGGGTTTTTATTAATGTTGTTAAAATATAATTAGCGTTTGTTGGATTAAATTCATTCACGACCATTATCCTATTCAATGCCTCGTAACGATGTTTAACTACCGAAACACTATCAACTTTAAATGATTGGTTGTATTTATCATGCATATCCTGAAAATAGCGATTGTTCGAATCAACCATCCCGCCATCATTAGTCCATTGAAATTTCATTGCAAAATAAGTTCCTGTTAGGAAAAAGCCATAGATGGCAAAAGCATAAAGCAGAATTTTATAGGGTATTTTGACCCATTTACTTCTAAAGAAATTTCGCATTTTTTGGGCTAAATTAAATGTTATTTTTTTATTCAAGTGCATCCATAAAAAATGGACAAAAGAAAAAAGGAAAGAAAATCGGTAAAATTAGAATAAAAGAAATGGGGATAAATTTCTTTACCCCCATTTCACTATTTATTCAGATAAAAATTAGTCACCCATATCTTCATCTTCACATGTATTTGGACAATCACATCCGCCATCACCTAAATAGCTTAAAGGAATAGTAGATCCATCAGAACACGTATAAACATCTGGATTAACAATCTCTTCTACAGGTTGCTCTTCCACGATTGCTTCTGGAGCAACATTTTCCACTGATGCAGCAGCTTCAGGTTTTTTGTCGTTGTCTGTCTCTTCTTTTACTTGTTCAGTAGGAGCGAATTTAAAAAGATTTAGAAATTTATCCTTAAAATCTCCCATAAACATAACGCTTCCTATTGCTAAACCAATAATTAAAAGCCCTACCCACGGTTGATGCGGATTTTTTGCAGTTGCTTCTTTAACTTCTGAAACAAGGTAACTTCCTTGCCACATTTGATACACTGGCATAACCGAGTAAGCATAAAGATTAACAATTAGCGCTAATAAAATTGAATAAAGCAATCCTTTCCCAAGCAAGAACAAAAGATATGTTACTTTATATTGTAAATCCGCAGATTCATTGGCTTTCAGACTTTCCTCCATTGATGAAATAAAAGAAGCTGATACTTTTTCAAATCTATCCTTTTCTCTTTTAATTAATGGAACATTTTCTAACTGAAAAGAATCTTCTTCAGCCACCTTTATTCTTTCGTCTAGATCCTTTAATCCATCAACCTTTGCTTTTTTACTGTCTGCTATTTCAGTTTTCGCTTCATCAATCATATTACTAAAATCTTTTTTAGTAATAACTTCAGATGGAATTTTTCTTAAAGGAACAGTATTAGAAAAATAATAGCTGTATCGTTCATTTTCTGTTGATTGTTGACGCAATTGATATTCTATCTTTACCGTATCAAGACAAAGATTCAATTCATTGCTCGTTAGCGTATCATTATTAATAAGGCTCTCTTTTTTATCAATCATTTTGTTATCAGACAACTCTTTATTCAGCGCATTGCTTTTTGCTGATAATGCAGGTTTGATTACTTGATTTTGTAAAGAATCTGCTGAGAAATTCATAACATAATAAGGAACAATACTTATTATTACACCAATTAGTCCAACAAAGATTGGTTGAATTAAGAAATACCAACTTCTATTAAATGAATCAAAGACTACATGTTTCAATCGTGATTTAAAACCACTTTCAATTCCTTTAGTATTGACATATATTGCTCCAACATTCGTAATAAATGCAACGGCAATAATTAATACTAGAACAGCCATTATAGATAAAACTGAAGGAGAATGCAATATTCCAGCGAAAACACCACCCCAAACAGTACTAGAATCCACTTGATTGAATCCAAAAACGAATACTGCTAAAAGCAAAATTACACCAATAACAGACAAAGCAAATAGAGCTGCACGTCGTCCAAAAACATGTGAATCAAACGTTACAAGTCCTACAATCCAAGTTATAGATATTGCAAGCGCAAAAGGACCTCCAATTTGACCAATCAACGGTTGATCGAACAAATATCCAATAAAAATTAAGAGCGCATATAATGCAAACCCAATCATCAATACTTTTAGTGTTCTATAATAATTCGCCCAGTTGAAAACATTAGGAACAGAATTAATTACACTTAGGAAAATATCAACTGGAATAGTAATTAGATACTTGATTGCAACTCTTAATATTAAAAGTAAAATATCCGCTACCATAACAATTAGCTTGATAGTCACATCGAAAATTGGTTTAAGAATATTTGTATATATCCAAGAAAGAATTGTTCCAATATGCTTTAATATGAATGCAATAAAATAAACAGAAAAAATTATTAAATTGTATGCAAAAGACATGATCATTCCAATAATAACAAGCGGAAGGTGCCAGCTTGGTGTCTCGCTAACAACATTTGATAATGACTCGTTTTTTAGAAGTCCACTAGGTCTTTCATTAAGCCATGTGGATAAGATGTAGCCCAATACAGGGGCCGCTGCAAGTAACAGATAGTAGTAGTACATAAATTTAATTTAAAATAATTCTACTCTTAAGGATTTTCGATAACTCCCCGAAATTTTTAATTGATTTCAGTCAACAATGTGATTAATGATAATTGATTTTTTTACGTTTTACCTACTCTTAGGTTTTTCGGGTTACACCGCCAAATTTTATGAAACAGAATTATAGAAGACTTTTCAGAATAAATAGCAACCAAACATAATAATTAATCATTTGTTAAACAACTTTTTTGTCAACTTTTTAAATACTAATTGATTAAGTTGTTTTTCTTTCGTTGAAAATCGACGTTATTCTTGGATTGTTGTCTAATTAATTGGGCCAAATCAAAGAGATACTTCTAAATAATGCGAAAAAAATATGTATTCTAATCTAAGCCTAATAATTAGCAATGAAAAATTTAAACTTCTAGAGAAATATATATAAATTTCTTTTTTAAGTCAAATATTATTAATGCATAATGTTAAGTTAACAAATTGAATGTAAATTTGTAATCAGTTTGTGACAACCTTGAGGAATATTATAAAATACGATTCCGAAACCACAAACTAATGTAATTTTTTATGTCTGACATGAAAAAAATGTTTTATTGCTTTTTGGTAGTTTTATCAAGTGCATTTTGTACAGCAACTGCTTATTCGCAGACATTAATAATGAATGAGGTTTCCAATGGACCTGCGGGAAATCAAGAATATGTTGAGTTCGTTGTTAGCGATACTGTTGTTGCTTATAATTGTAATTCTCTAACTCCTCCGTGCATAGATATTCGTGGCTGGATTTTCGATGATAATTCTGGCTATCATGGAGCTGGTGGAGTTGCGGTGGGAGCTGTTCGGTTTTCATTCGACCCATTATGGGCATGTATTCCTTTAGGGACAATTATTGTTATTTACAACGATGCAGATCCTAATCCAAGTATGCCTGCTAACGATATTTCTCTTTCGGACGGAAATTGCTCCATTATTGCTCCAATAAGCAACACCGCTCTTTTTGAACAAAACGGAACAACACCAGGTGCAATAGCATGCAGTTATCCAGCAACGGGATGGCTCGCTGGGGGCACTTGGTCTAATACTATTCTTGCAAACACAGGGGATTGTGCAAGGATAGTAAACCTGGCAGGTTGTGAGGTTTTTTCAGTTTGTTGGGCGGCAAATAATTTAAATAATTTAATCTATTTTAATTCTGGTGGTTCGGGTTCGCAAAATGTATGGTTTTTTAATAACGGAAACCCGAATTCTCAAGCAAATTGGTCGGAAGGATCAACAACAATAGGGGGAGGCGTTCAAACACCAGGTTTACCAAACAACCTTGCCAACGCAGCATATATCTCCCAATTTAATAATAATTGTACCCCTATTACACCTCTAATTGTATCTACTCCATCTGTAACAAATGCAGGTTGTACCTGTTCTGGAACGGCTATTGCTGCTGCAAGTGGTTCAATTTCTGGTTATACCTATGAATGGCTAAACGCAAGTTTTGTTCCAATTGGGCAAACTACAGCTACAGCTATAGGCTTATGTGCAGGAATTTATCATGTAATTGCAACATCAAGCATCGGGTGCTCAGATACAGCAACAATAACGATTTCTGCTATTACTCCGCCAATAGTTAGTGTAAATAACCAAACAATCTGTGCTGGAACTTCAACAACATTGACTGCAACCCCATCAAATTTAGGAGGGACATATAGTTGGTCGCCTGGAGGGGAAACTACACAAACAATTACAATAAATCCATTAATAAATACAAACTATACCGTTACCTATACTCAAGGAGATTGTATTGTCACAAATAATGGTCTAGTAACATCAAATCCTTTACCTATAGTTGTTGTGCCAGACCAAACCGTTTGTGCAGGAACAACTATCACTCTTTCTGGTAATGGCGCAGCATCTTATTCTTGGGATAATGGCGTTCTAGACGGAATATCTTTTATTCCAATAACCACAACAAACTATACAGTCACTGGCACATCAGCAGAAGGTTGTATTAACACCGATCAGGTTTTAGTAACAGTAAATCCTTTGCCAACAGTTAGTGCTGGTGGAAATCAAATAGTTTGTGCAGGAACCCTGGTTACGCTATCTGGTACAGGCGCTGATTCATACTCGTGGAACATTGGTGTTTCAGATGGCGTTGCTTTTATCCCCACAATTACAGCAAATTATACCGTGACAGGAACTGCTGCTAATGGCTGTATTGCAACTGATCAAGTTACAGTAACAGTTAATTCTTTACCAATAGTTAGTGGAGGAGTCAATCAAACAGTTTGCGCTGGCACCGCCGTTACTCTATCTGGAAGCGGAGCAACTTCATATTTATGGGATAATGGTGTTCTTAACGGAACGGCATTTTTTCCAACGGCAACAGCAACTTATACTGTCACAGGAACCGCTGCTAATGGCTGTATAAACACAGATCTAGTTTTAATAACAGTTAATTCTTTGCTAATAGTTAGTGGTGGTGGTGATCAAGCCGTTTGTGCTGGAAATCCAATTACTCTATCAGGCACAGGTGCGTCAACTTATGCTTGGGATAATGGAATTACAAATGGAATTAGTTTTGTTCCCGCTGCGACTGCAACTTATACTGTGACAGGAACGGATGCAAATGGTTGTTTTGCAAGTGATCAAGTAGTAATTACAGTTAATCCCATTCCAATCGTTGATGCTGGTTTAAACCAAACCGTTTGTGCGGGAAGTCAAGTTACTCTCACTGGTTCTGGCGCAACATCTTATTCATGGAACAATGGTGCTTCTAACGGTGTTAGTTTCATTCCAACGTCCACAACAACTTATACCGTGACAGGAACTGCTGCTAATGGCTGTTTTGCTAATGATCAAGTAATTATAACCGTGAATCCTATTCCAGTCATTGATGCTGGTGTAAACCAAATTGTTTGTGCTGGAACAACTGTTGCATTAACTGGAACTGGGGGCGCTACATTAACTTGGAATAATGGGGTTACTAATGGCGTTAGTTTTATTTCAACTACAACTACAACTTATACCCTCACAGGAACATCCGCTAATGGTTGCTCTGCAAGTGACCAAGTTATTGTTACTGTTAATGCGCTACCAATCATTAATGCAGGAGTTGATCAAACTATTTGTGAAGGAGATGCGGTTACCCTAATTGCTTCTGGTGCAACAACATATACATGGAATAATGGTGTAACAAATGGGATTTCATTTACACCAGCAAATTCAGGAACTTATTCGGTTACTGGGACGGATGCAAATGGATGCATAAATTCAGATATTGTAACAATTAATATTCTACCTATTCCCACCGCGAATGTGATTGCCGATGTAACAACTGGTGATCCTGGACTAGTCGTAAATTTTACCAATAATTCTTCCAATGGGACAACATACAATTGGGTTTTTGGAAACGGACAAACATCAACGCTTTCAACATTAATTGGACAAACAATTACTTATTCTGAGTCTGGAACTTACACTGTAAGTTTAACAGCATCAAATGGTGTATGTAGTGATGTGGCAACAGTGCAAATAATTGTATCAGCATTACCGCCACCCGTAATTCTTGTCCCAAATGTGTTTACACCGAATCAAGATGGTGTGAATGATGAATTCTTTATTGAAACAAGTTTTACCCAATCAATTAAGCTTTTTATATTAAACCGTTGGGGAGAAGTTGTGTTTGAAACAACATCATTAAATTCAAAATGGAATGGAGACATCAATGGAAAAGAGGCGACTGATGGGGTTTATTTCTATAAATATGAAGTCGTTGGAATTAATAGTGATGTATTAATTGGTCATGGAAATATTACGTTGATTCGATGATTTATTGCGGATTTTGAATGCTTAAATAACCATTAAGTAATACGTATTTAATAGTGAGATTGTAATTTTGCACGAAGTTTATGAAACCCTTGACGAATATTTTAAAAAATACGATTCTGAAACCAGAAACTCACCTAATTTTTTTATGTCCGACATGAAAAAACTGTTGTTTTACTTTTGCTTTTTTATACTTAGCTCCTCGTTTCCAGTTACTTTGTATTCGCAAACATTGATAATGAACGAAGTTTCTAATGGTCCTTCTGGAAATAAGGAATATGTAGAATTCATTGTTATTGACACTGTCGTCGCTTATAACTGTAGCTCATCAACCCCGCCGTGCATAGATATTAGAGGGTGGATTTTTGATGATAATTCAGGATATCATGGAAGTGGTGGTGTAGCTGGTGGTGCTGTTCGATTTTCTTTCAATCCATTATGGTCGTGCATTCCATTAGGAACTATTATTGTGATTTATAATGATACAGACCCTAATCCTAGCATGCCGGCAAACGATATTTCTCTTTCTGATGGAAATTGTACTATAATCACCCCTATTAATAACACGACTTTATTTGAAAGAAATTCAACAACTCCAGGTGCCGTTGCATGCAGTTACCCCGCGACGGGTTGGATTGCTGGTGGGTCTTGGTCAACAACAGTACTAGCTAATCCAGGGGATTGCGCAAGAATAGTAAACCTAGCAGGGTGTGAAGTTTTTTCAGTTTGTTGGGGAACTAACAATCTAAACAATCTAATTTATTTTAACGGGAATGGCGCTCAAAATGTATGGTATTTCAATAATGGAAACCCAGCGTCCCAAGCAAATTGGACAGAAGGCGCCGCAACATTTCCTAATGGAGCTCAAACACCAGGTTTACCAAACAACGCTGCCAATGCAGCATACATTGCTCAATTTAATAATAATTGTATGCCAATCACACCCATTCAAGTTACAGCAACAACTGTGAATGCAACATGTGGTTGTAATGGAACTGCAACAGCCGCAGCAACTGGTTCAATTCCTGGATACACCTATCAATGGTTAAATGCAAACTTTCTGCCAACTGGACAAACAACCGCCACAGCAACTGGATTGTGTGCAGGAACTTATAACGTTATTGCAACATCGAGTATAGGATGTTCTGATACTGCAACAGTAACGCTGACTTCTATTTCAACGACAACCGTTAGTGTCAATAATGAATCAATTTGTGTGGGAACTGCTGCAACTTTGACTGCAACACCATCGGTCGCTGGAGGAACATATAGTTGGTCGCCTGGTGGACAAACGACGCAATCAATAACAGTTACTACAGCCATTAACACAACCTACGCTGTTACATACCTCTTCGCGGGTTGCCCTGTTACAAACACAGGTGATGTGACCATCATTCCATTACCAATTATTGCTGTTCAAGACCAAACTGTTTGTGCTGGTGAATCTGTAACATTAACTGGTGTTGGCGCAACAACCTATACGTGGAACAATGGCGTTCTTGATGGGGTTGCATTTATTCCAACCAATTCTATGAATTATACCGTCACAGGAACCTCATCTAATGGTTGTATTGGAATTGACCAAGTATCTGTAACTGTTAACCCTTTGCCAATTGTCAGTGCTGGACTAAACCAAACTGTTTGTGATGGTGAAGTGGTAACATTAAATGGTGCAGGTGCCTTAACTTATTCATGGAATCTTGGTCTTTCAGATGGCGTTGCTTTTATTCCAACAATTACAGCAAATTATACCGTCACAGGAACCGCTACCAACGGTTGTACGGCTAGTGATCAAGTATTGGTTACAGTTCATCCAAATCCAACTCCTTTAATTAATGGTCCAGCAGCATATTGCTCAGGCAATACCGCAGCGCTTGCAACTAGCAGCCCATTTGTTACATATAGCTGGTCAACTGGTGCAACATCACCCTCAATTAATGCAACAATTGCAGACAGTCCAATAACAGTCACTGTAACTAATTCATTTGGTTGTTCAGGAACCTCATCAGTCTTTCAAATTATTGAAAACAGTGGAATAACAACTGATTTTAACGTAACTATTTGTGAAGGACAGTCATCCATAATTCATGGAATTGCTGAAACTGTAGCTGGAGTTTATTCTCAAACATTTATTCTTCCAACGGGTTGTGACAGCATCTCTAATGTAACATTGATTGTTAATCCGCTTCCATTGTTAAATGCAGGTATAGATCAAACACTGTGTGAAGACTTTACAGCAACTTTAACTGCAAATGGCGCTGCAACATACTCTTGGTCAGGAGGTATTAGTAATGGTCTTCCATTTAATCAACTGCCCGGGATTGTCACTTATACGGTAACAGGAACTTCGACAGAAGGATGCATAATTACTGATGAAGCAGTTGTCACTGTTAATCCATTGCCAATTGTAAACGCGGGTGTTGATCAAGTAATTTGTATCGGAACACCTTTTTCTCTATCTGGATCAGGCGCCATTTCATATGAATGGGATAATGGAATAACAGACGGAATACAATTTACACCTTTCTCTTCAACTACTTATACTGTGATTGGAACGGATGTTAATGGTTGCAAAAATTCGGACAATGTTAATCTTATTGTAAATCCACTTCCAATAGTTGGGGCAGGAAATGATATTTCAATCTGTAACCAACAAACATTAACTTTAAGTGCAACTGGTGCTTCAGTATATACGTGGGATAATGGAATAACTAACGGGACAGCATTTAACGCACCTCTAACAACTACTACATATACAGTAACCGGAACTTCTACTGATGGCTGCATTAACACGGATCAATTAGTTATTGCAATAGCTCCAATACCTGTTGTTTCATTTAATCAAGATGTTACATCTGGTTGCGTACCTCTTACGGTAAACTTTATTAATTCAACCCCAAACGTTACCAATTGTATCTGGACAATTAGTGATGGAACCATTTTAACAGGATGCGGAACGGTTACAAACACCTTCGCTCAAGCAGGCTGTTTTGATGTTACATTGACTACAACATCCGCAAATGGCTGTGTTGGATCTTTGATTGTAAATAATTTAATTTGTACTGAAGAATCTCCTATTGCCTCTTTCAGTCAATCTGAATTCATAATTTCAAGTATAAACCCAATAGTTAATTTTAACAACTCAACAATAGGTGCTGTTGATTATAGCTGGAACTTTGGAGACAATACGCCATTATCAACACTTGTTAGTCCTTCACATAATTACCCTGAAAATTTTATTGGGAATTACATGGTTGAGTTAATTGCTTACTCTGAATTTGGTTGCACCGACACGGCTTATTCGTTTATTCAAATTAATGAAGAGCTAATCTTTTATTTACCAAACACATTTACGCCTGATGGCGATATGTTTAATCAAACTTTTCAACCAGTCTTCACTTCAGGATTTGATCCGTATGACTTCACTTTGTTGATATTCAATCGCTGGGGAGAAGTAATCTTTGAATCTCATAATTCTGAAATAGGATGGGATGGCACATATGGTTCAAATTACAACCAAGGGTTGGCTCAGGACGAAACGTATACATGGAAAATCGAATTTAAATTAAGGCAAAATGATGAGCGGAAAATAGTCGTTGGTCATGTGAATTTAGTCCGATAAAAACACTTCTATTGAACTCAAAATTTACTTCATTTTATCACCAAACTAATTGTTTTTCCATATTTTCAGTAAAACAGCGCAATTAAAGATGATTAACATGTTGTTACAATAATCATTATTGAATTATTTTTACCTTCGTCTTATCGTATTTTCAGAATCATCTTTATAAATGAACGAATTAGAAGGACAATATCTCAACCGGGTTCGGGTATTCGCAATCATGATGATTGTTTTATTGCACGTTTCTGCACCCGTCAGAGATCAATGGCATGCAATGGCAACGGCTAATTGGTTTGTGAGTGCCATTTTGGATTCTTTTGGGAGAGCTGGCGTACCTTTATTTGTAATGATCAGTGGTGCTTTATTGCTTCCAAAAAAAGAAGATTGGGGGATTTTTTACAAAAAACGTTTTAGCAGAATTCTTTTGCCAATGTTTTTCTGGAGTTTCATTTTTGCGCTTTTGTGGCAATGGCAATTAGGGGAAAATAAATCTATCATTCAACTTATACTCAAAATTTTCGCAGGACCAACTTATTATCACTTGTGGTATTTCTATATGTTATTAGGAATCTATATTGCTACTCCATTCATTCGAGTGCTTGTCCAAAATCTTGCGAAAAAACAAGTTGAATTGCTCTTGCTTATCTGGATAGTATTCCGATTCATTTTACCTGGAGCCGCAGGACAGTTCCATATTTGGTTCAATTTTGATTTTAGTATAGGCATTCAACAAAATTTCCCGGATCTTTATTTAGGCTATTTTATACTCGGTTATTACCTCCATGTTTATGGAATGGAACTTAAATTGAAAAAATTAGGTCTTTGGTTTTTCATTATTAGCGTGCTACAAGCTTTTGCATCTGCCGCAATTTATCATAAAGTTGGCACTTATCAAGAGTTGATGATTATGCCTTATTCAATCACGGTTTTATTACAGGCTACAATTTTCTTTTTATGGATTAAAAATCGTCAGAAATACTCAATGCCTCACTGGATGCAATCCATAAGTAACGCATCATTCGGTATTTACCTCATACATCCATTACTTATTGAAGGGATGAGAATCGGAATTGGAAAATATCATTTGGATGCGAAAATATCAGACACCCTATTTTCTATGCCCATTACTTGGTTGACTACTTTTTTATTAAGCTTCGCACTAAT
This sequence comes from Flavobacteriales bacterium, assembly GCA_947505255.1. Taxonomy (GTDB): domain Bacteria; phylum Bacteroidota; class Bacteroidia; order Flavobacteriales_D; family Crocinitomicaceae; genus M0103. The sequence goes on from CANNKP010000028.1 coordinate 20,242, forward strand.
AGCGCTCCTTTTAAAAATACCTTATTTGAAAAAAATTGTTTCTTAATTTACGGTTCAAGAAATCTCCGATGGTGTCGCGTACTTTATTCTAATCTATTCTCTTTTCAATAAAATACATGTCAATTTTACCCTTGTTTTTAGCTTCTATTTTCCCACGATATTCACAGATATAGTCTTCCTTAATCAGTTCATAAGTAGCACCAGAAATATTAATTTTATTAATCTCTCCACTACTTTCCATGCGCGAAGCAATATTTACCGTGTCTCCCCAAATATCATAGGAAAACTTCTTAATACCCACAATTCCGGCAATCACAGGCCCGGTATGAATACCAATTCGAATATCAAAATAGGGCAGGTTTTTTTCAATACGTTCTTGCTTCAGGCCCTCTATTAAAAGAAGTATTTCTTCAGCAGCCATTACCACGTCAATTGGGTGACTAGCACTTTTCTCTGGCAAGCCCCCTGCCGCCATGTAGGCATCTCCAATTGTTTTGATTTTTTCGATTTGATATTTTTCCATTATCCTATCAATTCCTTTAAAACAGGTATCAATCTCAGTGACTAATTCCTTTGGACTTAAGAGCTCAGAAATGGTAGTGAATCCTTTAAA
>CANNKP010000029.1 GCA_947505255.1 Flavobacteriales bacterium
AACTATTTCTGAGCGAGATGCCGAATTGATTGCTTTAAATAGTACAAATGAAGTTCCAACTGTCAAGGAAGTTGTTGCTCAAATTGATCCGACTTACGACTCCCGAAAGGCACAAATAACTGCAAACAATTCACTTACGGAGCAAGAAAAATTACAAGCGCTAAAGAAAGAAGATGAGAAATTAGTGTTGGCTCTGGATAAAGAATTGAAAACGGTTAATACACAATTGGCGAAAAATCCAGCCGATAAAACATTACAAGCAAAACAACAGACCTTGAATGAAATTAAGTCATCAACGCAAGAAACGATTTCTGAGCGAGAGAATGAGTTAATTGCTTTAAACGGAACAAAAGAACCGTTGACTGCGAAAGGAATCATTGCACAATTAGATCCAACGTATACTGAGAAAATCGAAAAAGTCAATTCTAATAACGTTTTAACTAAAGAAGAACAGTTTGAAGCTACGAATGAGATTGACAAAAGTTTGATTGAGAAAATTGACGATGAATTAATTCAAGTAAATGAACGAATTAATACGGCGCCAACCAATAAAGAATTTTTAGAGCGTAAAAAAGTATTAGTTGCATTGAAAAACACCAAAGAAACAGAAATAAAAGATAGAGAAGTACAAATTTCTAATGCTTTACCAAATGAAGTGACGAGTGAAGTGACCGATGTGTTAATTGAGAAATTACAACCAGGATTTGCAAAGGATGTGTTAACAATTAAGGAGAATAATTTACTGAGTCCAGAGGAGAAAATGTCACAACTTCAATTGAAAGATCAAAAATTGATTATATCGATTGATACAAAATTGAGTTCGATAGAAAAACAATTCGTAAAAGAACCAACTAATGAAAGTTTAAAAACCGAGAAGAATAAATTAATTGAACTGAAATCATTGATTGAAACACGCATGGATGAGCGAGTTCAATTGATGGAAAGTAAAACAGAAGTTGAATTGACAGCAGAAAGTCTTTTTGAGCAAAAGAATACTTTACGGGAAAAGATTGAACCGAATTATATTACCAAAAGAGAAAGTATTATTAATAGTAATGAATCGGATTTAAAAAAGAAAAATGCTGAATTAAAATTAGAGCAACAATTATTAGAGAAAATACAAACTGAAATTTATACAATTCAGAAAATATTGGACAAAGATCCACTTAATGTGGAAGCAAATAATAAAAAGATTGTATTGACAGCGTTAAAAAAGGACAGTCAAAATAATATCAACAGCATGAATACTGACATTGTTTTACTTAAAAATGGTCAACCAATCAATGCGGTATCTGAATCGGAAAAACTTTCTGCAATCAATAGTTTGTCGGAAGAATATCAAACGAATGTAAATGCGATAGAAAATGCGTCTGAATTAACTGATAAGGAAAAGTCAGAACAATTAATTGATGAAGAAAATGCATTATTAAATACACTTGAAGAAAAGATAAAAGCAGTTAAAGGACAATTAGAAAAAGATCCTGGGAATCAAGCTTTGTTAAAAGAACAAACAATTCTCAATGCAATTGAAAAAGAAACTATAGATAAAATTACTCAGAATAAATCGGTTATAAATGCGAATGAACCAGCTGTATTTGTTTCTAAACAAGACAAAGAGAACGTTGTAAATCAATTGAATATGGATTATTTCAGTGAACTTAAGTCAATTGAAAAAAGTGATAAAACGGATTTAGAAAAATTGGAGGAAATTCAGTTGTTGGATCAAAAATTATTAGGAAAAGTATACGATCAGCTTGAAAATGTAGAAAATGAATTGATGGAAGATCCAACTTCTTCTGAATTGAAAAAAGACAAGGAGATTTTAAATGCACTCAGTTTAGAATTAGAAAATAACATCGAAAATCGTCAAAAGCAAATTGATCAAAATACTATTGACGGAAGTGTGAGCAGTGAAGTTAAAAATGCAGTTATCAATAAATTGGACCCATCGTATTTTCAAAATGTTGAAGCAATAAATAAGCTTAAAATTGAAGAATCAGAAAGAATTCAAAAACTTTTAACAGAAGAAATCACCCTTTTATCAAAAGTAAATAATGAGTTGTTCTCACTTGAAGAAGCACTTATAAACAATGCAGATGATCAAGAAAAAATAGATAATAGAAAGAAGTTAGAAGCAATTCGGACAGATTTACAAGCATCAATTGAAAACTTAAATGAACAAAAAAGTAATTTAACTTCTGGAACAACAGTTTCAACTCAAGAAAAATCGAATAAAATAATTGAAATAGATCCAGCTTATTTATCAGAAAAAGAAAGCATTGAAGAGAATAGCGATTTAACAAACAAAGAAAAAGCGCAACAATTATTGCTGTTAGAAAATGAATTTATTGATAAAGTAACATCTGAGAAAATTAGGATTGAAGAGCGATTGGACCAAACTCCAAATGACAACTCTTTGAAAAAAGAACTAGCTGTTTTAGAAGCTATAGAACTTGAAACGGAGCAATTGATTTCTGTAAACAAAAACACATTAAATCGTTCAAATGAATTGACAGATAATTCAGAAATCAAGGATAAAATTCTGACAGATGTTTTACCTGATTATTCTTCTAGAAAAGAAACATTGGCGAATTCTAAAATGGAGGAGTCCAAGAAAATTATTGAACAAATCAAATTAGAAAACGAATTATTATCAAAACTTCAATTAGAAGAAAAAAGCCTAAAGAAACAACTTGATAAAAATTCAAATGATGATCAGTTGCAGCAGAAAGTAGCCGCAATTCAGGAATTGATTGTTAGTCAGCAAGCGGCGATTTCTGAATTAACCGCTCGAAATGCGGAGTTCAATGCGCAAATCAAAGCAACTGAAAACATTTCGAAAGCTGATGTAAACTATATTTCGGATATTGAAAAATTAAAAGCATCATCTTCAGCAACAAAGGATTCTGATTTAGCTGAAAGAGAAGTTATTCACCAAGAAAGAATTGCGGCTCAAATTGCTGTAAACGATAAGGTTTTAGCCAAAAAGAATAATCCTGAATTGCGCATAGAAAATGAGATTCTTACGAAAGAGTTGAATCAAAGCAAACAAAACGAGGCAAATTATAGAGCTGGAAATGTTGATTTGGTTGAGAATGATGTCAAACAAAAAGCATTTGTAACTAATTTGAGAGAAGATTTATTGCAAGGGAATAACACCGTGATGACTGATGAATTTGCAACAATTTCGGAATTAAAACAACAAGATGTTATTTTAGCGAATTACGAAAAAGCACTTTTAAATCAAATAGTTGAAAAATCAAATGAATTAGAAAATGATTCTAAAAATGAAGGATTAAAAGAAGAAGTAAGTTGGTTAAAAGAAGAATTAACACAAGTGCAAGCGAGACGTCGCGAATGGAAAATATCGATTGGTGAATTAGAGAAAATTGCCAATGAAGATCCAACGAATCAGCAAAACAGTTTTAATGACCCAAAATTGAATGAATTGATTCAAAAAGAAAATGAGTTACAACGTAATTTGATGAATACTGATTTAACTCAAAAAGAAAAACAAGGCATACAAAAAGAATTAACGCAGGTTCAAAAAGAACAAACGATTCAAGAAAATAAATTGATTACAACTGAGATTGCAAACAAAGAAAAAGTAATTGAAGCACAAACCAAGGAATTGAAAGCTGGTTTGGCATTAAATACTGAAACAAAATTAACTTCTGAAACGGCCATTGCGCAACAAGAATCTTTGTCAAAAGAAGTTCAAAGCATCGTTAAGGAAGCACAAGAAACGAAAAGTGTAGAAGAAAAGAATTACATGTTGAATACGGCTTTGGAAAAAGAAAAACAAGCGAACGCTATTATAAAGGAGGCAATTATTGAAAATAAAATCCAGCAATTGGAAGATGAGAACAACATTACTTCGTTGGAAACGCAAGTTACTTTAGAAGAAAAGAAACGTCGTTTTTCAATTCAAGTTGGTGAGCTTACAAGAATAATGAAGGAATTGGATACTGAAATTTCAAGTGCAAAAGGAAAAGAATTAGTGGCTTTGAAAGAACAACGAGCGGATAAAGTGCAACAAAGAACGTTGGTTCAACAACAATTAGAAGCTATTGATACGCGCCTTGCTCAATATGAAAAAACAGCATCAACGACTGATCCAAAAGCGTTGAAAAACACAATTTCTTATGTTGAGGAACAAGAGATTGCTACATCAGAGGAATACAAGAATTATGAAGAGAAGGCAAAACTAGCATTGGAAGTTGAAAAACAAATTGCTAATTTAGAAGCTCAATTAATTGAAGAAAAATCGAATTCGAAAGAATTAGTGAAAAATTCATTGGAGGTTTCGACAGAAGAAAACCAATCAAAACTTCAATTGAATATTGAAAGAATTAAACAAATGGAAGCGGATAAGCAAATGCTTCTAAGTGAATTAAAAACAAAGCAACAAATCGCAAAGGAAGCTTTGCCAGCGAATAAAGAAGAAGCAATGAAAATGCAAAATCTTGTTGAAAGAGGAATTCTACCAATCAAACGATTGGCTGTGATTGCTGCATTAGTTCCACTTCCTGCGAGTGGATTAGAAATTCTTGTTGAAGGCACAAAGACTTATTCCGTTGCAAATCCAATTCCTGTTGACGTTAAAAATCCTACTGGTTTAGTTTACCGTGTTCAAGTTGGTGCATTTGCAAAACCAATTCCACAAGATTTATTCAAAGAATTCACCCCGATTTCAGGTGAGAAACTAAATAATGGTGTTACACGATACTTGGCGGGTTATTTCAATAACAGTAAGAAAGTTGTTGAGGTGAGAGATCAAATAAAAGGATTAGGATATGCTGATGCTTTTGCCGTAGCTTATTGTGATGGAAAAAGAATCTCATTGGCTGAAGCACGAATTTTGGAAGCAAATGGTGAATGTGTTGCGAAAGGGGAGAATGAATTAATTTTGGAGATGGCTACGAATACGGCCATCACAATGGGATTGGAAGATACATTGAAGAAAATAAAAGTTGACGAGTTGTCATATAATAAAGCTCCAGGTGCGGTTAAAGCAGAACCAATTGAAAAGCATTTAGGTTTGTTTTTTACTGTTCAAATTGGTGTTTACAACAAACCTGTAAATGCCAATACTGTTTATAATATCAGTCCTTTGATGACTGTAAGATTACCAAATGGACAAATCCGTTATTCTTCGGGCATGTTTAATTCAATTGAGAATGCACGGCCAAAGAAACTTGAAGCAATCGGAAAAGGTGTAAATGACGCATTTATAACAGCCTATTATAAAGGCGAGCGAATTTCGTTGGCTGAGGCTCAAAAATTATTAGATGTTAACGGAGACGCTGTTTTAGAGCAAAATATAGTAATTCCAGTTGTCGTTGAGTCTGTCGATCCGATTAAAGTAATTATTCCAGATGAACCAACAATTGAAAATAAAATTGAGCACGTTCAAATTGTCACTAAAAAGACATTTAATGAATTTCCTCGTGAAGTATTGAATCGATATAATAGTCACGGAAGTTTTTATTACGATGAAATAGATAAACATGTGAAATCTGCAATCGCTGATTCAAAGGATGAATTACCACAAGTTTATTATTTTAAAGATGATGTTGATACGGTTTATATAATGGAAGCGTTGGACGATACTTCGACTATTGTATCAGTGAAATTTGAAAGCAAAAGTTTACCGGGTGATTTTATCGATTGGCTGTTGCGTTATAATTATAGAAGAGAATTTATCCAATCGGAAGAATTTATAGAATTGCGGATTTATAGAATTCCAGATGTTAAAATGGAAGAATTGAAGGCGAAATTAGAATTATTTGGTTTAACTTGGTCTTTAGTTACAGAAACGGAAAGAGAACTAGAATTAGAAGAAAAATAAAATGACACAAACGGAAGAGGAATTTGATGTTTCAGTATTGGAATTGTTAGTTGATAAGAAGGATTTAATCATTTACAACGACGATTACAATACATTTGAACACGTAATAGAATCACTAATTAAAGTATGTGAACACAACCCAATTCAAGCTGAACAATGCACGTATATTATTCACCACAATGGTAAATGCCAGGTGAAAAGAGGGGAATATGAACTCCTTGAACCACTATGTACTGCATTGCTAGACAGAGGAATTAGCGCAGAGATTGAATAAAATACATTTTATCTATTGCAAAAAAGAAAAAACACTGTATCTTTGCAGCCACAAAAGGCTTCGTAGCTCAACTGAATAGAGCACTACATTACGGCTGTAGAGGTTTTAGGTTTGAATCCTAACGAGGTCACAAGTTAAGCTAAAAGTCCCATTCCATATAGGTTTGGGGCTTTTTTATTGTTCACACCCCAAGCTGAGAAAATTGAGAGAATACATGGTTCTATTCCTGTAATTTACTGCATTTAGAAACAAAACTAAAGGTTAGAACTTATTGTTAGGTGGTAATTAAGCGTTTTTTTCGAATAATTTAATTTTTTAAGTGTTTTTAACGAGAATTAAATAATATTCAAATCACTTGTTAACTTTCTTATCATGTACTCTTTTTCGAAGCCAGCATTATTGAATCCTCTAATATTCAATAGTATGATGGGTTATAATTTAATTAATGTCAAGTTTTAAGAGCGAAAAACTTGACATTTAAAAATTATAAGTATCTTTGTGCTATGACATTGGCAGCTGAAATACGAAAAAAAATAAATCAATTACCCGAAGGAAAAACTTTTGGGTATAATGATATATGTATTGCCAAGGAGAATTACTTAACTGCAGCCAAGGCGCTGGAACGGATGCAAAAAGAAGGGTTGATTAAAAAGGTTTCCAAAGGAGTGTTTTATAAGCCTCAACAAACCGTTTTTGGAGAATTGGAACCTGTTTATGGTGAACTCTTGCGTTCATATTTATTTAAAAACGGCAAACGTGTCGCTTACGAAACCGGATTTTCTTTATACAATAAACTCGGTCTAACAACTCAAATGGCCTTTCAAATTAAAATTGCAAGTCGCAATAAACGAATCAACATTAATAGAGGTGCTTTACAGGCAAAAGCCGTAAAAAGCTATGCTGATGTAAATGAAAACAATTATCAAATCTTGGGGATTCTAGATGCTGTAAAAGACATTAAAAATATTCCTGATTGTTCTGTTCAACAGGCACTTCGTCGTTTAAGTTCAATTCTTCAAACATATAATGAAAAACAAACAGATGCACTCATTAAATATGCCTTGTTGTATCCTCCAAGAGTAAGGGCTTTAGTAGGCGCTATTTTAGAGCAAATCGGAAGAGAGAATAAAGGATTGGATAATCTTAATGCAAGTTTAAATCCACTATCCACTATCAAATTAGGAATTAATGAAGTAGAATTACCTACAAAATCAAAATGGTATATCGCATGAGACTACATGAAAACAATGCGCTATTCAGAGATGCCATTCTTGCGACTGCGCAACAAATGAATATCCAACCCGAATTTATCGAAAAAGATTACTGGCTCACATATGCCCTTCATTTGATATTTCATAATGAAATTGGAAATGAAACTGTTTTCAAAGGAGGAACTGCCCTATCCAAATGCTTCGGATTCATTGAACGCTTTTCAGAAGATATAGACTTGGTGGTTTTGCGTAACAAGGACGAATCTCCAAATAAACTAAAGAGCAAATTAAAGAAAATCACACAAGTTGTATCAGACCGTTTCGAAGAAATTCAAATACCAGAAATCACCAATAAATTAGGGATGATTCGAAAAGTAGCCTATAATTACACTAAAGAATTCAAAGGTGCATTTGGTCAAGTGCGTGATGTGATTATTATCGAGGCAACATGGCTAGGACGTTATGAACCATATACCAAACAAAAAATAGCTACCTATATCTATGATATGATGCAAAAAGCAAATCAATTAGAATTAGCGACTGAGTATGGCCTGATACCTTTTGAAGTACAGGTTCTACATGTCAATAGAACTATTTGCGAAAAAATCATGAGTTTAGTGCGCTTTTCCCATGGTGCTGATCCAATTAAAGATCTAAAAAATAAAATTCGGCACACTTACGATATCCATCAATTATTGCAAGTGGAAGAGGTGAAGCAGTTTTTTGAATCATCTGATTTTGATGACATGCTACATCTCGTTGCTCAGGACGATTTCGAAAGTTTTAAAAGCAATAATGAATGGTTGTATCAACACCCTAAAGATGCATTACTCTTCAAAGATGTAAAGATGGTTTGGTCTCAACTAGAAAATACTTTTGTGAATGAATTTCGAAACTTGGTCTTTGGAACCCTCCCTCAAGGTTCTGCTATTTTAGTAACACTAGAAATGGTTTCGCAACGATTAAATGACATCGTCTGGAGCCCCTCAAAATCCTTTTAAAAGTTTGATTTTTCAACCCCTAGTGTCACTCTGTTGAAAGCCCCATTCCGTAAAGGTTTTGGGCTTTTTTATGGCTGAATCCCAATCGGACAAATTGAGCGCATCATGGCGCCGGCACCTTTAATTTGCCGTGTTTTTAGAAAAAAACTAAAGGTTAGAACTATAACGTGATAATTAAGTGTTTTTCACGTATATTGAATATATTTAAGTGTTTTTCACCCTTATTACATAAATTTCACCTATATAGTCAGATATAATTAAAAAAGTATTCATTAATGATTCCATACGCGCGTTAGATAGTCACATATTAATAAAAGTATTAATCAATCTTCCTTCAATGCTTCTCTTATTTCATCTCTTGTAAATTCTGAGACGTCAAAAAGTAATTAATACAATCGTTCATAAATTCTTTGATTTCACTATTTATTTCAAAATAGTGTTACATTTCATGCTGTAAATCGTTCTATCAAAAACAATCAAAAAAACATATGGAAAAAACATTACTTTTTTATAAATGTCGGCTAAAAAACATGGATTATGGAAAAAGTAATGGTCTTAATTATTGGTTTATTTTTTTCTATTGGAACGTTAAATGCCAAACAATCTTCTTGGGAAATCACCAAGGCAAATTTAAAATATGTTTTTGTTCCATCTAAATCAAACGCGAACACTGAACTAATTCGTCTCTATCAGGATAAAACCTTCGAACATTTGATCTATGTTCCAGTGCGCAACTATCAAAAGGGAAAGGAAGATTTTTCACTTGTTCACGAAAGCATTGTTCAACGGAATACTGGAACCTATACAATGGCAGCAGGAAAAATTCAATTTTCAAAAATAACTTCGGAATTTAAAAGTGATTTGTATAAAAAAGCATTTGCCTTTATTGACAATAAGGTTTACTTATCGCGCTTCCAAAGTATTTTTCAGCAAAAAAACTTTTTATTGAAAGCAGTCAACAAAAACAAGTATAATTCCCCGTTTTATTTAGATCCTTTTTCGCAACGAATTGTCAGAAATGAAGGCGTGGAAACGAAAATTGATTTAGATGATTTAGCTAAAAAAATAACCAAAGGTGGACATAGCGAATGGGTGAATTATCAAACTTTGGTGAACTTCATTAAAAAACAAATTGAAATTGATACAGAAAGCTCTTTTGATTTGTCTGAAGAAACAACGGATGCAGCATTAACAGAAAATATTGCAGGAAAAGAACGTCGTTTGAACTCCCTTCAATTGTCTGAAGTGATTGAAAAAATGGGAAAGGCTGCTGGTTTATCTATCACATCAATTCGCGGTTATTTGAAGCATGGTGAAGGTCAGAAATTCGAACGAAGGGTACACGCTTGGAATAAAGTTGAGTTAAATGAAAGTAGCTTTTTTAGTGATGTTTCAATGCCTGAAAGTTGGTTGAAAGTCGCACCAGCGGTTATGATTTATTCGCATTTACCGCTCAAAGCCGAAGACCAATTATTGGAAAAACCAGTTGGTTCGTCAGAATTTGACAATTTGGCGTATGTTGAGCAATTAAAAGGAGGCGTTTCTTATGTCTCTTTTCTTCCGTCAAAACAATTGCTTGTTGCAAATGGAAAAGTTGATATTTTATTTGAACAGCAAATTACAGGTTTAAGGGCAACTTTTTCAGCGTATGATGATATAAATAAAAGTTATGGGAATTCTATTCCGTTGAATAATAGTGTAACTGCACAGATTGCTGGAACAACAAAAGTTTCCATTCCGATTAAAGAAAAAAAAGGAAAATTGACACTGCAATTAGCGAATGGGATGGTTATTAATTATTTCATTGAGAACAATGGTAAGGAGGAAACAGAAGTTGCAGATTACTTTAAAAAAATTGGTCAACAAAAACGTATTATACCCAAAGTAGACGTTTCAAATAATTCAAAATCTGTAAAGGAAATTACTTTAACAACGAATGAATTTTGGGAAAATTCTTCAGATTTGTTTTTGAAGGAATTGGCAAGTTACGATTTTTCAGATGCGTCACTTTTACAAATACCTTTAATCAAAGAAGCAAGAAAGTATTATGGGATCAGAGAAATTAAAGGTGAACAGCATAATAAAACAATCTTGAACTTTTTCAAAGAAACTGGAAATGGTTCAATGAAAACCGATGAGTCGGCTTGGTGCAGTGTATTTGTCGGTTATTGCGCAAAACAAGCTGGATTGAACTATTCAAAAAAGGCAACTGCAAAATCTTGGTTAGAGCAGGGGATTGCAACTACAAATCCAAAGCCAGGCGACATTGTGGTGTTTTGGAGAGAGAATCCTACTTCTTGGAAAGGACACATTGCTATCTATCTTGGAAAAGATGATTCAACCAACGAGATAATTTGTTTGGGAGGAAATCAAGATGGTCAAGTGTGTATCCGGCAATATGGAGCAAGTCATGCTGTGGGTTATCGACGATTAATAGCAAATGAAGTGAAATGAGTAATTGTCGGATAGTAAAAAAATATTCTGATCATTTAAGTTGTTTTTTAACACGTAGTTAGCGGTGTATTCAACTAGCTAGTTTACGCTCATTTTTCCGTGATTAAAATAGTTAAGTTCTCTAGATATTAATAATTAACTAAAAATAATCCTTAGTAAAGATTGATTTCATGTTTTTCCAGGTCATTTTATTGAAAAGCACTTTCCTTTTGGAGGTGTTTTTTTTCTTTAGTGCGAGTTTCAACGCTGTAAAAATCAAATAATCTCCAAATTTAACACAAGAATTCACTTTGTAAATAGTTGGCTCTGTAAGAAGTGTGTACCTGCAGAATTCCTGTTTTAGAAATTTTAGATTGATGAAAATCAGTGAAAAGCATGAGTAATGATCTTTAAAATAAAATGTCATTGGATTTACTTTACAGCATATAATTAACAGTAGTAGTAATTCTAAAATTAAAAATGATGAAAGTAAAAGATGTAATGTCGGAGCATTCAGTAAAATTTTGTTCACCAGAAACAAAACTTCAGGATGCAGCAAAGTCAATGAAGGCAAACAATTGTGGCGCATTGCCAGTGGTTAATAAAGACAAAAAGGTATTGGGAATAATTACTGATCGAGATATTTGTCTTGCCAGTGCTCAAACGAAATCTGTTCCTTTTGAAAACCGCAAAGTTGAGGAAGTAATGTCGAAACGCGTGCACACTGTAAAAAGTAATGACGAAATTTCTGCCGCTTTTCAGCACATGCGCAAAAATCAGATTGGTCGCTTGCCTGTTGTAGATGAAGCAGGTAAATTGAAAGGAATTGTGTCGTTACACAAGTTACTTAACCATAGTGTAAGTGAAGAAAAAAAGCTATTAGGCAATCTGTCTGACTCAGGTGAGAATTTATTAAAAACGATTCAAGCTGTTACGAACAGATACAATAATAATAGAGTTTTAAAAACGGCTGAAAGAAAATTGTTAAAAGCAGCAGAATAACTAAACTGTTTCAGAAAAAGGAGGTTTTCGGTTGAAAGTCTCCTTTTATAAAACAGTTAAAATGTTACTTTAACGTTGACTTCATTTAACCTAATGAGATTAGAAAATGTACTTTTTAGAAGTGATTTTCAATTTAAGAAGAGTCATTAACCAAATTGATTTACACTAACAACTTACAATTATGTCTGATGTAGAAATTGAAGAGATTTTGGATCACAAGGAAGAATTTTGTGTTTCAATTATCTTACCGACCCATCGTTTAATGCCTGATAGATTTCAGGATAAATTAGTATTCAAAAAAATCGTTTCAGAGGTTAAAAACCTATTAATCGAGAAAAGTAAGGAAAGTCAAAAGGACATTTCTAACGTTATTGAGAATTTAGAAAAGCAATACGAGCAGATCGATTTTAATCATTCTTTGGATGGATTAGGAATTTTTGTTTCTTCTACGATCTCAAAAAGTATTCGATTTCCATTTTCTGTAGTAGAAAAAATCAGTATTTCAGATAAGTTTTATGTAAGAGATCTTTTGTATTACAATCAAACTATGTTTGATTATTATGTATTGTCTTTACAAGAAAATGAAGTGCGTTTATTTGAAGGACTAGGGAGTAAATTGAACGAAGTCCATAACACCGATTTTCCTTTGGAATATATAATAGAATACGAATATTCTGATGCGAGTAGAATTACTTCAAATGGCAGTACCGTTTTTAAACAGTTTGAAAAAGATAAAACAGAAATTCAAGAAATTAGAATGAAAGATTTCTTTAAAAAAGCAGATAAAAAGTTGGTAAACTATGAATATTTTGGTCGTCCAATCTTATTAGCAGGCGATAAACGTTTAATAACTGACTATTTACAACTAACAAAGAATTTGAATAATGTTATTGGTAAAATTCAAGGTAATTTCAACGTTGATATTCTTCAGGATTTTTCCGTAAAAGCTTGGGGAGAAGTGCAACGAAGTTTTAGAACTGCACATAATAATCTACTATCAACTTTACCAGATCTCGTGGGAAGTGAAATGATTGCTGTTGGAATAAGTGATGTTTGGAGGACAGCCGCAGAAGGAAAAGGTCTTGAATTAATTGTAGAGAAAGATTTGATCAAGCCGGCCTATTTTTCGAGTGATAAATATTTAATGAAGTTAAATCAACAGGCGAATGATGAAAGTTATAAACGCATTAATGACCTCGTTGAGACGATTATTGAAACGGTTTTAAGTAAAAACGGTCGAGTAGTATTCGTTGAAAATGGCAGTATGGGAAATTTTGACGGAATTGCTTTGAAATTGAGATATCCTGATTTGGGTTAAGTCGTTATTGGTTTTATTACTGATTGGTTTAGCATTATTGTTCAAAGAGGACAATATTATGCTAGATTGAATCTGCTATTACATTAGAATCGGATATTAAAAATCTATTTTAATATCCATACCAATCATCCATAATAACGGCTAAAAGTTGTAAATTGAAACTTCCTTTTATCCAAGCTAAATTGCTCCATTCACCATCTATTGCTTCTTTTAGCACATCGTCCTCAAGCCAATATTGATTCACCCATTCTCCGTCTTGAGCAACTTTAATTACATCGTCTTGGATCCAATAATAATTTTCCCATTCTCCATTTGGAGCCATTTTTACTAAATCCTCAGTTAACCAATAATAATTTTCCCATTCACCATCTATAGTTCTTTTTACAACATCATCTTGCAACCACAGCCAATTAACCCACTCACCATCAATTGATTTTTTTAGAACATCACCATCCAACCAATAGTAGTTTTGCCATTCTCCTTCAGGTGCAAACATTACGGTTTCTTGAGCTTTAGAAATTCCAAAAGTCAAAATGGATAGAATAATAAGAATAAGTTTTTTCATGATTAATGGTTTTACTATTTTAATTCAGTGCGCGAATATAAACTATTTTCAGAATTATAAAAAACTTGGTGATCTTGAAAATATAAAGAATGGATTGGGATTCTGGAATTTCAAATAGATTTCGGAACCACCAAAACCATTTGATGCAGTTCGTAAACTAGATGTATTAAAATCATACGAATAACCAATTGATAATCCGGCAAGTTCAATTTCCACACTTGGTGAAACAGCATCTCCTAATCGGTAATAACCTCCAAAGCCAATTGCAAAACCTTTGACATTTCCGGTATATTTAGATCCATCTTTTACAAGGTAACGAAACATCATTCCTAAATTAATTTCTCGCATTGGACCTTGAAAAATTGCATTTATACGCGGCCGCAAAGCCAATTTTGAATATCCCGTTGCCCAATGCATATTCGCATGAAAAACAAATTTGGAAAACAGTTTTTCACTTGACCCATAATAACTTTCCAATTCTGGACGAGCCAAATGGTGGTATGCTATTCCGACTTGAGCCTTAACTTTATCAAAGGATGAAATAGTTGATGCCGCAGTACCATAAGCCCACATAGCGCCAACGCCAAAATCCATGTAAGATTTATTTTCGAAAATATAACTTTCATTTGAAGGCAATGTTGGATCAAAAGCTTGACCGTTGAATTGCGCATCCCATTGCAGATTTCCTGGTGAAATAGTGCGTTGTGCCCAACCTCCAGTCATTCCAACAGAAAAAGTGTTATTTCTATCCAAAAGTAGAACAGTAGAAATCGTCAAATCTATTTTAGTTGTCCCAAAATTAGTTGTCCCTGCAACATCCCTGTAAATAGATAATCCAGCACCCATAAATGCATTTCGCCACTTATTTTTGAACAGTGCGCCATCCGTTGAAAAAGAAAAAGTACGGTATGGACTAGAAATAGAACCCCATTGAGTTTTGTAGTTAGTTGATGCTCTAAAAGTTCCTTCAAAAACTCCTGCTGCACCTGGATTTAAAACCATCGGAGCGGCATTGAACATCGTGAAGTGAATGTCTTGGGATCTTCCAATTAATCCCAAAAACGTAACGAAAAGAAGCGTTAATATTACTTTCATACTTATCTAATTAATGTTACATCACCTTTTTTACTTACCGTTGAACCGTCTTTGAAGACAACATCAACATAGTAAACAAAAACTGCAGGATTTACTTTTTTACCTCTGAAATTTCCATCCCAACCATCTTCTAAACTGGCGGATTCAAATACTTTTTCACCCCAGCGGTCAAACACAACAAATTTCATATTTACAATCCCTTTTCCTCGTAAATACAAAACATCATTATCCATATCGCCATTTGGTGAGAAGATGTTTGGTACAAAAACTACCAAATCATAAAGTACAGTTATTGTAACTTGATCTGTTGCAAAACAACCGTTATCTTCAGCTGTGATAGTATATGTTATTGTTTCTTCAGGTATTGCTATCGGATTAAGACATGTACTACAATCCAACCACGTTGAAGGAGACCATGAAAAAGTCAATGCCGAACTTGTTGAAATTAAATCAACCGGTGATCCTAATCGAATAATCGTATCTGAAATTGTTGAAACAGTTGGGGTAGCTGTAACATCTAGTTGAATTGTTTGAGCATCACCACATATTCCAGGAATAGTGTAGGTAATTGAATTCATTCCCACATTTGCTACTGATGGATCAAATATTCCGGTTGGTGAAACTCCTGTTCCAGACCAAGAACCACCGCTGTTAACTGCTTGAAGTTGATATGGCAAGTCATATTGGCAAAATGGTCCTGCACTAATAATTGATGCATCTGCGTCATTTAATATTGAATAATTAAAAATAGATGAAGCAGCACAAAGCCCAGATGTTGTATAAATAATTCCATATGTTCCAACACCTGTTGCAGTAACATTTACCTCTCCAGTAGCTGCGTTTATTACTCCACCACCTGTCATCGTAAAAGTTCCTCCAGGCGTTCCTGTAATGGTTGCAATTGGATTTGCATCATTGCTGCAATTCGTTGCTGATGGCATCGTAAATGTTGCAACATCTGTAGGATTTACAGTTACAACTACTTGGGCTGAAAAAACACCACAGGAAGAAGTTATTGTATATGTATATGTTCCAGAAGGATCTATCGAAGGATTGAAAAGTCCCGTTCCTGAACCAAGTGCAGGCGTCCAAATTCCTCCAACATCTGGTGTTCCTCCGAGCTGCGCAAATAGATTAGAGGAAGGTGCATTTGAACAATAAGTAATCGCTCCATTTGTTCCAGGATTTGAACCAGTAGCGATTGTAACTATTACCGTTGAACTACTTGTTCCGCATGGATTCGTTACGGAATAGGTATACGTTCCAGCTGGATCCAAAGCAGGATTAAAAACTCCTGAACCTGAAGCCATAACTGGTGACCATATTCCTCCAGAAGCAGGCGTGCCTCCTAATTGATTGAATAAATTGGATCCTGGATCAGTTGAACAAAAAGAAATTGAACCATTTGTTCCTGAAACAGGCAATGGATTCATTGTAACGTTAGTTGTAATAATTGAATCACATCCTGCAACCGAAAGTATAGAGCTTATGTGCGAAGTATTTCCCGTAATAACTGCTGCTGTGCCATCTGGATAGGTAACTGAAGAGTTTTGACAAGCATTTATATTACTGGTGATTGCATAAACAGGATTCATTGTAACATTTGTCGTGATAAGAGAATCACATCCCGCAACGGTTAATAAATTGGATACATGAGAAGTATTTGCAGTTATAACTGCTGCTGTGCCATCTGGATAGGTAACTGAAGAGTTTTGACAAGCATTTATATTACTGGTGATTGCATAAACAGGATTCATTGTAACATTTGTCGTGATGAGAGAATCACATCCCGCAACGGTTAATAAATTGGAAACATGAGAAGTATTTGAGGTGATAACAGACGAAGTCCCGTCAGGATAAGTGACAGTTGAATTTGGACACGTTGTAACCGCGATAATTGTGTTGTAATTTGGATTTATTGTTACCGTTATCGCAGCAACTGAAAAGCAAGTTGCATCTGTTAATGTTTCGAGTCGTATATAATAAGTTCCACTAGCACCCACGGTATTACTTATTGGACTTGTTGCCGCATTTGCATTAGCTAAAGATGAGTAAAACGTTGCATTTCCTGGGCTAGAAGCGACATTGATAGCGTTGTTTAAATTAACAGTGTTGGGTGCACAAGCAGTTAAATTATTTACAACAAGTGTTGGCGGTGTGCACACTGGGAAGGAGCAAACACCGCTGATTCCAGTCAATACTTGATAACTGTACCATGTTAAATTCGCGGTATTATAAATCCAAAATAGACCATTTGCCCAAGAGGTTCTAAAAGAGACATTTGTTACAGCTGTAGCAGGTAATTGTGACATGCCATTATAAGCTCCTGTTGCTTTATTAATAAAATAGACACGTTTCAAAACATAATCTAGAAGTGCATATTCATGTCCTAAACAATCTGTATAGCAAATCGAATTATCGTTCAAGTTTCCTAAAGCAACTGGTAATCCAGTAATTGCAAGTGAACCAATTAACGCATTTGTAGTTCTATTTCTTCGCATGATTGCGCCTGCATTATAGTAAACTATTTCGTTGTCCGCGCAGTTGTAATCACCATTTGATTGAGCTGTAGGTTGGTTCATTCCTGTGAAAATTGAAACACCAGTATTCAAGGCATAACCAGAAGCATTGAGGTTGTATTTCCATATTCCACCTGTATTGTAGCCATTACTTTCCAATTGATTTGTATTGGGATTCCACCACATTCCGCGCATATCAAATCCCGTGTTTGTTTGGAATAAGGGAACTCCAGCAGCTGAAAATGTTTCTAACGGAAAACCAGGATTCCCTGCAACTGCAGCATAGTACAACGATAAAGTTGGATTAAATGCCACACCAGTTGCATTCGTTCCTCCAGCTTGAACATAGGATAATGTTGTACTTGGAACAGCATTAGCAACCACAGCGCATTGTGCTTGTAACTCAAAACTTTTACAAAATAAGGAACATATTACCACCAAAAGGCACCGTAATATAAATTGAGACTTCTTTGAAGTTTTTTCTTGAGGAAGAAGAAAAGAAAACATTCTATTCTTCCCAATGTTAATTATTGGCTTTATCATTGTGCAGTTGTAGTAATAAACTCAAATATAATATATTTTGAATTAAGATACTTAACCACTTAATAAAATTCATGAAACGTTATTTATTCGTTAGTTTTTTGTTCAGAGTTTATTTTTTCAATGAGATGAATTACATTTATCAAATAATAACCAATTAATTCAGCATCAAATGAGTTCAACTAAGCCGCTAAACAAAAATCTGACACTTTCAATAAGACTAGTTTTGTCTTTTTTGTTTCTATTATCTGCAGTTGCAAAATTATATCCTTCACCGTATTTTGCTTTAACAACATTTGAAATTAAACAACTTCTGCCAATGGGGTTCAGCGAAGTTACAGCATCTTATTTCTCAAGAACACTGATTGGTTGTGAATTGGCTTTAGGAATCTTATTACTTCAGCCACATTTTTACAAAAGATTAGTATTACCAATGTCTTTTTTAATCTTATTTATTTTCTCCGCACATTTGTCTTATGACATTCTTACAAATGGGAATTCAGGAAATTGTGGTTGCTTTGGTTCATTACTGCCAATGTCACCTTTACAAGCATTAATTAAAAATATAATTGCCATGGGATTAATCGGATTATTATACGCTAAAACAGATAAATTAAAAGATAAAATGAATTTTTCATTTGTTTCATCCATTACATTTGCCAGTATTTTGGCTGTTTACCTCGTTGGACCATTAAAAAAAGCACAAACGGTTATTCAAGATCAACCAGAAATTGAGATGAATGATAATAGTAACAATTCAACCACAGTTATTGATACAGTAGGAGTGAAGGTTGCTGCAGATAATACAACCATTAAGGATATCAAAGTAGAAGAAGTAGTTCCGAAAATAGACGAACCTAAAAAGAGAAAATCGGGCTTTTCCAACTTTTTTGCTGACATCGATAAGGGAAGAAAAATACTTTGTTTCTTCGCTCCAGGTTGCGATCATTGCAAAGAAACAGCGAAAGAATTGACACAATTAAAAAAGCAGGTTGCAGATTTCCCAGATTTAAAAATTGTTTTTATGGATGAAGAGCCAGAATTAATACCAGACTTTTTCGCCTTTGCAGGTGCTAAATATTCATATCAAATTGCAGATATTGCCACTTTTTGGAAAAGCCTTGGTTCCACTAAAGATACACCCGGTGTTTTCTATTTGTGGAATGGAAACATAATGAAAGAATATGATGGAATCAATGAAAAGAAATTCAAAATGACTGAATTCAAATCAATTGTTTCTAAAACATATAAGGAGCTTAAATAGGTTGGGATTTTATCTTAAGAATCTGAAATTAGTATCAAATACGATTTGTTTAACGGATTCTTAAGTATATTTTTAAATCGTTATTTTTTTTGGTTGGAATCTTTCATGTTTTTTACCTCTTCGAGAATAACATTTACTCTTCGATCTATAATGCCGACTTTTCTCAGTTTTTCCTGTTTAACAAGAATGTCTTCGCAAAAAACGACATTTTCCAATAATAATTTTTCCTTTTCTAATTTCGTAATGCTTGTTAAACACGTTATTGGGTATAAGAAATAACGTTCAACTAAATCTTTTAAACCATTTCCTTGTGGGAAATCCCAACTTAATAATTTTAGTCCCACACAATTTGCATATTGCAACGCATCGGGCGAAAATCGTGTGTTCGTCACAATCCATCCTTCGATTTTTTTCGAAGCAATTTCTGGTCGCAGAATCCATTGTGAATGAAGATCTCTAAATCGTGAATGGAAATATAAAGAAACTTTCACATCGCTTTGTTTCCCTTGTAAGCTATGAAACTTACATTCCACGATGAGGTGTTCTTTTTCTGTAGTTGCTAATACATCAACTTCATGGGTTACACAATTTCCTTGTACAATAGTTCCCACTTTTACTTTATATTCTTGTCTTTTATATAATTCTGCGATGTATTTTTCAAATGGAAAACCTGAAGGACCTAATTCCATTATTGCCATTTTAAGCTGGTATTTAGCTGCAACATGTTTTGAGGTTTTCTTCAATAAAGCAAAAGCCCATTTATATATTTTTTTTGTTGAAACCCCTTGATGCAATCGTGGAGTAATGTCTTCAATTACCTTGTCAATTTGGACTTCATTGGCACCAGAATTCCGCATAGATTGGCGTAATTTTTCGAAAGAGAAAATTGCTTCTGCTCCAGATGCTTTTGTAATTATTAAATCTTCCATTTTTGCTGTTTCATTATTTCTCTAAGTTAGTGTTTTTTGTCTTTTTAGAACTCCTTAACCTTTCAAAAATGTTTAAAAACAGTATGTCGTTTTACTTTTAACGATGTGTTTTTTGATGAAATATTTAATATATTTGAAGGTATATCTAAAGTTACTAAAATGAAATTCAATCTTGTACTATTTTCAATTCTCCTTTTTAACATGTTGTCATACGGTCAGTTAGATCCTTTTTATCTGGGCACATACACAAATGAAGCAAAAACTGAAAGTTATACCATCAACTTTATACCAGAAGAGGGAATTGAAGCGAAAGATTGTTTCCTTTTTTCATTTAATAAAATGAGCAATGGAAAAAATGTAAGCGTTACAAAAGGAGTTGGATATTGCGAATCCGAAACGGAACATATTGAAATTCGACTTGAGAACTCAACAACACCATTGGAAGCAGATTTTACTATCGATTCAAAAGGTTCAAAAGTCTTGACGATTCATCACAACGATGGGAAAATTGGCGTTTATACAGAATTAGTTGAAATTATTGAAAGCGATGAAACTTTTGCAGATAAAATATATGCTAGAAAGGACGGTTCCGAAATTTTAGTTTCACATAATTA